>DASYQZ010000096.1:0-23401 GCA_036004865.1 Vicinamibacterales bacterium
CGTGCTGGCGCCGGTCGACATCCGATCGGCGCCGGGCAACGGCTGGTTCCTCAACGCCGACGTCTTCATCCCGGCCGCGCACTTTCCGTCGCCGCGCGGTCTCGACAGCGTGTCGATGATCGCGGTTGCGCGCCTGAAGGAGGGCGTCACCACGGCGAACGCGCGTGCCGATCTCGACGTGATCGCGCGGCGTCTGCAGACGGTCGATCCGCTGACGAACGCGGGCCGCGGCGTCGATCTCGAGATGGCGCACGAGAGCATCGCCGGAGGATCGCGCACGGCGCTGTTCCTGCTGCTCGCCTCGGTCGGCGCCGTGCTGTTCATCGCGTGCGTGAACGTCAGCAACCTGCTGCTCGCGCGAGCGGTCGATCGACAGCGCGAGCTCGCGCTGCGCGCGGCGCTCGGCGCGAGCCGCCTGGCGGTGACGCGGCAGCTGGCGGTCGAAGCCGGACTGCTCGCGAGCGTGTCGTCGGTCGTAGGTCTGCTGCTCGGCCGCTGGGCGCTGCAGGCGCTCGCGTCGTTGCGGCCGCCGCGGGGTTTCCCCATCCCGCAGGTGATCGCGCTCGACCCGACCGTGCTGCTGTTCACCGGGGCTGTTGCGCTGTTCGTCGCGCTGATCTGCGGCCTCGCGCCGGCCCTGCGGACGTCGCGCCCCGATTTGCGCGATGTGTTACAGGCCGGCTTCCGCCGCGGATCGAGCACGGGCGGGCGGACGCGCGACGTCCTGGTCGTCGTCGAAGTCGCGCTGTCGGTCGCGCTCGTCGCGATTGCGGGTCTGCTCATTCAAAGTCTGCTGGCGGTGCAGAAGGCGCCGCTCGGGTTCGACGCGTCGAACGTGTTCACGCTCGAGTTCCGTCTGCCGCAGGCGAAGTACCGCCAGCCCGAATCGATTGCGGCGTTCTTCAAGCAGGCCATCGAGCGGGTGCGTGCCGTGCCGGGCGTCCAGTCGGCCGCGCTCGTGCGCGCGGTGCCGTTCAGCGGCAACTGGGGCAGCACCAACTACGCCGTCGACGGCCGTACGCCGCCGGCAAAGGGCTCTGAGCCGCTGACGCGGTATCACATCGTCACGCCCGACTATTTCAGGACGCTGCGGATTCCGCTCCTGCGCGGCCGCGACTTCACCGACCGTGACGATCTCCCGTCGCCGCACGTGGCGATCGTCAACGACACGTTCGCGCGCGGCGCGTTTCCGAACGAGGATCCGATCGGAGCGCGCATCACGACGCCCGACACCGGCCCGCTCACGATCGTCGGCATCGTCGGGGATACCAAACATCTGTCGCCGACCGAGCCGGCGCAGCCGCAGCTCTACGTGTCGCACTATCAGTTCCCGCTCATCTTCTCGGGCCTCGTCGCGCGCACGTCCGGCCCGCCGATGAGCGTCGCGAATGACGTGCGGAAGGCGATCTGGTCGGTGGACAAGGATCAACCGATGTGGGCCACTCGCGCGCTCGACGACGTTGTCGCGGCGACGCTGGGTCAGCCGGTGTTTCTCGCCACGCTGCTCGGCGTGTTCGCCGGCGTGGCGCTGCTGCTCGCGGCGGTGGGCGTGTACGGCGTGATGTCGTACGCCGTCGCGCAGCGGACGCATGAAATCGGCATCCGCCTCGCGCTCGGCGCGTCGAGCCGGCGCGTCCTGCGCGAGGTCGTCGCCCGCGCGGCGCGGCTGACGGCGGCGGCCGTCGTCATCGGGCTCGCGATCGCGGTCGCAGCGGGCCGCTTCGCCGCGACGGTGCTCTTCGGCGTGCGCCCGGCCGATCCGGTCACGCTCGCCGCCGCGGCGGCCGTCCTCGCGCTCGTCTCGCTCGCCGCGTGTTACCTGCCGGCGCGCCGCGCGTCGCGCGTTGATCCGGTCATCGCGCTGGCGGAGGAATGAACTCACGAACTTAGAACTTAGAACTTAGAACTTAGAACTGAAACTCGGAACTTCCGAACCGACGCGGATCGGTTATTGCGCTCGATGGATAGATATGGCCAACGAACGCAAAGCCGACCTTCGCGACCGGATGTTCGAGTTCGCGTGCGACGTCGTTCAGTTTTCTCGCAGATTATCGAAGGAATCTGGCGTCGTCAGAGAAATCGCGTGGCAACTTGCAGCTGCGGCAACGTCGGCAGGCGCAAATATCGAGGAGGCAAAATCTGCCTACTCTCGACGAGATTTCGCAGCAAAAAATTCAATCTCCCTCAAGGAGATGCGGGAGTCGTTGTACTGGCTCAGGGTGATTCGTCGATGCGGCCTCGCGCCCGCCGTGGAGGTTCAGCCGTTGCTCGACGAGGCGAACGAGCTCACCGCGATGCTGACGGCCGGCATGAAGCGACTCCACTATTCTGCTTGCTTTACTGGTTCTGGCGTTCGCGGTTCTGTTGTCCGAAGTCGATTTCTGAGTTCTAAGTTCCAAGTTCTAAGTTCCAAGTTGCTACCGGCACTCCTCGATAGAGCTATTCTCGACCTGACAGAGTTTGACCTGTTCGTACAGGAACCCGTCTTCGATGAAGTTCAAGCCGGCGCCCCTGGCCTTGAGGATTTCGAAGTAGACCGGCTTGTGCTTCTCGTATTCGTCCTTGCCGATCAGCGCTCCGCGGGAGGGAACAGCGGCGAGTTTCACACCCATGTCTGGAGACCACAGATAGCCGCTTGGTCTGGCACCGAGCAGCGATCCGGGGATTCGGTAATCGAGCCGAATGGCCTTCAATGCCGCCTCGGCGCTCTGGACCTCGGCGACATCAAGGCTCTGGATGGTCTTGCAGTTCGGCTCGTCGCCTCTGCACCCCGGGTTACCGGTCACGCGATATAGCTTGTCAGCCTGCAGAAAATACGCGTATCGGTTCGGGTCCTGGTCGAAGCCGCTCGCAGCGCGCGTCAGCGGCAGCTTCTTCAGAAAGTCGTCGGGCAGCCGCTCCTGCATCGCGGCGTTCCCACGGTTCTTGACGTCGCGGAAATCCGCCAGCCCGATCTGCGGATACGGCCAGTCGAGGATCGTGATTTTCGTTTTCTTCCCGGCCGTCAACACGAACTGCGTGTGTGAAGTCGCTCTGGCCGCCAGATCGCCCATTCGACGGACCAGTGAGGCCAGCGCCGCCTCGCGGCCCTCGATCGAGACGTTCTGATAGCGCGCGCCCAGCAAGGTCAAGGTTGATTGTTCGGCGCTGTCGGCCGCCGGAATGCTGCCCGGCATCTGGTCGAAATCCGCCGAGCCGAACGCCTTCAGCAGATCCGCGAGCTCCGTAGCCGACAGCCTTTCGTGGCTGAACACGCGAGAGAGCGCATTCCGGTAATGAATGCTGCCGTCGTTGAATACGGTGACGAGATCCACAACCGGTCCGTGATAAATCACCAGCCGGCCCGAACGGTTGGCGCAGGATTCGTGCGGCGGCGTGCTGTGAAAGTACGGGATCGGTTCAGAAATCCTGCGAACGTCGGTCAGCACCGGCGTCGCGGCAAAAAAATCGGAGGGCTTTCTTTCATTCCGTTTGTACATCCACCGCGCGGTGATCACGTCGTCGAACCGCAGCGCCGACAGCGTCCGTTCCGACTTCAGGTCGACCGCATCGACTCGCTCGATGCCGCACGTCGCGGGACGTTGTCCGACCCTGACATTCTTCTGGAGCGGCACATTGTTTCTGTCGACGACCTGGTCCTGAAAATCGAGAACCTCCAGCAGGAGCGGCGACGATGAGAGCACGCGGGCGATGATGTCGACCTGCACGGTCCGATCGACGAGGTACGCGGGTCTCGGCTGCGCAATGAAACCGATCTGCCGCATGTCGAAGGCAGGGGGCGCCGGCTTCTGACCGGTCAACCCGCAGTCAGCGCATCGAATAGCGTCCGGACCGACCGTTGTCGACTGCGCCGAGCAGACTGCGATGCTGAGGACCCAGAGAACCCTCACGATCGCCGCGTGCATGCGAGGCCTGTGGGTCATTTCAATCGGCCCGCAGCGCCATCATCGGATCGACGCGCGCGGCGCGCCGGGCGGGGAAATAGCTGGCCGCGAGCGCGGCGAAGCCGAGTGCGCCGGCGACTCCGGCATACGTGATCGGATCCGTGGATGTGACGCCGAACAGCAGCGCGTCCAGCGCGCGGCCGGCAACGAGCGCGCCGGCCAGTCCCGCGGCGAGGCCGACGATCGCGAGCGTCACCCCTTCTCTGAGAAACAGACGCACGACGTCGTCCGGCGCGGCGCCGATCGCCAGCCGCAGGCCGATCTCCTGCGTCCGCTGGCTGACGAGGTACGCGAGGACGCCGTAGACGCCGATCGCGGCGAGCAGGACCGCCACGGCGGCGAACGCCGCGAGCAGCAGCATCGTGAACCGCCGCTCCGCAATCGACCGGCCGACCACTTCGTCCATGGTCCGGACGGCGGCGAGGGGCCGCTCGCGATCGAGCGCCGCGAGATCGGCGCGCGCGACCGGCGCGAACGCGATCGGATCGCCCGCCGTACGCACGACGACCGTCATATCGCTGACCGGATGCTGCGCGTGCGGCAGGTAGACCTCGGGCGGCGCCGAGACATCGAGGCCGCCGAACTTCACGTTGCCGACGACGCCGACGATCGTCTTCTGACCGCTGCGCACGCCGTCGGCGAGCCGCACGCCCAGATGAATCTGCTCCCCGATCGGGTCCTTGCCGGGCCAGAACCGCCGCGCCGCCTCTTCGTTGATGACGACGACCTCCGGTGCGGTTTCATCGTCGCGCGCGGTGAACGTGCGTCCGGCGCGAACCGGAATGCTCAGCGCCTTGAAGTAGCCGGGCGTGATGATGCGCATGCCGGCGCTCGGCGTGTCGGCGGAATCGGGCTCGCCGGCGCGCGTGAAGCTCGAGCTCGCGCTGAAGCCGTCGTCGAGAGGAAGACCGTACACGGCGGCGGCGCTGTCGACGCCGGGACGCGCGCCGAGCTGCGCCACGTACTGCTGCATGAACTGGCCGACGGCCGCAATCGTTTTGTATTTCGCCTCGGGCAGCGAGATCGTGAACGTCAGGACATGATCCGGTGAGAATCCGGGATTGACGTCGCTGATGCGCTGGTAGCTGCGGATGAGCAATCCGGCGCCGACGAGCAGGACCACGGCGAGCGCCATTTCGCAGACGACGAGCGTCTTGCGGATCCGCGTGCGGCCGTGGCCCATCGATCCGCGCCCGGCGGTCGAGATCAACCGCGCCACCGTATCGCCGGTGCTCGCGAGCGCCGGCACGAGCCCGAACACGACGCTCGTGAGGGCGGCCGTCGCGACCGTGAACGCGAGCACGCGCCAGTCGATGCCGACGTCGGCGAGCCGCGGAATGCTGGCCGGTCCGAGCGCGACGAGCGCGCGCGTCGACCAGAACGCGACGACCAGGCCCGCGAGCCCGCCGGCGAGCCCGAGCACCACGCTCTCGGCGAGGAACTGCTGCACCAGCCGCCCGCGCCCCGCGCCGACGGCGGCGCGCACGGCGACCTCGCGCGTGCGGCTGTTCGCGCGGGCGAGCAGCAGGTTCGCGACGTTGACGCACGCGACGAGCAGCACGAGCGTGACGGCGCCGAGCAGGATGAGCAGCGCGGGCCGGATGCCGCGCACGATCCGATCCTGCAGGCGCGTCGCGCTCATCGTGCGTCCCTGATTGGTACGCGGATAGTCGCGGGACAGCCGCTCCGCGACGGTGGCCATCGCGTTCTGCGCCCGGTCGAGCGTGACGCCGGGCTCGAGACGCGCGATCGCGCCGACCCACTGCGCGCCGCGCTGTCGGTCGCTCAGGTTGTCCGGCGTGAAGACGAGCGGCCGCCAAAACTCGGCGCCGGCCGGGATCGTCACTTCGGGCGGGGCGACGCCGGCGATCGTGAACGTTCCACCATCCATCCGCATCGTCGATCCGACGACGTCCGGGCGCGCGCCGAACAGGCGCCGCCAGAGCGCGTCGCTCAGAATCACGACCGAGTCGCTGCCCTTCACGCCGTCGGCCTCGACGAATCCACGGCCGTAGCGCGGCGTCACGCCGAGCACGTTGAAGAAGCCGGTCGTCACGTACGCGCCCTCGATCTGCTGCGGGTCGCCGCTGCCCGTGACGCTTCCCGTCGCGGGGCTGATGGCGGCCGACTCGGAGAAGACGCCGCTCTCGGTGGTGACGTCGTGATAGTTGGGAGGCGAGTACGACATCGACGTCCGGCCGTTGCGGCTGTGCAGCAGTTGCACGATCGCGTCGGGATCGCGGTAGGGAAGCGGCCGCAGCAGCACGCCGTCGACGACGGTGAACACGGCGGTCGTCGCGCCGATGCCGAGCGCCTGCGTCAGCACCGCGACGGCGGTGAAGGCCGGCTGGCGATACAGCATGCGAATGGCATAACGGATGTCGTGCGCGAGCGCGCCCACGGGATGTCTCCTTTGGCGATCGACGCGATTTTCGGGGCGGACACCCGGGTCCGCCCCTACACGGCGCGCAAAGGACGTCAACGCAAGGTCGAGCAGCTCGCGCGTGAACAGCGCCACGATCGCGAGCGCACCGCGCGATGCCTCGCTCTCGCAACGATCCTCGAACGTGCGGCGCATGTCGTCGCCGTACCGTTCGCGCAGCGGGCGCGGACACAACCGCAGCGCCGATCGGTAGCCGCGGACCGCGCTCGACACGAGCCAGCGATGCGCGTTCATTTCGTTCGCGGCGACGTTCCCAGCGTCCCGAGGGCCGGCCGTCCGACCGGCGTCACGCCTTTGCGGCGCGCCTGCTTGACGAGCCCGTCGAGGCGCGACGTCTCCGCTTCGAGCACCGCCCTCCCGAACGGCGTTAATCGGTAGTACCGGCGACGAGAGTCGTCTTCATTACTCCGGGGGCCCCTCCCCCCCGGACGCGCTTCGCGGGGACCCCTACGCCCCGCTCCGCGACGCGCCCGTGGCGAGTCGGTGTCTTCGATGATCTCGTTGTCGACGAGACCTGAGAGCGCCGTGTAGAGCGTGCCGGTGCCGAGGCGCATGGATCCGCCGGTCCGCTCGGCAATCTCGAGGATGATGCCGTAGCCGTGGCGCTCGGCATCGCTCAGCGCGAGCAAGATCTGGAATTGCTGCGCCGACAGCGGCAGGTAGTCTCTTACGTCGTCCATAGATGCGTCGAGGGTCGACATAGTAGCACGGACGCAAGATGGGCAGGAAGGGCAGGAGGGGCGGGGTGGGACGGCGCTATTTCTTGCGGCGGTCGGCGATGTCGCGCTTCAGGTCCGGGTTCACTCGAAATCCCGATTTCTCGGCCAGCGCGACTTCCTTGGCCGCGTCTTCCGCGCGGCTCGTCAGCATGTAGACGACAGCGAGGTTGTTGTGCGCCTCGCCCGCCTTGTCGTCGGCCGCGATGGCCGCTTTGTACTCGCGCTCGGCATCGGCGATCCGATTCGCGCGGAAGTAGGCGCTGCCGAGCGCGACCGAGACGAACGCCGGCACCGAGACATCGATGTCGATGTTGCTGCCGATCTCTACATCGAGATTCGTCCGGCGAATCGCGTTCTGAATCTGGCGGAGCGTGTCCTGCGTCTGCTGCGTCTGCGGACCAGTCGAAAACTGGCGCGCGAGCTCGTTCAGCTCCATGAGCCGATCCTGCCGGTATCGCGTCGCGTCGATCTGCCCGCTGAATTTCTGACCGGCTCGCGCGATGTACAAGTCGCGGCACTGCCCGTACGCATCGATCGCACCCGCGTAACGACGAAGACCCATCAACGAACGGCCCAGCCCGTAATACGCGAGCGTGAACTTCGGGTTCAGATCGATCGCGGACTGGAAGGCTTTCACCGCGCCCTCGAAATCTTCCGATCGCAGGAGATCGACGCCGACACGGTAATGCGTCTGTGCGCGTTCCGCTTCCGGTGACAGCCGCGGCGCCCGCTGGGCCATCCCGACCGGCGCCGGCGCCGGCGCGAGCACGATCGCGATGAGTGTCATCGTCGCGAGGCCCAATGGACTCCTCCCGAGCATCTGCAGAGAAAAAGCCCCGCGGGTGTGGGACCCGCGGGGCCGGAACCGATGTTGCGTCGGACTAGAACAAAATCTTGACGCCGACGCGTGCGGTGATCGGCAGCTGGAAGTCGCTGTTCAACAGGAATCGCGGGTCGATCGCGATGTTCTGCTGCTGAATGAGCGTGGCGAAGTTCAGCCGGCCGGCGTAGAACGGCGCCTCGTCAATCGTGAGGCTCGTGCTCTTCTGCTGGGTCGTGAACTTCGAGGTCGCCGCCTGCTGGTTGAACAGGTTCTGCACGTTCGCGTTGAACTGCAGCCGCCGCGTGCCCGCCAGCTTGATCTCGTGTTGGACATACAGATCGGTCTGCGAGTACATGTCGGTGCGGCCGTCGCTGAAGCGACCGAGGTACTGCACCGGATAGTTGCTTGGCGGGATGACGCCGATCTCGCGCGTCATCGGGATGCCGCTGGCGACGTACTCGTTCAGCCCGACGCTCGTCCCGGTGGGGAAGACATAAATGAACTGCGTCTTGAACTGGTGCGGCCGATCGGTCGGCAGCCGCCCGTAGCTCGCCTGGCCGGTTCCCGTGAACATCATCAACGGGAAATCGTACGCACGGCCGACGTTCGGGCTGGTGCGGCCGTTTTCATCCGACTGCGACAAGCCCGTGTAGTTGCCGAACAGACGGCTCCACAGATAGCTCGTCCGCAAGAACCAGTTGTTGGACAACCGCCTCTCGAGCGCGAACTCGACGCTGTCGTAGTCGCGCTGCGGCAGCGGCATCGCGACGCCGGCGAACGCGAGCTTGGTGAGGCCCTCGCCCGGGTTCGCGATGATGTAGATCTCGTTGCCCTGATCGTCGAGCGATCCCGTGTCATCAATGGCGCGATCGAGCTGCTTGTGCACGTAGCGCACGCTCGCCGCCATGTGGTTCGCGAGCTCGTGATCGACGCCGAAGGTCGCCTCCTGCTGCTTCATCGGCTTCAGCGCCGGCTCAATGGCGTCGGAACCGAAGGACGGGTGGCGGAAATCGATCGGCCCGCGAATCAGCGTGCCGGCACACGCCGGTGGGCAGCCGCTGCTGCTGACCAGCGTCGTCCAGTCCGGCGTGTCGAGCGTGTAATAGTACTCGAGCCATTTGTCGCCGCCGAACGATCCGCGCGGCAGCTCGAGCTTGAAGATGTCGTAGAAGATGCCCCACGATCCGAACGCCTTCGTGCGGCCGTCCCCTCGGACGTCGTACGCGAACCCGACGCGCGGCGCGAGCTTGTCCTTGAAGCTGAAGTCGACGCCGAACTTCGGAATGTCCACGCCCGACGTATAGGTCGGCACGCGTTCACGCTCCGTACGCAGGCCGGCGTTGATCGTCAACCGCGAGGCGACGGTCCACGCGTCCTGCACGAAGAGTCCGATGTTCGTGGTATGGACGTCGCCCTCGGTGATGAAGCCCTTTTTCGGATCGACCGCGTTGCTGCGGACCGAGTAGTACCCGAACGGGCCGCGCGTCAACGGGCGCCCGCTTGGCAGCGGAGTGTCCCAGCGAATCGTGACGCGATTGCGTGCTTCGCCGCTGAGGACGCTGTTGCCGAGGCGATCGGCCTGCACGCCGAACTTGAACTGATGCTGGCCGCCGAGCCTGCCGTACCACGTGGCGTCGGCCTGGAAGTACGCGCGCGTCTGCTGATCGCGCTCGACCTTGTTGTTCGCCCCAGCCGGAATGCTCGCGAAATTCGTCGCGCGCTGCAGGGTCGCCGGTACGCCCGGGAGTCCGATGTTGGTGGTGTTCGAGAAAATGATCCGCGGCTCCTCCGTCACGTTGGAGTCGTGTTGATCGGAGTCGTAATAGCCGCCGCGCACACCGAAAAAGACCTTTGGCGACGCCACCCAGTCCACGTTGCCCGACAACGTCCAGTTCGGGAACGTCGAGGTCTTCGCGTAGTTCGTGCCGACAGGATCGGTGCCATCCAGCGTTGGCAGGATGCCGCGCTGCTTCGACCAGCTGTTATTGAACGCCACGCGCGATCGAAGGTCCGCGCCGAGTTGTGCGGTCTGGTTGGCGATGATGTTCTGCACTTGATCGGTCCGCTTCACCGTGACGGGTGACGTCGAGCCAAGCGGTGTCAGCGTTCGCTCCATTGGAATAATCACCGGCTGGTACGCGGCGAAGAACCACGCGCGATTCTTCGAGAGCGGTCCGCCGCCGGCAGCGCTGGGTTCGACTCGGTTGTAACTGTCCTCGGGATAGGTGATGTACTCGGCGATATTCGAGTCGTTGAGATTCTGCCGCAGCGTTGGGTAACCGGTGCGCCCGGTCAGGCTGCGGCCTTTCTCGAGCGTGTCGCCTTGCCAGTTGAACAGACCGTAGCCGTGCCAGTCATTCGATCCGCTTCGCGTGACCACATTGATGACTCCGCCCATCGCGCCGCCGTACTCCGCGGTGTAGCCGCTCGAATGGACCTGCACTTCTTCGACGAAATCTGCAATCACGCCCTTACCAGACAAGCCGTTCTGCAGGTTCGTCGTCTCCATGCCGTCCACGATGTACCGGTTTTCACCGGCGCTGGCGCCGTCGATGGACAGCCCTCCCAGCTTGGCCTCGTTGTTCGCGCCTGGCGCCTGAGTGACGAGCGTCGTGAAGTCGCGGCCGTGCGGCAGCAGATCGATTTGCTCGGCGCGGATGTCGGTCGACCGCGTGTTCTGCCTGGTGTCGACGACCGGGGATTCAGCGACGACGTTCACCGTTTCGGCGACGCCGGCCACGGCGAGCGCGAAGTCGACTTTTCGAATCGCACCCAGCGCGACGTCCACGTTGGGAACCGACGCGGATCGAAATCCCGCCAGCGTTGCGGATACCTGGTATACCCCGGGCTGGACCGACGGGAAGCGGAAAGTACCGGTCGCATCGGAGACAGTGCTCAGGGCCGCGCCGGCGGCCGACTTGGCTTCGATGGTGACACCCGGCAGCACGGCACCGGATGTGTCTTTGACGACACCTTCAATGGTGCCGCGCTGTACTTGGGCCGTCGCCGTGGTCGCTGCCAACACGGCCGCCGCAACGATCGCCAGCGTTCTCAGACGCATGGGTTCATCCTCCTTACGACTTACAAATGGAGACAACAAAACAGAAATCATATGCGAACGGTGTCCGAATTGGAACACCGCGACGCGCACCGGGAGACAAGAAAGGGCGGGAAGGTTGTCCTTCCCGCCCTTTCTCCTGCCGAGCCTGCGTATCCCGCCGGTCCTATCTACCCCGTCTAGAACGTGAACCGACGTCCGATCTGTCCGACGCGCTGTTCCGGTCGGCGGAAGTCGCCGGAGTACGTGGTCTAGAAAGAGAAGCGCAGTCCGATCTGTCCGAGCCGCTGCTCCGTCTGCTGGAAATCGCCGGCGTATGCCGTCGGTCGCAGGAATGTTGCGTTCGGCGTCTTGTTCGCGATGGTCCCGGTGAAGCGTGCGAAGGTGAATCCGGACGGATTCAGAGCGTTGAACAGGTTGAACACCTCACCGATCGCCTCGACTCGAGCCGATCCCACCAGACGGAACGATTTCGAGACGCGCAGGTTCAGCGACGACAACGCGGCGCCGCGGCCGCAGTTAATCGTCGCGCACGAGCCGAGACTTTTCACGATGGCGTTCCCGTTGCTGTCGAGCCCATCGAACGCGAACGCTTCCGTCGCGATATCGTTGTTGGAGCCATTCTGATTGAGGTCGACACCTTCCGTGGTGCCGACCGGAAGCGCCGACCGGTACCGAAAAATCGGTGCGACCTGGAATCCCGCCGGCAGCTCGATGACCGCGCTGACGGTCATGCGATGACGCGCATCGGTGCGCCCCGTTGGGCCGAACTGGACGGCGCCGAACGGATCCAGATGGTTCTGGATGTTGCCTGTACTGAGCTCGTCGGCGCCGTTGCCCGACGTGCCTTGGGCCTGCGACAGGGAGTACCACGCGTTGAACGAGACGTGGTTGCGCATCTGGCGGCGAATGCCGAAGTTCACACCGCTGTACTGGCTGCGGCCGTTGCTGATGTCGATGGTGAAGCTCGCCGGGCTGAACGTACCGTACGGCGCGAGCAGCACCGAATAGTGGCGCGGCCCGCTCGGGTTGCCGTCGCGCTGGTTCAACGCCGGGCGCCAGCCAAGATCCCGCCCTCTGGAATAGACATAATCGATGTCCACCGCAGTGGCCGGGTCGAGTTGGTGCGACCAGCCCAGAGAGAGTTGATCGGTGTATGGCTGCTTGATGCGCGGTGACGCGATGTGGGAGTTGAGAGGCAGCGCGCCACCGGCCTCGTTCGGCTGCGCGATGCTGCTGATCGGGTCGCCGACTCTGAAAAATGTGCCGTCGGTTTTGCGGATTCCGTTCGAGTTCGTGACTTGGTAAACCGTGCCGGCGCCGATGCCGGTGGCGTTCACCGCCGCGAACAGGATGTTGGCATTCGTGTAGCCGAAATCGTAGTACCGGCCGTAACCGCCGCGGATGACATTCTTGCCGTCCGCCCGAAGATCGTACGCAAACCCGGCGCGCGGCTGGACGTTGTTCCTGTCCTCTTCAGGCGTTTTGCCGAAGTCCTCGAAACCGGTGATGCCGTTCAGCGCGCCGGCCTTGCCCGCCCTGTCGAGAATCAGGAAGTTCGGATTCTTCGTCTGGTCGATCGCCATGCCGGTGACCAGGTCGTAGCGGAACCCGAGGTTCAGCGTCAGGGTGTCGTTCACCCGCCAGTCGTCCTGGATGTACACGGCGTACTGTTTCATCGGCGTGTTGGCTTCGGCCGATCCGCCGTTCAGGGTGATCGTCTGAATCGGACCGTTGAGGTTGTTGTCCAAGTGCGAATACGCGTAGTCGCCGGTCCCCGTGTTGAACGTCAGGAACAGGCGCGGCTCGTTGATGAAGTTGACGCCGCTCCGGAAGTCATGGCCCAGGCCGCCAAAGCCCCCCATGTGCCACGAGAAATCGTCGCGGAACTGCCACTTCTTCTGCTGGGTCTGCTGCGGCGTGTTCGTGTTCTGTCCAATCGAGACCCGATTCGGAAACGTCTGCTGCGGCTCGAGGCTGCTCGCCGTAATCGCGTTGGCGAAATCGGCGTACTGGAAGATGAACTCGTTCAGCTTTGAGCTGCCGACCACCCAATTGTGATTCGCGTTGATCGAGTTGAACTTGTTCGTGCTCGTGCCCCAGTTGTTCGGCGGTGCCAACGAGCCGACGCCGTACGGCTGCGTGTTCTGGTTGTAGCCGTACCGCACCGACAGATACTGCGCGGCGCTCAGATTGGTCGATTCCTTCACGGTCACGAGATTCTCCCGGTACGGCGTCGCGTAGATCCCATCGAGGTTCGGAAACAGGCCAAGCGTATTCACGGCCTGGAAGGTGTTCTGCTGCGTCCGCTCCACCGCTCCAAAGAAGTGCGCCTTGTCCTTGGCGATCGGCCCGCCGAAGCTGCCGCCGAACTGGTTGCGCCGGTACGCCTGCTTGTCGACGCCGTTCAGTTGCTCGGTTTTCGTTTGCGAGTTCATCTTCGTATCGCGAAACAGCTCGAACGCGCTGCCCGACCAGAAGTTGGTGCCGCTCTTGGTGACGATGTTCATCACACCGCCGTTGCTGCGGCCGTGCTCAGCCTTGTAGCGCGACGTGATCAGGTTGAACTCCTGAATCGCTTCGAGCGGGAAGAGCTGCAGCAGACCGCCGACGGTATCGTCGTTGTTGTCGCCGCCGTCGATCTGGTAGTTCAGGTTGCGGCCGTTGCCGCCGGCAATCTGCGGCGAGAACTGCGTGCTCTTGGTCGGGTCGCTGTGGAAGCCGAGGCCGACACCTGGAATCGTGGCCGCGAGGTTCGCGAACTGGCGGCCGTTGAGCGGCAGGCTTTCGATGCGCTTCACGTCCACCACTCCGCCCACCGACGACGATGTCGTCTCGATCAGCGGGGAGGAGCCGATCACGTTGACTGTCTCGGCGACGGACGCGACCTTGAGGTTGAAGTCGACCGTCAGCGTCGCGGACACGTCAACGTTGATGTCCTTTCTGGCGACGGTGGTGAAGCCGGCCAGCTCGCTGGTGACGTCATACGGGCCGACAGGCAATCCGGTGAGACGGTAGACACCCTCGGCGTCAGTGACCTCAGTTCGGGTGAACCCGGTCGATGGGCTCTTCGCGGTGACAGTTGCGCCCGGAACGCCGGCGCCTTGCTGGTCGAGGACGCGGCCGGTGATGTTACCGGTCGTCTGTTGCGCGAACGCCTGCGCACATCCGAGCAGCATCGCTATTGCCGCCCCGATTACATGCCTTCTCATCCCTGCCTCCAAAAACGAGCCTGTATGGTGTACGTGTGTTTCAAGAACGAACGATGTGCCGATGCGATCTATGTTCGCACTCGGACGACCGAACAGCTTATCGCCTTTTCGGGTTCGCGGTAAATGGCCCGGCTGGGAATCCGAACTATTGGAGAGAGCGCAGCAGCCGTTGAACTTCGCCGCGCTGGGGCGCATCGGCCGGCAGCCGGCGCAGCAGCTCCTCGGCGGCGGCGATGGCGTCCGCCCGTCGGCCCAGACGCGCGTACGCGAGCGCCAGGTTGAAGCGCGCCTCGTGCAGATTGGGGTCGGCGGCGAGCGCTTCCTGGAGTGAGCGGATCGCCGCGGCATTGTCGCCGCGGGTGGCCTGCAGGATACCGATGTTCGCGATCACGATTGGATTGGACGGCTCGCGCCGGCGCGCTTCGGCGAGCACGCGCGCGGCGCCGGCCAGATCGTTGCGCCGGCCTAGACACGTGGCCAGGCCGAGATGCGCGTCGGCCGCTGGCAGGCCGCCGTCGATCGCCCACGTGAATTCCTGCTCGGCGCGCGCGCAGTCGTTCTTCGCGAGGCGCGCGTACCCGAGCCGCATGTGGGCCTGGCTATTGCTGGGATCGACACGAAGGATGTCCTCGAGCGCCGACTGCAGCGCATCGCCGGACAATTCCCCCGAGGTCACCTGCGCGATCCGCGCGGCCACCTCTCGACGATCTTTCGGGTCCGTTCGGCCACCCCCACCATTGAGCTCGTGCCGTGGACCCATGGAGTACCCGAGCGCCCGCAAACGATCGAGACCGCTCGCGTCGATGACACGCGTCCGCGGCAGGCCCGATGGCGAGTACCGATTAGCGCGATCGTCGAGGCGTCGCGCGACGGTCTCCTCGGTCGAGACGAGATTGCTCTGTTCGCCGGCGTCTTTCTCGATGTCGTACAGCTCCGGCTTCGGCGCGGCGATGTACTTCCATCGATCCGATCGAATCGCCCGGAGCGGCGCCCAGCCGAACTCGAGGAGCGGCGCGAACGATTCGGCGTACAGCTCCCGCGACGGCAGCCTCGCGCCGGTGAACGCATTCGTCAGATCGATGCCGTCGACGTCTTTCATCTCGACGTCCAGGAGCTTCGCGACCGTCGGCGCGACGTCGGCGAGCGTAACCGGATCGGTGACGACGCGAGGGGACATGTCGCCGGGCAGGCGCATCAGCAATGGGACTCGGAGCGTCGTGTCGTAGACGAAGATGCTGTGCGCGTACTCACCGTGCTCGCCGAACGCTTCGCCGTGATCGCCGGCGGCCACGATCACGGTCTCGGCGAGGCGCGCGCCGAGCGCGTTCAGCAGCCGGCCGATCTCACGGTCGCACGCGGCGATCTCGTCGTCGTAGCGATCGAGGACCGGTCTCGACGTGTCGTCCCCATACGGCGCGTGCGGCTCGAAGAAGTGCACCCACAGGAAGAATCTCTGGTCGGGTGGGGCAGGTGGGCCTGGTAGGGCAGCTAGGAAAGACAGCCACGCGATTGCGTCGTTGACGACCGCCGACGCGGGACGTTCGTTCGCCTGGCGGCCGGCCGCGTCGCGCGGCAGGCGATCGCCGTACACGTCGAAGCCGCGGTCGAGGCCGAACTGATGATCGAGAGGGAAGGCGGCGACGAATGCGGCCGTCTTGAACCCGCGCGCCTGGAGCACCGTGGCCAGCGTCGGCACCGTCGATGACATGTGCAGCCCGTTGTCGCGCGCGCCGTGGCCGGGCGGATAGCGACCGGTCAGGAGCGTCGCGTGCGAGGTGAGCGTGATCGGCGCGGCCGCGTAGGCGCGTTCAAAGAGAACGCCGCGCGCGAGGCCGTCGAGCGCCGGTGTGCGCGCGCGTCTGTATCCGTATGCGCCCACATGATCCGCGCGCAACGTGTCGACGGTGATCAACAGCAGATTGCGTGCCGCGCGCGTCGCCGGTTCGGGGGGGCGGCCGCACGCCCCGCTCGCGATGATGGCGGCGGCGATGATGACGGGCACCTCATGGCGACGCCCGGTCATCGAGCCGTTCCAAGTGCTGCAAGCAGCTTCGCCGCCGCCGCCTTTTCCCTCGATGCCCCGCGGGTCGCGAGCACGCGCCGGTATTCTTCGGCCGCGCGTTTCGGATCGCCCGCCTCCTGCCGCGCGATGCCCAGGTTGAGACGCGCGTCGACAGCGTTGGGCGACGCCGTCAGCGCGCGCTCGAACCAGGGGATCGCCTCGACCGGCCGGTGCGCCTCGACGAGCAGCACGCCGAGGCCGTTCGCCGCGTCAGCGGTGCGCGAGTCGATTTCCAGCGCGCGCCGGTACGCGTGCTCGGCGCCGGCCCGATCGCCGGCGGCGCGCCGCGCGTTGCCGAGATTGGCGGCGTACGACGCGTTGGTGGGATCGAGGGCTGCCGCGCGCTCGAACGCGGCGGCGGCGTCGCGCGGCCGCCCCTCGTCGATCGCGATCAAGCCGAGCCCGTTGTGTGCCATGGCGCTCTGCGGCGACGTTCCCGACGTTTCTGACGTTTCCGACAGGGCGATGGACGCGCGCTCGGCCTTCGCTGCCTCATCGTGGAGCGCGCGCGCGGCCGGACCCGTCGCGGCCAGTGCGGCCTCGCGCGCGGCGACGGCGAGATCGTGGAGCAGCGCGGCGTCGCTCGACCACCTGCGACTCGCGCTCCGATACATGGCGAGCGCCTTGTTCGACTGACCCGCCTCCTTCAACGCGCGCGCCGCCGTCGTCTGAAACACGAGCGACTCAGGATGCTCGCGCGCGAGCGGCTCGATCAGGCTGAGCGCGTCGGGCTGGTGCGCGTTCAGCGACGTCAACGCCTCTTCGAACCGGTTCCAAACCGCTATCGAGGCCGCCGGGTTCGCGAGGGCGCCGGAGTCCGCAGCCTTCACGGTCGCAGCGACGTAGCCGAGGGCCCGCAGGCGCTCTTCCGCCTCCGGCGAGATCGTCCGTGCACTCGACGACGCCGCGCTGGCGCGAATCGCGTCGATGCGCGCGATCATCGCCGTCGCGATCGAGCGTTGAGACGGCGCAACGTTGTGTTGCTGTTGTGGGTCGCTCGTCACCTCGTACAGTTCCACGTCCGACCCGGCGCGAATCGTCATCCAGCGGCCATCGGTCAACGCCTGGAGTGGACTCCAACCCGCGACGCGCGGATACTCCGTTTCCGCATACAGGTCGGGCTCCTCACCATGCCCCTGAAGAAGATCTCGCCCCTTCATCTCGTTCGGCGGCGTGAGGCCTGCCGAGCGCAGGATCGTCGGCGCCACGTCGGCGAGGCTCACGGCTTCGTCGCGAACGGCGGCGGTCCGACCTGGTCCGGCGATCACAAGGGGCACACGTAGCGTCGAGTCGTAGACCAACATGCCGTGCGTCCGCTCGCCATGATCGCCGAGCCCTTCGCCGTGATCGCCGGCGACGACTATCAGCGTGCGATCGGCGAGTGCACGATCCCGCAGCCATTCGAGCACGCGCGCGATCTGTGAATCCGCGAACGAGATCTCATCGTCGTACGCGCTCTTCGTGCGGCCGCGGAACTCGGCGGGCGGCGCGTACGGGGCGTGCGGATCGTAGAGGTGGATCCACACGAAGAACGGTCGTTGGTCGTTGGCCCTTGGTCGTTGGTCGCCGGTCGTGAGTCCCTGGTCGAGCCATGCGAGGGCGGCGTCGACGACGGCCGACGCGGGGCGCTCGGCTTCGAGCCGCTCGGTGGCGTTCGGATCGCGGCTGATGCGATCGTCGTACGTCTCGAAGCCATTCGCGAGCCCGAAGCGCCGATCGAGCACGTACGCGCCGACGAACGCAGCGGTTCGATAGCCGGCGTTTTTCAGCAGCCTGGCGATCGTCGGGTGCGCATCGCTCAGCGAGTCGATCCCGTTCTCGCGGACGCCGTGCGCCGGCGGCAGCAGTCCAGTGAGGATCGTCGTGTGCGACGGCAGCGTCAGGGGCGCGGCGGTCCGCGCCGCGTTGAAGCGGACGCCGCTCGCAGCCAATCGATCGATGTTCGGGCTGACGCCCACGCCAAGGCGATCGGCGCGCCACGTATCGATCGTCACGAGGAGGACGTTGGGCCGCTGCGGCGGCGACGCCGCGGGCCCGCATCCCGAGGCCGACAGGAAGCAACCGCAGAGTGCGCAAAAAACGCTGAGAACGGTTTTCTGTGCGAGCTCTGCGTGCTCCGCGGTTCCGTGTCGTCGTGTCACTTCGCGAGTGTCGCGCGCAATGCGTCGAAGAACACCTCGGCCGCTTCGCGCACGCTGTCGAGCGGCACGTGCTCGGCATCGCTGTGCATCGAGCCGGCCGTCTCCGCCGAGATGATCGCGGGAAAAATGCCGTAGCTCTTGACGCCCTTCGGGCGGAAGGCGTTCGAGTCGGTGCCGTACGGGATGAGCATCGGCGTCACGATGGCGTCGGGATGACGCCGCTTGATGGCGGCTTCGAGATTCCGGTACAGCGGCGTGTCCTGCGGCGTGACGATCGGATCGTCCGACTCGTTGATCAGCTCGATCTTCAACGTCGGATCGCCGAGGCGCCGCGTCACTTCGGCAATCCACTGCTCCTTCGTCGTGCCCGGCAGCACGCGGCAGTCCAGACCCACTTCCGCGACCGACGGAATCACGTTGATCTTCGGCGGGTCGCCGACACCCGATCGCAGCCATGTGACGGCGATCGTCGACTGCTGAATCGCGTTGGTGAACTTGTTCGACGCGAACGTCCCGACGTGCGTCTGCATCGTCTGCACGAGCGCCGGCGTCCGCCCCGAGCCGGATCCGCCCGACGACAACTCCGACAGCAACCGGCCCACCGCACGCACGAGCCGATCGTTTGGATTTTGATCGTGCGGCTGGCTGCCATGCCCGGCGACGCCTTCGGCGCGCACCTTGAGCCAGACGATCTTCTTTTCCGCGACGGCGATGCCGTACACGAGCTTGCCCGGCGCGAACAGATCGCGGCTGCCGAAGCCGCCCTCGTCGATCACGTACTCCGGATCGAGCTCCGCGTAGTGGTTTGCAATCATCCACCGCGCGCCGAGCGTGCCGCCGACCTCCTCGTCCGGGTGGACGAGCATGATGACGTCGCGATTCAGCGGGACGCGCTCCCGCTTGAGTCGCAGAAACGCGAGGATCTGCGCGACCGCCTGGCCCTTCATGTCAAAGGCGCCGCGCGCCCACAGCAGGCCGTTCTGAATCTGAGCGGCGAACGGGTCGACCTTCCACTGACTGCGATCCGCTGGCACCACGTCCATGTGATGCAGGAGGATGAGCGGCTTGCCCGCCGGCGGGGAGATCGTCGCTTTCAGCCGCGCGTAGATGATCGCTTTGCCCGGCGCCGACTCGTAGCGCGTCACGTCGGTGATCCCCTCGCGCTTGAAGATCGCCGCGAGAAAATCGGCGGCCTTGCGGGTGTCGCCCGGTGGATTCGAGGTGTCGATGCGCACGTAGTCTTGTAAGAGACGGGTTGCTTCGTCCGGCGCCTGCGCACCCATCCACCGCTGCGTGAACACAAAGGACACGAAGGACACAAAGCAAATAACCACCACGGAGGACACGGAGGACACGGAGGGCCAAACCTTCCTGTACAAAAAGGGATTCGTCCTCCGCGTCCTCTGTGTCCTCAGTGGTGGAGAGTTGCATTCTGGTAGAGAGCTCGGTGGTGTCGACGCGTGTTCTGGAGAGTTGCTCATATCGATTCGAAGACCCCCGTCTCTTTGTTCTTCCGCACGCGATCCCAAACGAAGTAACGGCCGTTCATCGCGAGGTACACGCCCGCCGGGAGCGTCTGCGCGAACGAGAGCGCGCTGCCGAGATTGAACAACCCGTCAGAGCTGCCGAACGCGTACGGAATCATCGCACCGGTCAGCACGATGGTCTTGCCGGACTCCGGTGGCAGCGCGGCCGCCAGCGCCGCCGCGGTCTCGACCATCGTGTCGGTTCCGTGCGTGACGACGATGCGCGATTCGGCGGCCTGCCGGCACTGCTCGACGATCAGCGCGCGATCGGCGTCGCGCATGTCGAGGCTGTCGATCATCATCAGCGTCCGGATCGAGACGTCGATCCGGCTTCGCCCGAGCCGCAGCATCTCGGGCAGGTGCGTGTCCTTGAACTCCAGCGCGCCCGTCAGCTCGTTGTACTCCTTGTCGAACGTGCCGCCGGTGACAAAGATGCGAATCGCGGGCATCCGCTCGAAGTATAGTGGGCGTGCTGATTACAGCAGGGATTAGGGACTAGGGATTGGGGATTAGGGATTCGGGACTGGGAGGTGCCAGATGAGCCGTGCGTTGACAGCCGTCGTCGTCGTCGTCGTGGCCCTGGGCGCGGCGTCGGTTTGGGCGCAGACCGATCCAGCCGTCGGCACGTGGAAAATGAATCCGGCAAAATCAAAGTACGATCCCGGTCCCGTTCCCAAGAGCAACACGATCGTCATTACCGCCGCGGGCAACAGCCTCAAGGTGAGCGCCAAGGGCGTCGACGGCGCAGGCAAGCCGACCAGCACCGATTACACCGTCGCGACTGACGGCAAGGACGTGCCGGTGAAGGGCCCGGCGGCGTACGACAGCGTCTCGGCCCGGCGCATCGATCCGAACACGACCGAGTTGACGCGCAAGAAGGGGGGCAAAGTCGTGCAGACGGCGACGCGCGCGGTGTCGAGCGACGGCAAGACGATGACCGTCACCGCCACCGGTACCGACGAGAAGGGCCGAAAGATTCACACGGTGTCGGTGTTCGAGAAACAGTAGTCTTCAATTCGACGTCTTTGTGCCGTCGCCGAGCGCGGACAGATAGAGCGCGTTGAACAGCAGCGGGAACGTCGCGTGCGTCTGCGCCCGGTGCTGCGGCCTCAGACCGAACAGCACCACCTTGCCGGGGTTCATGTCGATCGACACGACCGCGGCGCGTCCCGTCATCAGTTCCTCGCCTTTGAGCCACCCAGACGCGACGACGTTCGTGTTCGGATAGCGCGCGACGACGGTCGTGCGCTGCGAGGCGAAGCCTTCGACGATCGCGAAGAACGGGCTGTTGACGTAGAAGCCATAGGTCTCCGGTGCCACGCCGTAGCCGATTGGATGCTGCGGGTCGATCTCGAGACGCAGGATCGTCCCGGGCGCGAAGTGCTGATCGCGCGTCAATCCCTTCTTCAGGTTGCGCACCGGAATCGGGAACCGCTCGATCGCGAGATCGCAGGCGTTGCCCATCGTGACGAGCGTCCCGCCGTCGGCGACGAACTGCTTCAGGCTCGCGACGCCCGCCTCGCTGATGCCGCCGCGGTATTCCGGACGGATCGCCGGCGCGCCGTAGCCGTCGACGATCGCGCGCGGATCCTGATCGGCAATGATGATCGCGTCGAACTTCTGCCGCAGCTTGCCGGCTTTCACGTCGTCGTTGTGGATCGACGTCAGCGTGAACTGATACTGCTCGAGCACCCAGCGCGTCCACCCTTCGTCCATGTTCCCGCCGGTCCACGGCTGATACATCGCCACGCGCGGCGCCCTGAAGACCAGGGATTCGGGATTTGGGATCCGGGATTCGGGTGGGATTCGCGATTCGGGATTCCTTGTTCTCGGTTCTGTGGCCGTCACACTCAATCCGAACTCTCTTGCCGCTTGTTCAACTTTTGCGCGTGCGACATTCGAGATGCTCACGCGCGATGGAGCGTCGAACGCCGCGTGCGCGCCGTCCTTCAGGAGTCGGTTGATTGCGGTCGCTGTGTCGGGACCTTTGTAGTCGAACGCGAACTTCGAACCGCTACCGCTGACGTCACCCGCAATCTTCGGCAGGCCGTCCACCTTTGTCATCTTCAAATCCAACGGCAGCGAATCCTTGACGAACGTTGTCTCGACGCCGAGCAGCATGCCGAGCGACCAGGCCGTCACGTCGTACGGCGGTTCGGGCTGTGCGTTCGGTCCGCGCCGCACTTCCGGATATGTCTGCTTCTCGATCATGTCCTTCGCATACCGCGCGAAGACCTGCGTCATCGGGATGACGAAGGTGCCCGCCGCGTGCTTCTTGCCGTCGGCTTCGAACGCCGCGTTCGCGCGATAGATCTCGACGCCGGCCATGTTCAAGCGATCCACCAGGTGCGCCGCTTCGCGCGGGTCGTGCTGCGTGTCGACCGGGACGAGAATCGCCGACGGATTCCCTTTCTTCCCGTCCTCGATCGTCTGCCGGTTCACTTCGTAGATCTGCCGGTTGATTGCTTCGCGCCGATCCGCCGCCGTCTCCAGCAGCGCCATCGTCGCGATGAGCTCGTAGTCGACGATGTCGCGCAGCGTCCAGCGGCCGCCCATCCAGGGACGTGGATACTCCGTGCGCGAGTTGATGTCGGTCGGCGGTGGCAACGGCGCATCGCTGAACTGCGCGCCGCGTCCTCCTCCACCTTCACCGCGACCGCCGCCGGCGGGAGGCGCCGGTCGTCCGGGGACGGCGCGCTGCTGCTCGATGGGCGCCGCGACGCGCGCGCTCGCGACTTCGGTCAGGAGTCCGATCTGGTTGTGCCACCAGCCGCTCCACGCCATCGCGCCTTCCCAGAAGTTCGTGTACGTCGAGTTGTAGATGATGCCTTCCTTGCCCGCCGCCTCGAGCGCCGCCGCCTGCGACTGCCCGAGGATGCCGTTCCAGCGATAGATCAGCGGATGCACGTTCGGATTGATCGGATCGGTCGCCGGCATCACGAAGATGCGCGCGCCGTTGCTCCCCATCTGGTGCTCGTCGAGCCATACAGACGGGAACCAGTCGTGCCACAGCAGCCGCGCCGTGTGCTGGCTCTCCGTCTGCGTGAACATGTACATGTCGCGGTTGTTGTCGTGGCCGACGTACGGGTGATAGAGGTACGGAATCGGGCTGTTCGCGTACTCGGTGCCGACGTTCTTGTTGAACCAATCGGTCACCATGATCTGCCCGTCCGGGTTGAGGCTCGGCACGAGCAGGAAGATCACGTTGTCGAGAATCTTTTTCACCGCGGGCGAATCGTCCGTCGCGAGCCGGTGTACCAGCTCGACGGACATCTGCGACGCGCCAATCTCGGTTGCATGGATGCTGCAGGTGATGACCAACACCAGCTTGCCGTGGTGGAAGATCTCGTCGCGCTCGGCGTCGCTCGGCGCGCCGCCCTGGAAGTAGAGCTTGCGCTCGAGCTGCTTGTAGCGGCCGAGATTCTTCAGCGTGTCCGCCGCGCTGATCTCGAGCGCGATGAACGGGTTGTTCT
>DASYQZ010000097.1:0-74887 GCA_036004865.1 Vicinamibacterales bacterium
GCGCGCACGGCGCGCCTGCGAGGAAGCGGAGCGGGGCGAAGGGGCCCCCGCGAGCGACCGAGCCGGGGTGTGAGGCGGAGCCCCACGTAGAGAAGGCGCGCACGGCGCGCCTGCGAGGAAGCGGAGCGGGGCGAAGGGGCCCCCGCGAGCGACCGAGGCGGGGTGTGGGGCGGAGGCCCACGTAGAGAAGGCGCGCACGGCGCGCCTGCGAGGAAGCGGAGCGGGGCGAAGGGGCCCCGCGAGCGACCGAGCCGGGGTGTGGGGCGGAGCCCCACGTAAAGATGCCGCGCAAGACCAGCTTCTACTACTCGTTCCTCGTGCTCCCCGCCGAACAGCGCCGCGCCATCGTCGCCGTGTGGGACTTCTGCCGCGCGGTCGACGATGCCGTGGACGAGGCGCCGGCAGTGGCGCAAAGGCTGCCGGCCGGCCGCGATGCCGTGAGATTCTGGCGCGACGAGCTGGCACGATCCTACGATGGCGAGCCGCCGGTGACGATGCAGGGCCGCCGGCTGCAGCCGTTCATCCGGCGGTTCGATCTGCCGCGCGAGGCGTTCGAAGACGTCATCGACGGCGTGGCGATGGATCTCGACACCATGCGATACGAGTCGTTTGCGGATCTGCTGCAGTACTGCCGGCGCGTGGCGTCGGCGGTCGGATTGATTTGCATCCGCATCTTCGGCGCGGGCGGGGCGCGCGCGGCCGAGTACGCGGTGAACCTCGGCGTTGCCTTGCAGTTGACCAACATCCTGCGCGACATCAAAGGCGATCTCGAGCGCGGCCGTGTCTACCTGCCACTCGAGGATCTCGCGGCCTGCGGCTGCACCGTCGAGGACCTCGCCGCCGGCGTCGTGAGCGAGCCCGTGCGCCGTGTGGTTCAATTCGAAGCGAGGCGGGCGCACGAGTTCTACGATCGCGCCACGGCGGCGCTGCCGCCGCAGGACCGTCGCCGTCTGGTGGCCGCCGAAATCATGCGCGCGGTGTACTTCGAGACGCTCACCCGCATCGAGCGGAGCGGCTACGACGTGTTCACGGCGCGTGCGCGCGTGCCGCGCCCGCGACAAGCGCTCATCGCGCTGAAGCAGTGGGTATGGCCAGCGTAACTTCATACGACGTCATCGTCATCGGCGCCGGCTTCGCCGGCCTGAGCGCCGCGGCCCGGTGCGCGAAGCGCGGCGCGCAGGTGCTCGTGCTCGAAGCGCGTTCGCGCCTCGGCGGCCGGGCGACCGCATTCGCGGATCGCGATACCGGAGAGCTCGTCGACAACGGCCAGCACGTGCTGCTCGGCTGCTACACGGAGACGCTCGCGTTTCTCACTGATGTCGGCGCGATCGATCACGTGAGCGTGCAGCCGGAGCTGAGCGTCACGATGATCGACAGGAACGGACGGCGGTCGCGGCTGACGTGCCCGGCCTTCCTGCCGTCGCCGTGGCATCTGCTGGCGGGCGTGCTCGAGTGGGAGGCGCTCACGTGGCGCGACCGCGTCTCGGTCCTCGCCATGGCGACGCCGATCAAGCTCGCGCGGCGCGAGCTCCTGCCAGGCGCGCAGAAGAAAGCGGCGTCGCCCGGCGAGACGGTCGAGAACTGGCTGATTCGCAACGGGCAGGACGCGAGAATTCGCGAGATGCTCTGGAATCCGCTGGCGCTGGCGGCGCTCAATCAGGCGCCCGAGCGCGCGGCGGCGCCGGTGTTCGCACGCGTGCTCGGCGAGATGTTCGGGAGCGATCCGCGCGCATCGGCGATCGTGCTGCCGACCAAGCCGCTGCATCTGATGTACGCGGAGCCGGCGCGCCGCTATATCGAAGGGCACCGCGGCACGGTGCGCGCCGGCACGACGGCCAGGCTGCGCGTCGACAGCCAGAGCGGCCTCACCGTCTCGGCGAACGGCGATCGATGGTCGGCGAAGTCGGTGATCTCGTCGGTGCCGTGGTTCGCGCTGCCCGATCTCTTCGACGCCGTGCCTCCGCCGCTGGCCACCATCGTGGATCGCGCGCGCAAGATGGAGTCGTCGCCGATTGTAACGGTCAACCTGTGGTTCGATCGGCGTGTGATCGACGAGCCGTTCGTCGGACTGCCCGGACGCGTGATGCAGTGGGTGTTCGACAAACGAATCGTTTTTGGCGGCCTTCGCGCCGACGGCGCTTCCGCCTTCGCTGAAGCTACGGCGGACCGCCGTAGCCTTGGCGGAGGCTGGTCGGCCAGCCACGCCGAAGCTCGCACGGATCATGGGCGAGCGGAGGGGGGCGGCGATGCGTCGCATCTGTCGCTCGTGTCGAGCGGCGCCGAGCGCGTCGTGTCGCGGACCAACGACGAGCTGATCCAGATCGCCGAGCAGGAGATCTACGAGGCGATCCCCGATGCGCGATCCGCGCACGTCGTGCGGGCGACCGTCGTCCGCGAACCGCGCGCGACGTTCTCGCTCGCGCCCGGCCAGCCGGCGCGGCCGCCGGCCGAAACCGGCGTCCGCGGCTTGTATCTCGCCGGCGACTGGATTGATACCGGTCTGCCCGCGACGATCGAGTCGGCGGTGCGGTCGGGACACCGCGCGGCGAATTTGGTAATTGGATAATCTGGTAATCGGGTAATTGATTGCTGGATTGATCGACAATCAACTGACAATCAATCCACCAATTCAATTACCCGATTACCCGATTATCCAATTACCCAATTCATGAATGCGATCGTCGTCCACTACAAGGAGCTGGCGCTGAAGGGACGGAACCGTCCGTGGTTCATCCAGCTCCTCGTCCGCCATCTCAAGTTCGCGCTTGCGGGACTGGACGTACGGTCGATCCGATCGATCATGGGCCGAATCGAGATCGAGATTGGTTCGGGCGGATCGTGGGACGCCGTGCGCGATCGCCTCACGCGCGTCTTTGGCATCGCGAACTTCTCGTACGCCGGGCGCGGCACGCACGATTTCAACGATCTCGCGGCGGCCATCCTGAACGACCTCGGCGATCGCCACGCCGATTCGTTCCGCGTCGCCGCGACGCGCGCCGACAAGCGGCTGCCGTTCACGTCGCCGCAGGTCGAGCGTGAAGTCGGCGGACTGATCAAAGAAGCGAAGGGCTGGCGCGTCGATCTCGATCGCCCGGCGCTGACCATTCATCTCGAGATGCTGCCGGACGGGGCGTTCTATTTCTTCGGCAAAGAGCCGGGCGCCGGCGGCCTGCCGACCGGAACCGGCGGCCGTGTCGCGTGTCTTTTGTCGGGAGGCATCGACTCGCCTGTTGCCGCGTATCGTTTGATGCGCCGCGGGTGCACCGTCTTCTTCATTCATTTCCACGCGTATCCGATTCTGTCGCGCGCATCGCAGGAAAAGGTGCGCGAGATCGCTGCGCTGCTGACGAAATATCAACTGCGATCGCGGCTCGCGCTCGTGCCGTTCGGCGAGCTGCAGCAGAAAGTGGTGCTCGCCGTCCGCCCGGAGCTCCGGGTCGTCGTCTACCGGCGTCTGATGCTGCGCATTGCCGAGCGGCTGGCGCGCCGCTGGCACGCGCGCGCGCTCGTCACCGGCGAAGTCATCGGACAGGTCGCGTCGCAGACGCTCGACAACATGACGATCATCGCGGAAGCCGCGGGCATGGAAGTGCTGCGCCCGCTGGTCGGCATGGACAAGGACGAAATCACGGCCCAAGCCGAGCGGATCGGCACCTTCCCGATTTCGATCATTCCGGATCAGGACTGTTGCACGCTGTTCACCCCGCGGCATCCGTCGACGCGCGTGCGCCGCGAGGAGATCGCCGAAGCCGAGCAGGCGCTGACGCCTGGAGGGCCTGGAGGGCCCGGAGGGATCGACGAGATGGTGGCCGCCGCCATTGCCGCCGTCGCGGTAGAGGACTTCAGATACCCGGTGCTAGAATGTACGGCCGCGCACAATCGATGAGGCGATAGTCAGCCACTTCAATTCACAACGAGGCGAGCGATGCCGGAGACCGCGACTCGAATCTCGGAAATCGAAACAATCCTTGGCGCCGACGCCGATCGGCTGCTGCAGCATCGATGCAAAACGATCCCGAAAGAGAGCCTTCATTTACCCGGGCCTGACTTCATCGATCGCGTGTTCGCCGCATCCGACCGGCCGACGCGGACACAGACAAGTCTGCAGGCGCTCATCAACCATGGACGGCTTGGCGGCACGGGTTACGTGTCGATCCTGCCGGTCGATCAAGGCATCGAGCATTCGGCCGGCGCGTCGTTCGCCCCCAATCCGCTGTACTTCGATCCCGAGAACATCGTGAAGCTGGCGATCGAAGGTGGGTGCAACGCCGTCGCATCGACGCTGGGTGTGCTCGGTTCGGTGGCGCGAAAGTACGCGCACAAGATTCCGTTCCTGCTGAAGTTCAATCACAACGAGTTCATTTCATACCCCAACAGCTTCGATCAAATCCGCTTCGCGAGCGTCCGTCAGGGCTTCGACATGGGGGCGATGGGTGTGGGCGCGACCATCTACTTCGGCTCGGAGGAGTCCAAGCGGCAGCTTCAGGAAGTGACCGAGATGTTCCACCAGGCACACGACCTCGGGATGTTCACCGTGCTCTGGTGTTACCTGCGGAATTCGGCGTTCAAGACCGGCGACACCGACTATCACGTGTCGGCGGATCTCACCGGTCAGGCCAACCATCTCGGCGTGACGATCGAGGCCGACATCATCAAGCAGAAGCTGCCCGAGAACAACGGCGGCTTCAACGCGCTCAAATTCGGCAAGACGCACAAGAAGGTCTACTCCGACCTCACGACGGACCACCCGATCGACTTGACGCGGTATCAGGTGGCGAATTGCTACATGGGTCGTGCTGGCTTGATCAACTCCGGCGGAGCGTCATCGGGTGAAAGCGACCTGAAGGAAGCCGTGAAGACGGCGGTCATCAACAAGCGCGCAGGGGGCATGGGTCTGATTTCCGGCCGAAAAGCCTTTCAGCGTCCGGTGAACGAAGGCGTGCGTCTGTTGAATGCGATTCAGGACGTGTATCTCAACCCCGACATCACGATTGCCTGAGCCGCGGTGAATACGTTCGGGACCGTAACGGCCGTGCTCGACGCCGTCAAACCGGCGGCGACCGTGTTGAGCGATCGTGTGCGCGTGACGAGTCCGGGTGCGGTCACCGGCGAGATGGTCGATCGGCTCGTCTGGACGTCGGTGTTCGGCCAGGACGCGGAGCTGCGCGGCACCTCTCGTTGGATTGTCCGCAGCCTGGCGGCGACGGCCGGCATCCGGCCCGCCTCCATTCAGGATTTGTACGCGGCGATGGGACGCGGCGAGGCCGGAGGCTTCACCGTCCCCGCCATCAACATCCGCGCGATGGCGTACGACACCGCGCGCGCGGTGGTGCGCGCCGCAAACGCGCTGAACGCCCGTGCGCTGATTTTCGAAATCTCGCGCGGGGAGATGGGCTACACGGAACAGCGGCCGCACGAATACGCCGCGTCTGTGCTCGGCGCCGCGCTGCGCGAGGGATTCACCGGGCCGGTCTTCATTCAAGGCGATCACGTCCAGACCAACGCGAAGAAATACCACAGCGCCGACAAGGACAAAGAGCTCGACGCGCTCCGCGCCCTCATCAGGGAAGAGCTCGCCGCGGGCTTCTACAACATCGACATCGACGCCTCGACGCTCGTGGATCTCGAGAAGGCGACGCTCGACGAGCAGCAGGCGCTGAACACT
The DNA here is from genome assembly GCA_036004865.1 of Vicinamibacterales bacterium. Lineage (GTDB taxonomy): Bacteria > Acidobacteriota > Vicinamibacteria > Vicinamibacterales > CAVVIG01 > QHWF01. The sequence continues at coordinate 5,666 of DASYQZ010000097.1, forward strand.
TCGCTGGCGGCCGACTTCACCGCGTTCATCCGCCAGCATGAACCCGGCGGGATGACCGTGTCGGTCGGCGGCGAGATTGGCGAGGTCGGCGGCAAGAATTCCGACGTCCACGAACTGCGCGCCTTCATGAAAGGCTACATCGCCGCGCTGAATGCGCGCGGCGCGGGCCTCCCCGGCATCAGCAAGATCAGCGTGCAGACGGGGACGGCGCACGGCGGGTTCGTCAACGCCGACGGCTCGGTGCGGACCGACGTGAAGATCGATCTGAAGACGCTCGAGGAGCTCTCGCGTGTCGCCCGGCAGGAGTACGGGCTCGCCGGCGCGGTGCAGCACGGCGCCTCGACGCTGCCGCCCGACGCGTTCGACGCGTTCCCGCGCGCCGGCGCCTGCGAGATCCACCTCGCCACCGACTTCCAGAACATCATTTACGAGCACGCGCGGTATCCGGCGGACCTGAAGTCCGAGATGTATGCCTGGCTGCGTGAACACGCCGCCGAAGAGCGTAAGCCGAACGACACCGAGGAGCAGTTCATCTACAAAACGCGCAAGAAGGCGCTCGGTCCCTTCAAGAGCCGCATATGGGCCCTCGGAGACGAGGCGCGCCGGGCGATCGGCCAGTCGCTCGAGGAGCGCTTCTCGTTTCTGATGAAGCAGCTCAAGATCACCGACACCGCAGGCGTCGTGGCGAAGTACGTGAAGGCGCCGCAAATCCCGATCGATCGCGAAGCGGAGATCGTCGCCGCGGGCGGGACGATCACCCAGGCGGAGAAGGAAGCCAAAGGGCTGGCTGATTAGCGTGCACGGCAAAAACTGGGTTTCGTGGTGTCGTGTTTTCGTGGTTGCATTTGGTTTGAGCAGCAGCGGGGCGTGTGCTCATCACTACACGACCACTGGCCTGGTCCTGAAAGTCGATCCCCCCGCCTCGACGGTCACCATTTCCCACGACGCCTTCCCCGGATTCATGCACGCGATGGTCATGCCCTTCGACGTGAAGGGCGGCGCGCGTCACGAGAAGCTGACCGCCGGCGACCGCGTCCGCTTCCGGCTGTCGGTGAAGGGAACGCGATCGTGGGTCGATCGCGTCGAGGTGATTTCCGCTGCGCCGGTCGACGCCGGGCTGCAGCAGACGCCCGCGATTCCGGTGCTCGTGCCGGTGGGATCGCCACTGCCCGATTTCGAGCTGACGGATCAGGCGAACCGCCGGATCGCGCTCTCCGCGCTGAAAGGCAAAGTCGTCGCCATCACGTTCATCTACACGCGCTGCCCGCTCCCCGACTACTGCCCGCGCATGGTCGCCAATTTCCGCCAGATCCGCGATCGATTTGCCGCGCGCATGGACACCGACCTCGTGCTGCTGACCATCAGCTTCGATCCGAAGTTCGACACGCCCGACACGCTCGCGAGCTATGCGAGGTCGGAGCGCGCCGGCGGGCCCGGCTGGCATTTTCTGACCGGCGACGCCGCGAATGTCGAGCGCGTCTGCAACGCCTTCGGGATTCAGTACTGGCCGGAAGAAGGGATGATCACGCACTCGCTGCAGACGGCCGTCATCGATCGCGACGGCCGGCTGGCAGCGACGGTAGAAGGGAAAGAGTTCTCGCCGAGGCAGCTCGGGGATCTCGTGGAGGCCGTGCTCGAAAAATAGCCACCGTGGTGGAGAGGTTCACTGTCCGGCCGTTGACGTTCTCAGCCGCTGCACCTGCGGCAAATCGGCATCCGCGTTCGCCCACGCTTTCGCGGCGCGAGTGCGCGCGTCGCGCGCGTCCGCCGCTTTGCCGAGACCGTCGAGCGCCGCGCTGAGACCGAAGTAGGCGCGGCCGCTGCCCGGCTCGCGGCCGAGTGTTTCGCGATACGCCGCCTCCGCCGTCGCGAAGTCGCCGAGCGCGAGCGCCACGTTCGCCAGCCCTTCCGCGACCGGACGCGGATAGGACGGCGGCTCGGTGTACAGCATCGCCGCTTCGCGATCGGCGGCCTTCCGGAACAGCTCGTAACCTTTCTTCCGATCGCCGCCGCGTGCCGCGATTGCCGCTTCGAGCTCCTGCGCGCCGATGCTGATCGGTTCCTTCGTCGACGTCGCACCCTCGAGATCCTTCTGCATGTCGGCGAGCGTCGACGTCGCTTTCTCCATCTGACCGGTCGCGGCGTACGCCAGGCCGATCGCCCAGTGGCGCCACGCGTTCTGCTCCGGCTTGTCATACGTGGGAATCGTCCTGCCGTCGAGGATGTCGTTCCACTTCTCGAAGCGGACGAGCGTCTTGATCAGACCGAAGTAGCCCTGCCGCCAGGGTCCGGTCTGCGCGTTGCCGCCGCGCTCCCGCGGGTTCTCCTTGAACGTGAGCAGATGCTGCGCGCGCGTCATCGAGTCCTGATACCGCCCGCCGAGATTCAGCGAGTGAATCAGGAAGTGAACGTTGTGGCCGTGATGCCCGGTCGGATACAGCGTGTCGGCGTTGATCCAGGTCAGCTCGTTGTCGGCCGCGGCGGTGAACGACGCGATCGCTTCCTGAATCTTGTCGCTCTGCGCGTAGATGTGACCCGGCATGTGCAGCGCGTGCGGGATGTTTGGAACGAGCTGGGCATACCGCTCGCACGCGCGCCACGCGGTGTCCGGCATCTTGCTGCCTTCGTACGCGTGAATCAGATAGTGGTGCGCGCCGAAATGCGCATCGTCTTTCTTGACCACGTCTTCGAGCAGCGCGATCGCTTCCATCGTGTGCGCGCGCGGATCTTTGCTGACCGACTCGAACCCGTTGTCGAGCGCGAGGCCGAGCATCGACTTCGCGTCGAGGTCGTCCGGATACGCTGCGACGAGCTTGCGCAGCCCCGCGATGTACGCGGCGTCCGCATCTTCTCTGCTTCCAGGGTTGCCGGCCGCGCGCCGAGCCGCCTGTGCTTCGATGTACAGCCGCTCGCGATCGGTGACCTTGTCGCGCAGCGCCATCGCCTTGGCGATCGCTTCGCGCGCGCGAATCTGCGGGTTGACCGCCGCGCCGTTCGTCGTTCGCACCACGGCGTCGCCCGAGGCCTCGGGCGCCGCGCCCGTTCCGCGGCCGGCGCCGGCGTTCGCCGCGTTGCGCATCAACTGGAACGCGGGGCGATAGTCGCCCGCCGCGCTGAGGGCGATGCACCAGTGCGCCATCGCCATGTCCGGATCGAGCTGCGCCGCCTGCGCGCACGAGCGCTCCGACTCCATGAACCAGAACGAATGAATTTGTGAAAGGCCCTGCAGGAAAAACTCCCGCGCCTCTTCGGATTTCGTCGTGACCGCGAAACGGGTCGACGTGCCCATCCCGGGCAGGAGCTTCGCCGGCAGCAGCGGCTGCGAGCCGGCGGGCACGACGCACATGTCGGGTTCGCGGCGCGCCTGCGTCTGCTTGCCCGCCGCGATCACGTCCGACGACAACGTGGCAGACAAGAGAAGCGCCGCGACGCTGAAGCGGATAGCCGTCGGTAACCAACGCCGCGAGCCGAAGGCGAGCGGTGGAAGGCGCTGGCGGCGGGGCCCCAGCGCAAAGTAAATGATGCTGCGTGTCATAGCGCAATCATCTTAGACAAAAAAAGGGCCGGAAGCTCAAGTGCTTTCACCTGAGCCGCCGGCCCTCGCTGTTGTCAGGCGGCCCGTTGAGGGCCGCCATCATTGAGCGTTTGCTTACTCAATCCACGCGAAGGATCCGCGATCCCAGCGTCCACCGCCGCGGCTCCACGGAATCATGACGATGCGGGTGCGCTCGTGGACCGGCGCGTTGTTGTCCGCACGCGTCGAGCCGGCCGTGACCATGAAGCCGACCATCTCGCCGTCCTGCGGCTGGTAACCGTTGAACGGAGCCCAGTAGTTGTTGTAGAACCACCCGTTCGCGATTTCCATCGGGCTGCCGAGTCCCTTGTCGGTCTGGCAGGGACGCAGCCGCTCGCCGCCGGTGCCGTACCACTGACCGTTAATCTTCTCGAAGATCCAGATCGTCGCTTCCTGCAGCGCCCCGCCCATGTCGACGCCGGGCCACCCGCAGCGCTTCGTGTGATCGATGTGGAAGTAGCCGCCGGTCATCGACAGATCGGTGATCTCCGAGGTCACCGCCCAGCCCCGCACGTCGGGGCTGCCGCCGACGATTCGCACGTTGTTCAGATTGAATCCGCCTGGAGCGGACGGCGGCGCGGGAGCCGGAGCGGGCTCCGGTTCCGGTTCAGGAGCCGGCGGCGGCGGCGGCGCCTGCGGCTGAGGCCGGCGCAGCGTCTCGTTGCCGCGAACCGGTCCGAGGCAGGTCGTGCCCGTGTACGACAGCGGCAGCGTGTAGCCGTTGTCTTCGACGGTGCCGTTCGCGGTCAGCTCGAAGTGGCAGCTCGGAGTGTTCGGAAGTCCGGTCGCATTGCCGCTGACGTTGATCGTCACGGCGTTGCCGTTGAGCGAACCGGTGCCGGAGGCGGACAGTTGCACACCACCGCCGCAGGTCGCCGTGAACGAGCCGGCGATCGCGGTCGCCGTCTGATTGGTCACCTGGAACTGGAAGTTGGTGCACGTGCCGGGGTCGGGCACGCTCGTCGGCGCGGCGCCGTTGCCCGACGACCACACACCCGTCATCGTCGGGGCGCTGGGCGTTGTCGATGTGTTCGTGGTCGGCGCGGTCGGCGCGATCACGCTGGTGGAATGTTCAAACCCGCACGCCGCCGTCAGCGCCGCCGCCACGAGTACGGCCGAGATGCTGGATACCTTGGTCATTACAAACCTGTGTTGGTGCGTACAACCCTGTACGCCCGGGAAACCGCAACGCCCATTTTTCCGAGTGAAAGTGAGAACCGCGCCGACGCTAGTGCAGATTGCCGGCCAGCCTGTCGCCTGAGTTCCTTATCGGCGCACGAATGCAGGTGCAGCAGCGTGCAGGAAGATACCGATCAGCTTCAATTGTGAACGGGATGACGAAAACCGTTCAGGTAATCGCGGAGACCTTCCTGCGTGCTGCGGAATGCCAGATCGTCCCAGGGAATCGCGTCGCGGCTGAACACAGCCGTTTCCAGACACTCCTCGTCGATGCAGAGCTCGCCGCCGATGGGCGTCGCGGCATAGACGACGATGATCGGCGCGCGACCGGCGTAGGAGTAGATGTTGACGAGCGCGTCGAGCCGCACGTCGAGCCCGCATTCTTCGCGCGCCTCGCGTACCGCGGCGGCGGTCAGCGCCTCGCCGCGATCGACGTAGCCGCCGGGAAACACCCACTTGCCGTAGCCGGGATCGATCGCGCGTCGGACGAGCACGAGGCCGCCGGCGTCCGTTTCGATGATCGTCCCCACGGCGATCTTCGGGTCCAGATAGAACACGAATCCGCACGCGGTGCAGACCGGACGCGCCGGTTCGCCGGCTTTCAGAACGCGCCGCTCGAGCGTCCCGCCGCACCGCGGACAGAACCGGTACGCATGCGAGTCGTCGTGGTGATGGAGATCATTCATGAGATTGCAGATTGCAAATTGCAGAATGCAGATTGATTGCAGATTGCTGATTGGATTGTGCGGCTGTGCCGGACAGTCCGCAATTCGAAAATGCAATCTGCAAATCCCAATCTGCAATCAATCTGCAATCTGCAATTTGAAATCTGCAATGTACAATTCACGCTTATGTCTATTCTGAAAGTCGCGCGCATGGGGCATCCGGTGCTGCGCGCGAAAGCGCGGGCGCTCGACAAGGGCGAGATCGGGAGCGCCGCGATTCAGAGGCTCATCGACGACATGATCGAGACGATGATCGAGTATCACGGCGTCGGCCTCGCCGCGCCGCAGGTGCACGAGGCGGTGCGTCTCTTCGTCGCCGCGCTCGACGCGCCCCCCGAGGAAGGCGGCAAGGAGCCCGAACCGGTCGTGATCATCAATCCTGAGATTGTGCCCGTCGGCAGCGACACCGTCGAGGACTGGGAGGGGTGCCTGAGCATCCCGGAGATCCGCGGCCGCGTCCCGCGTGCGCGCGAGATCCGCGTGCGCGCCTTCGACCGGAAAGGCGATCGCGTCGAGCTGCGCGCGCACGATTTTCCGGCGCGCGTCATTCAGCACGAAACCGATCATCTCGACGGCGTGCTGTTCCTCGATCGGATGCGATCGTTCGAGACGCTGGCCTTCCTCGACGAGTATTCGCGGTACTGGACTAAAGACTGAGCCGCTTTTTCTCGAGCTGACGTTCGGACTGAAGCCGTTCGAGCTCGACTTCGGAGTGATCCGCGAACTGCATCGCCGCGGCGATGGCGCGGTGGCCGGCGTCGTCTGCGATGGCGCGGTGCATCAACTGGCAGATGCGCCGGTACGAGGGGTGCCCCTGGGGCCCGGTGCGCAGCTCGATGAGGTGCATCGCTTCGCGCGCGTTCATGTCCATGTAGAACCGCACGCGGTAGGCCATGACGACGGCGTACGGCGCGACGTCGCGCAGTTCGTGCGCGCGGAGCTGTTCGTAGAGCTCCGCGGATCGATCCGTCACGCGCCGCCAATCGGCCAGCGCGCCGGCTTCCTCGATCGCCGCCGGCTCGGTGTAGCCGTGGCGCGTGCTGAGCGGCTGCCAGTCGAGCGTCAGCAGGCGATGGCGCTGCAGATCGCGGAAGGCGCCGTAGTCGGCGAGCACGTCGAAGCGATAGCTGGTGCGCTCGAACGCGCGGCCCGGCTTGTGGCGGCGGTTCCCGCGGCGCCCGACGTACGCCCGCAGCAGAGCGACGCGATCGTCGGCCGAGAGGCGGCGCGCCGCTTCCAACAACTGATCGTCCGGCAACGCCGACACCGGGTAGAGCGCGGCGGCCACGACCTTGAGCTCGCCGTCGGGATCGAAACCGGTCAGTGTGACCTCGTCGCGCGGGTCAGGCGCGAGGTCCTCGACGAACGGATGCGCCACGGCGGCGAAATTGCGACGCGTCTCGGCGAGGTAGTCAATCCACCGGCCGCCGCGGTCCGGCTGATCGATCCGGGCGAGGAACGCAGGAATCACCTGACGGAGCTCGGTCAGGATCTGTTGGGCGCAGTCGCGCGCTTCCAGCAGCGGATGCGCGAACATCCGCAGCAGCAGCGCCTCGAACGCCTGACCGGTGCCGAAGAGGCCGACGTTCGATTGCGTCGCCGCCGGCAGCAGTCCGCGCAGCGTGTCGAGCGCTTTGGCGCGAATCACCGATTTGTAGACGGCGTCCGAATCAGCGGGCGACTTCGGATACTTCGCGCGGAAGTGCGATTCCATCGCCGGGATCCAGCGCGCATAGGTGTCGAACGCCTCGTCGAGCGTGCGGACGAACGCCTCGCGAAGGGGCGATCGAATGAGCTCGGCGGGGACGTGATATTTCCAGCGGCCGTCAGGCCGGTCGGTGTACGGCACGTAGCGCGTGGACTGCTCGAGATACGCCATCAGGCGGCCCCATTCGAGCACTTTCGTCAGCACGTTCGAGACGCCTTCGCACGCGACGTGCGCGCCGCCGAGCTGCGCGACCGAGTCGTCTCCGTATTCGCTCAGGACGCGCGCGTAGAGTTTGTCGGCGCGCGCGGTGCCGACCGTGCTGGTGTGAGGCGAGGGGCCCGCGTTCGTCAACGCGGCTCCGTGCGCGAGATCTCCGACGAATTCGTCGAGGAAGAGGCGGCGGACCGATTTCGCGGATCGCGAGTAGCGCGCGAACAGCGCGCCCTTCACCGTCTCCGGCAAATTGGTCAGCGCGAAGACCGGGCGGTCCGTGTTGGTGAAGTACGGCGCGAGCGCGCGTGTCTCGTCCGGCGTGAACGTTTCGGCGGCCACAGTGGCCGCGTATTGTACCGCGGTCCACACGACGAAGATTACATGTCAGAGTGAAGTCTGAGTTCACTCCGACCTCGCTCCGACTTCATTCCGACTCGTGTCGGAGTGAACTCTGACTTGAGTACGACTACGCCTAGCCGCTCGTGCCGCGACTCGTCCTCAACCGGGTTCGGCTTCAGTGTCGTCCAGCAGTTGCGAACGCTGTCCAGGTCCGCATCCGGGAGGGGATCAGCGCAAATCGCACGATGCGCCGCGCGGCGCTCTTCGTCGGTTGCGCCGAGTCCCAGATAAAGCTCGTGCGGGACGAGCCACTCGATCACCGCGCCAAGTCCATGCGCGCGGTAACTTGACCAATAATGCGCGTCCGGCGTCGCAACCATGCCCGCTCGCACGGGGTTCTGTTCGACGTACCTCAAACAAATGAGCCACTGCCGCTCATCCAGGAGGTGTTTCGCGCGATATCGACCCTCCCAGATGGTGCCCGTCCGACCGTACTTGCGATTGAAATAACGGGTGTATCGCTCACCCAGCTGCTTCATCGCGCCGGCCATGGCCGTCTCGCTGTTGGGCGTCGCGATCAGATGGTAGTGCGTCGTCATCACGACGAACGCGTGGACGGACGCGCCGTGGCATTCAGCTGCGGCTGCGAGGATCCTCAAGAAGACGTCACAATCTGCGTCTTGCGTGAAGATACCCATCCGGTTGTTCCCGCGGTTGTAGACGTGTGCGCTCACCTTCGGAAGATAGATTCGTCGCATGTGAACCCCCGGCGATCAGTCTCAGCAATATCTGGTCTCAGCGAGATGCCAACGAAACTCGCGTGCTCGGTCGAACACGAGGCAGTTTCTGCCAACGCGACTTAACCGATCCGACGTGCCCGTAAGTCGTACTGAAGTCAGAGTTGAGTCAGAGTGAACTCCGACTCGAGTCGGACTTGAGTCGGAGTGATGTCGGAGTGAAGTCGGACTCGTTACAATTGGGCATGGTCTACATCTTCGGCAAGGACACGTGACCGTATACGCAAGCCGCCCGTGACGACTACCAGCGGCGGCACGTCGCGTTCGAGTACATCAACGTGAAAAAGAATCCCCCCGAATTGCAGCGGATGCTGGAGTTCAGCAAGGGACGCCGCGCGGTGCCCGTCATCGTCGACGAGGGGACGGTGACGATCGGGTTCGGCGGCACCTGAGGCGTCTAGCGCGGGGCTCCCATCCAGCGGAGACTCGCGTCCGGCCACGGTCTGTGGCCGTTTCGCTCGATATTCCAGCGAATTTGACTGCTTTGTGAAAGTGTTCACACAATAGCGCCATGGCTCTCGTCGCCACGGCGACCATGATCGAGCTCGATCGCGTCACCCGGCAGTTCGCCGGCAAGCGTGATGTGGTCGCGCTCGACGCCGTCAGCGTCGCCATCCCGCGCGGCGAACTGGTCTCGATCATCGGTCCGTCCGGCTCCGGCAAGTCGACGCTCCTCAATCTCGTCGGCGGACTCGATCGCCCCACCTCCGGCGAGGTCCGCGTCGACGGCGAGACGCTCTCCGGCCTCGCAGACGATGCGCTGACGCGCGTCCGGCGCGACAAGATTGGTTTCATCTTTCAGTTCTTCAATCTGCTGCCGACGCTGTCGTGCCTCGAGAACGTCGGCCTCCCGCTGCACCTGCGCGGCTGGCCGCGCAGGAAAGTCGACGAGCGCGCGCGTGAGCTGCTGCACCTCGTACAACTGGGCCATCGCCTCACGCACCTCCCAGAGGAGCTCTCCGGCGGCGAGCGCCAGCGCGTCGCCATCGCCCGCGCGCTCTCGATCTATCCGCCGATCCTGCTGGCCGACGAACCGACCGGCAATCTCGACACCCGCACCGGCGACGAGATCCTGACGCTCATCCGCGATCTCCACACCCGTCTCAAATCCACCGTCGTCATTGTCACCCACGATCTGGACGTCGCTCAGAGCTGCGAGCGCACGATCGCGCTTCGCGACGGCCGCGTCATCGAAGATATCCGGCGAGGACATCAGACGGCCACGCCAGCGGAGCGGCCGTGATTCTGCTGCGGCTCATCAGCTGGCCGTACTTCCGCAAGCACGTCCTGCGGACGCTGTTGACGACGGCCGGCATCGTGCTGGGCGTCGCGGTGTTCGTCGGCATGCACACCGCGAATCAGAGCGTGCTGTTCGCCTTCTCGCGGACCGTCGATCGCATCGCCGGCAAGACCGAGCTCGAGGTGACGGCGGGCGAAACCGGATTCGACGAGAGCGTCCTCGAGAAAGTGCAAAGTGCATCGACGGTGCGAGTCGCCGTGCCGGTCATCGAAGCCATCGTCGATACGAACGCGCTCGATCGCCGGGGGCAGGGCAATGTCCTCGTCCTCGGTATCGACATGACCGGCGATCGCAGCCTCCGCGAGTACGAGCTCGAGAGCGGCGATGAAGCGATCGTCGACGATCCACTGGTGTTTCTCGCGCAGCCCGACTCGATCATCCTGGCGAAGGAGCTCGCCGACCGCAACCATCTCGCGCCGGGGCAACGGCTGCCGCTCGGCACCGTCGAAGGGGTGAAGCCGTTCACGATCCGCGGCATCATGAAATCGACCGGACTCGCGAGCGCGTACGGCGGCAACCTCGCGGTGATGGACATTTACGCCGCGCAGAACATGTTCGGCCGCGGCCGGACGTTCGACCGGATCGATCTCGCGGTCAAGCCCGGCGTCACGCTCGCCGACAGCGAGCGGGAGCTGCGTGCGCTGCTGGGTCCGGGATTCCAGATCGATCCGCCGGCGGGCCGCGGCCGGCAGTTCGAGGCGATGCTGGCGGCGTACTCGATGATGGTGAACATCTCGAGCGCGTTCGCGCTGTTCATCGGCATGTTCATCATCTACAACGCGTTCGCGATCGCGGTGACCCAGCGGCGATCCGAAATCGGCATCCTGCGCGCGCTCGGCGCGACGCGGCGGCAGATTCGCTGGCTGTTTCTCGGCGAGAGCGCGGTGACGGGCCTGGTCGGCTCGCTGGGCGGACTTCTCTTCGGCGTCGTGATTGCCAGCGGCATCGCCGCATCGATCGGCACGTTGATCACCGACGTCTACGGCGTCGCCCAGCGCACCGACGAGATTGCGCGCAGCCCCACGCTGCTCGCGCTGGCGCTCGGCATCGGCGTCGTGACCAGCATCGTCGCCGCATGGATTCCGGCGCGCAACGCGGCGCGCGTCGACCCGGTGCAGGCGCTGCAGAAGGGCAAGTATCAGGTGCTGTCGGCGGGCGAGAGCCGCCTGCGCGCGGCGTGTGCGGCCATCCTCGGCGTTGCCTCGGTCGTGTGTCTCGCCGCCGGCCGATCGCGGCCCGTCTTCTACGCCGGATATTGTTTCGCGATCATCGCGTCGCTGCTGCTGAGCCCGCTGCTGTCGCTGGCGCTGTCGAAGGCGATTCGGCCGATCCTGAAATGGATCCGCCCGGTCGAAGGCGCGCTCGCCGCGGACAGCCTGATCCAGGCGCCGCGTCGGACGTCGGCGAGCGTCGCGGCGCTGATGCTGTCGCTCGCGCTCGTCGTCGCGTTCGGCGGGATGGCGCGCGCGAGCTACGTGGCGATCGTCGACTGGATGAACGTCGCGCTCAATCCCGATCTGTTCATCATCCCGTCACAGAATCTCACCATCCGCACGATTCGCTTCCCGAAGGAGATGGGGCCGCAGATCGCCGCCGTGCCGGGCGTCGCGCGCGTGCAGATGGTCCGCGACGCCCGCATCGTGTTCCGCGGGACGCCGATCATGGTCGTCGCCGTCGAAGTGAACAGCCTGGCGCAGACAGTGCGGCTCGATCCCGTGGCCGGCAATCGGGCGGACATGAACCGGCGCACGGCCGCCGGCGACGCGTTGATGGTGTCGGACAACCTCGCGCAGCTCCAGGATCTGCGGCTCGGCGACATGCTCGAGATCGCAGCGCCGAACGGCGTCATCCGGCTGCCGATCGCCGGCGTCATCGTCGACTACTCCGATCAGCTGGGCACGATCTTCATGGATCGATCGCTGTTCATCCGCTACTGGAGCGACGACACTGTGAACGTGTTCCGCGTCTATCTGCAGCCGGGGGCGCCTGCGCCGGAGGTGCGGCAGCGCATTCTCGAACGGTTTGCCGGCCAGCGTCAGCTGTTCGTGCTGACCAACGGCGAGATCAAGCGCTACATCCTCAAGATCACCGATCAGTGGTTCGGTCTCACGTCAGTGCAGATCGCGGTGGCAGTGCTCGTGGCGATTCTCGGAATCGTGAACACGCTGACTGTGTCGATCACGGATCGCCGCCGCGAGCTCGGCGTGCTGCAGGCCGTCGGCGGACTGCACGGGCAGATTCGGCGGACGATCTGGATCGAAGCGCTGAGCATCGGCGTGATCGGGCTCGTGCTTGGCTACGTGTTCGGCGCCATCAACCTCTATTACGTGCTGCAGGTCGTGCGTCACGACATCGCGGGCCTGCGGCTCGATTATCAGTTCCCGGTCGGGACGGTGCTCGCGCTCGTGCCGATCATTCTCGGCGCCGCGTTCGTCGCCGCGATCTGGCCGGCCGAATCAGCCGTGCACGGCTCTCTCGTAGAGGCGCTTGAGTACGAATGATCGCGTTTGTGATCGTGTGCGCGAGATCGAGTCTGAGAGATCGAGCATGAATGATAGAGACACACGAACACACGCAGCGGCGCCTGCGGCCATGCCTCGCGGTCTGCCGCGAGGCATCAGCGACAGGTCGCGGCGACTTGGCGGGGTCCCCAACGCGGCAGCCGCGTTGGGGTGCCCGTGGGGCCCCGCCGCCAGTGCAAAGAAGTTAGCGGGGGTGTGTGGCCGCGAGAGAGCAAGAGCCGTCGGCGTGATACTCCTCACAGTCCTGTTGTCTGTACCGCGAGCACCAAGCGGCGCCGACAACGCGCGCCAGATCGTCGAAGAAGCGCAGAAGCGCACTGGCGCGAAGTCGCATCGCTACGAAGGGCTGCTGCAGGTGTTCGACTCGAAGGGCAACATCGGCGACAAGCGCTGGACGTTCGAGCGGCTCGGCGCGCACGGCAACAGCAAGGCGGTCCTGCGATTCACCGCTCCCGCCGAGGTCAAGGGCGTCGCGCTGCTCGTCGTCAACCACCCGGATCGCGCGTCCGATCAATGGATGTGGACGCCGGCGCTCGAGCGCGATCGCCGGATCGCGCTGCAGGATCGCTCGACGCGGTTCTTCGGCACCGACTTCAGCTTCGAGGATCTCGAGGAGCGCGATGTCAACCAGTACGACTACACCCTCGCCGGGCGAGGAGCCGGTTGACGGCGCTGCATGCTGGAAGATCCAGTCGACGCCGAAAGAGTCCAAGTCGTCGCAGTACACGCGATCGATTGTCTGGATTCGCAAGGACACGTACTCCTTCCTGCGGATCGACAACTACATCAATGATCAGACGGTGCGCCGGCTGACGTACCGCGACTACCAGAACGTGCAGGGCATCTGGACGGCGCGGCAGCTGGAGATGGCCGATCTTCGACGCGGCAGCCGCACGCGCCTGACGCTCGACAAGCTCGCCTACAACGTTCCGCTCAAGGACGAAGACTTCACGCTGCAGGCCATCCGCAGGCAATGACGCGTGCGGCGGCCGTATGTGCGCTCGTGCTGTGGACGGCGCGCGCCAGCGCCCAGAGCGTCACGCAGCGCGGGTTTCTCGAGGGCACCGCGTTTGTCTATGCACAGGCTGCCCCCAACGACGACGTCCGCTTCGTCTCTGAGGTCCTGGCGCGAGAGGAAGTCTTCTTCAAGCCAGCGCCGTGGATTCAATTTGCCGGCGGCCTCGACTTCCGCGCGAGCTCGCACGATCACGTGGAGGACTCCTGGCGGCTCGATTTCAGCGATCGCACCCTGAAGCGTCCGCGGCTGTCGATCCGTCGTCTCGCGGCGACCGTGACTCGCGGCCGGTTCACGCTCGACATGGGGAAGCAGGTCATCCGCTGGGGCAAGACCGACATCGTGACGCCGACGGACCGCTTCGCGCCACGCGACTTTCTGAACGTCGTCGACAACGAGCTCCTCGCCGTGACCGGCGCGCGCGGGGTCATTCAGGCGGATCAGGAGACGTTCGAGGTCGTGTGGCTTCCGCGGTTCACACCGAGCCGTGTGCCGCTCGTCGATCAACGATGGGCGCCACTTCCGCCGCTCGCGCGCGGCATCCCCATTGTCGACGCGAATGCGCCGCTGCCCGATGGATTGCAGACAGGACTGCGCTGGGGCCACGTCGGCAGCGCCATCGAATATTCACTGTCGTTCTTCGACGGCTTCAACCATTTGCCGAACATGGACGCACTCACGACAATCAACGCAGAACCCGCAGAGCCTGCTTGCTCTGTGTGTTCTGCGGGTTCTGCGAATTCCGCCTCGATCGTCGTCCGCCGCATCTATCCGTCGATTCGCACCTACGGCGTCGACGCGGCCGTGCCGACGCGCTGGTTCACGATCAAGGGTGAGGCGGCGTACTTCACGAGCTCCTCCGTCGACACAGACTTGTCCCTCCGAAGCGCCGAAGGCGCGAAGGGGGACGAGGACGTGCTGTACGTGCTGCAGCTCGAACGTCAAACAGGAGAATGGGTGCTGGTCGGCGGATACGCAGGCGAGGCGGTGACGGCGCGGCGCGCGGCGCTTACGTTCGCGCCGGACCGGGGGATGACACGTTCGATCGTCGCGCGTGCGTCGTACACGATCGATCCGAACCGGAGCGTCGCGTTCGAAAGCGCCGTGCGGCAGAACGGCAACGGCGTGTATGCGAAGGCCGAGTACTCGCAGGCGCGCGGGCAACACTGGCGCGCGACGGTCACCGGCATCGTCATCGCCGGGAGCGAGGACGATTTTCTCGGGCAGTACCATCGCAATTCTCATGCGACAGTCGCGCTTCGCTATAGTTTCTAGCGACCCATCAAATTCTTTTTCGCGCTTTCGTGTTTTCGTGGTTGCATTTGAGTTGGCTGACCGCCGAGCTGCCGTGTTCGATCCGCTTCTCTTGAGCGCGCACAACCCGAGCCCGATGACCGGCGCCGGCAACAACACATATCTGCTTGCCGGCGATCGCGGGACCTCGTCGTCCGTTGCGCTCGCCGTACTCATTGACGCGGGCGTCGGCCATGCGCAGCATCTCGCCGACCTCGAGGCCGCCCTGGCCGCGCGGCACACGCGGCTCGATCGCGTCCTCGTGACGCACGGGCATCGCGATCACGCTGAGGGCGCGCCTGCGCTCGCGGCGGCGCACCCGGGCGCGACCTTCTCGAAGTTGCCCTGGGCCGGACAGGACGAGCGATACGGCGTGCGCTGGCAGGCGATCGGCGACGGCGATGAAGTGCCCGCGGGCGACGAATCGCTGACCGTGCTGCACACACCGGGACATTCGCCCGATCACCTGGCCTTCTGGCATCAGCCCAGCCGCTCGATCTTCACCGGCGATCTCGTCGCGCTCGGCAGCAGCGTCATGATTCATTCGAGCCGCGGCGGCAATCTGGCGCAGTACCTCGCGTCGCTCGAGCGGGTGCTCGCGCTCGAGCCGCGGCGCCTGTTGCCAGCGCATGGGCCGATCGTGGAAGATCCGCGGGCGCTGCTGACCGGTTACCTCGAGCACCGCCGCTTTCGCGAGCGTCAGGTGATTGCCGCCCTTCGCGCCGGCCATTCGGATGTGCCCGCGATCGCGGAATCCATCTATGATGGTCTCGACGCTGCGCTGATGCCGGCCGCGCGCGAAAACGTGCGCGCTCACCTGGAGAAGCTGAAATCCGACGGAACGGCTCACGAACACGAAGGGCGTTGGAGCTTGTTGTGATTCTCGCTGGTGCGGGCACCGTTTGAGGCCACCATGGACAACGTCATCGACTTCATCAACGTCAACCGCGATCGCTATCTCGACGAGCTCAAGGCGCTGCTGGCCATCCCGAGCATCAGCGCGCTGCCGCAGCATGCCGCCGACGTGAAGCGCTGCGCCGAGTGGTGCGCCGACGAGATGCGGCGCATCGGCCTGCAGAACGTCCGGCTCATCGACACGCCGGGCAATCCGGTCGTCTACGGCGACTGGCTGGGCGCCGAGGGCGCGCCGACGATTCTCTTCTACGGCCACTACGACGTGCAGCCGGTCGACCCGCTCAATCTGTGGGAGTCGCCGCCGTTCGAGGCGACGATTCGCGACGGCGAGATCTACGCACGCGGATCGGCCGACGACAAGGGACAGGTCTTCATGCACTTCAAGGCGATCGAAGCGCATCTGAAGCAGAACGGCCGGCTGCCAGTGAACATCAAGATCATCCTGGAAGGCGAGGAGGAAGTCGGCAGCGAGCATCTCGACGATTTCATCCGCGCGCACAAGAGCGAGCTCGGCGCCAACGTCGTCGTCATCTCGGACTCGGCGATGTTCGACCGCGGCGTGCCGTCGATCTGCTACGGCCTTCGCGGTCTCGTGTACTTCCAGATCGATCTGCGCGGCAGCAAAACCGATCTCCACTCGGGATCGTTTGGCGGCGCCGTCGCGAACCCGGCGCTGGTGCTCGCGCAGGTGCTGTCGCAGATGAAGGATCGCGGCGGCCGCGTCAAGATTCCCGGTTTCTACGACGATGTGGTGCCGCTGACTGACGAAGAACGCAAGGCATGGGCCTCGCTGCCGTTCAACGAGAAGAAGTACAAGAAGGACTTCGGCATCCCGAAGCTGTTCGGCGAGAGCGGCTACACCACGCTCGAGCGCACCTGGGCACGGCCGACGTTCGAGATCAACGGGCTCCTCTCCGGCTTCACCGGCGAGGGCGCGAAGACGGTGCTGCCCGCCGTCTCGATGGCGAAGGTCAGCATGCGGCTCGTGCCGAACCAGAACCCGGACACCATCGCGAAATTGTTCGAAGACTACGTGAAGAAGATCACGCCGAAGACGGTGGAGCTGAAAGTCACGCGCATGCACGGCGGCAAGCCGTGGATGACGTCGTACGACAATCCGTTCGTGCAGGCCGCCGGCCGCGCCATTGAGAAAGGGTTCGGCAAGAGGCCGGTCTTCACGCGCGAGGGCGGATCGATTCCCGTGGTCTCGACGTTTCAGGAGGAGCTCGGCCTGCCGTCGGTGCTGTTCGGCGTCGGCCTGCCCGACGAGAACGCGCACGCGCCGAACGAGAAGCTCGACGTCTCGAACTTCCACAACGGCATCATCGCGTCCGCCATCCTGTACCAGGAGATTGCGTCGATCGCGGTGCCTGCATAGCGGCGCTCGTCACGCCAAAGGCAACCACGACAACACGAAACCACGAAAAAGACCAATCGTGCTTTCGTGTTTTCGTGGTTGCATTCCACGCGGGAGCCGCATGTCGGCGTTGATGTAAATTGTCCGCCGTGCCGAGACTCGACGGATTGCTGGATGCCCTCCAGAAGTTCTACGGGGCGCTGCCCAAGCCTCCTCGCGATCCGTTCACGCTCTTCGTCTGGGAAGTGCTGTCGACGCATTCGACGCCGCAGAAGCGCGATGCCGCCCTCGGCGCGTTGAGGCGCATTCCCGCGCTGACGCCCGATTCCATGTGGCGCGCGCCGAAGAAGAAGCTCGAAGAAAGCGTCAAGCTCGCCGGGCCGTACGGCGAGCAGCGGCTGAGCGCGCTCCGGACCGGCGTCGAGATCTTCCGCCGGGCGCCGAAGCTGCCGTCGATCATCCGCGGCCCGATCACGTTGGCGCGCCGCGCGCTGAAGGGCCTGCCGCAGATGGGCGAGGGGGGCGCGTACCGCATGCTGCTCTTCGCCGCCGATCAGCCGGTCCTGCCCATCGACGCGCGCGTCAGCCGCGTGGCGCGGCGCCTCGGGTACGGCGATGCGCAGGGCGATTTCGCGAAGACGGCGCGATCAGTACGCGAGGCGGTCTCGCGCGAGCTGCCGCCGGCGATCGACGCCTACCGCCGCGCGTTCCTCTACCTGTCACACCACGGCGCCGCGACGTGCACGGAGGCCGACCCGCACTGTCCCGTCTGTCCGGTGTTGTACGACTGTCCTGAGGGAAAGAAGCGCGTCAGCGTCTCAGTTCAATGACGCAACGCGCCGGCGAAGCGCTTTGACGTGCTCCCAAATCTGCGCGTGCTCTTCGCGGTCGCCTTCGTCGACGTCGGCTTTGGCTGACAACTGCAGGTAGGCCTGGAGGTCGCGCAGCGCGGCTGAAAAATCCTTCAACTGATACGCCAGCAGTCCGCGGTCCCGCAGCTCGGTCGTGGCTGATGGATCGACAGCGAGCAGCAGCTCGGTCATGTCGCGCGCCTGCGGGTACGAGTGCATGTGGACGTAGGTGCGCTTCAGGTTCAGCAGCATGCGCGCCAGAATCTGCGGCTTCGTCGCGTGGCCGCGCAGATACCGCTGCGACGTCTGTCCGTCGCCGGCGTGCCTGCGCAGCAGCTCGCGGCACGCGTCCTCGCTGAGCAGCGCGCCGCCGTGGTACGCGTCGATGATCAGATCCTCGGAGTACTGCAGGCCGCGCCTGGCCGGACACCGCAGCAGGAAGTGCCCCGGAAAGTTGATCCCTTCGACGTGGAGCCCCGCGCGGCGCGCGACCTCCATGTACAGCAGCGCGAGCGTGATGGGGATCCCGGTGCGCCGATCGAGGACCTCGTTCAGGAAGCTGTTCCGCGGATCCTCGTAGTGCACCTCGTTGCCGACGAAGCGCAGTTCGCCGAACAGGTAGTCGTTCATCGCAAGCACGCGCGCGTACCGATCGGGATCGACGCGCGCCGGCGTGTCGCCGGGGACGATGGGGGCAGCGGCGACGCGGATCTTCGCCTCGCGGCCGAGCGCGTCCAGTTGATCCAGGTACGGCCCGGCGTCGAGCCGCGGATGCTCGACGCGCGCGATCATCAGCGCGGCGACGGCCAGGTCCGGGTCGGGGCTCAGCGCCGCGTGCGTGAAGGCGCGCACGAACTGTTGGCGAATCACGACGTACAGGATACCGCGTTCGTACAGAAAAAGGGCGGGGCACCGGCCCCGCCCGAGCTGACCACGAACGGCTGACAGCTGAGAGCCGACAGCTGATCTACCAGTTCACGCGAACGCCGAACCGGATGACGCGCGGCGCCAACACCTGGCTGATGTTGTTCGCGATCGTCGAGTTCTGCTGCCGCTGAAACGCCAGCACAGTGTTCATGTTGCCCAGGTTGAACACGTCCATCGACGGAATGATGCGCGCCGTGCCGAACTTCACCGGACGCTCGACGTGGAAGTCGAGGTTCTGGTACGTCGGCAGCCGGTTGTCGCCAACCGGATCGAGCAGGACGTCGGCCGTGCCGCCGCCATTGGCCCGCGTCGCCTGACGGACGAACGGTTCGAAGATGTATCCCTGCCGCGCGTTGTAGAACGCCGACACGTTGACGTCGCCCGGCAGCTGATAGAGACCGCTCACCTTGAACAGCCACTTCGCGTTCACGTAGACGTTGCCCAGGCCGCTGCCGGCGCTGGCGTAGTCATACTGGAACCCGTTGCGCGTCGCCAGGTTCGTCGGATCCTCGGGGATCGTGTTGGCGAAGGCGCCGCCGAACCCGTTGTTCACGATCGTGCTGGCGTACGACAGGCTGGTGTTCATCAGCCAGCGATTCGACAGGCGCTTGCGTGCGCCGAAGTCGAGACCGTTGAACGTGCGGTTGTACAGGTCGGACGAGAACGACGTCCGCTGCTGCACCCCCGGCACCTGGAAGTTCGGCTGGTAGTAGGTCACCTGCGGGCAGCGCGCGTTCTGCGCCGCGGGACACGTGCTCCCGGGCGCCGTGAACGACACCGCCGAGTAGTCGGAGGGGTCCAGACCGACGTAGTGATCGACCGTGAAGTTCGTGTACCGGCGCCACACGTAATTGACGCCCGCCGCGAACCCGGCGCCGATCTCGCGATCGATCCCGAGAATGAATTCGTCGGTGCGATCGTTCTTGAAGTTCGGGTCGACCGTGTTCGCCGTGCTGGGGTTCGACGGATCGTTCGGATCCCAGTTGCCGGTCACGGCGAGCGGGTTCCGGCCGTTCGTCGGGCCGAGCTGCACTTCGTTCGCCTGCACGAACTTGTCGCCGTTGACGTCGATCCACGGATAGCGGACGCTCACGCGGGTGACGGGGTTGAGAATGCCCGACACGCCGGCCGTGCCCACCTGGCCCCAGTAGCTCGCGTAGTTGGCCTTCGCCAGCGTCTTGCCGTCGCCCCGCAGATCGTACGTGAAGCCGACGCGCGGCGAGATGTTGTTGAATGCAAATCCCGGATCGGCGCCGGGGAAGTTCACCGCCGGCAGCAGTTGCGGGAACATCGGATTCGCCGAGACCGACGAGGCCAGCGCCTGATCGTGGTTGTAGTCGTACCGCACGCCGAGCTGCGTCGTCAGCCGGCCATGTGTGAGCGTGTCCTGCAGATACAGCGAGACGTTCAACAGATCGTACTGCGTGCCGCCGTCGCGCGTGACCTGCGCCTGACAGCCGGTCGCCGCCAGCGAGCAGTCGTTGTTGATGCTGGTCGGGAAGCGCGCCACGGCATTGCCGCCGGTGTGCGTCAAGCCGATGCTCTTCGCGTCCCTCCAGTAGCCGCCCATCCGGAACGCATGGTCGCCGCCGAGCGTGCCGGGCAGGAAGTAGTTGGCGTTGACGTTCAGGCTGTTCACCGGCCGGATGTTCACCGACTGACTGCCGTCCGGCGTCGACCGGCCGTTGATGCTGCCGGCGATGATGAAGATCGGCTGAACGTCGCGCAGCGCATCCTCGTGGAAGTCCAGGATGAAGTTGTTGCCGACGTGCGCGTACTGCACGTCGACGAGCAGGCGGTCGCTCGCGACCCACTGATCGCCGAACTTGTAGGTCGGCGTCGGACCGGTGATCCAGCCCCACTTGCCGTAGAGGCTCGACACCGCGGCCTGACGCACGGTCGATTCGATCGGCGTCGTGTCGCTCGCGTTCCGCGCGTTGCGGACCTTCTTCGAGAACATGTTCCACAGGCTCAGCTTGTTGCCCTTGAAGAGCTGGACGTCGGCCTTGAGGTTCGTTGTCTGCAGCTCCGTCAGGTCGGTATTGAGGCACGCGTTCACGTCTTCGATCGGCGACGCGAGCGGGTTGGCTTTGATTGCCTGGCAGTTCGCGCTCGGCTGGAAGAAGCCGACCACGCCGACGCCGATGTTCTGCTTGCCGAACGCGCCCCAGACCCACGCGCGGCCCTTCTTGATCGGCCCGCCGACCTCGACGCCGTAGTCCTTGATGTTCTGAATCGGGTTGCCGGACGAAGCGCCCTGATTGCGCTGCGCGTCGGTGATGTTCTGCGACTCGTACTTCTCGTCGGTCACGTAGAACCGCGACGATCCCTTGAACCTGTCGCTGCCGCTCTTGGTGACGAGGTTGATGCCGACGCCGCCGGTCTGCTGCGTCACGTCGACGCCGCCGGTGTTGATCGTCATTTCCTCGAACGCGTCGAAGTCGTAGTAGGTGGGCGAGGCGCCTGTGGCCGCCATGTCGGTGATGTCGACACCGTCGACGGCCCACTTGTTGTTGAACGGATTGCCGCCGCGCGACACGTAGTTGGACTGCTGGCCCGACATGTTGCCGCCGACGTTCTCGCGGTCCATCGCGATGCCGGCCGTCTGCTGAAGGATGACCCACGGGTCGCGTGCCGAGGGAATGCTCTGCAGCAGCTCGTTGGTGAACGTCTGCTTCGTGCCGGTGTTGCGCGTGTCGACGATCGGACTCTCACCGGTGACCGTGATGGTCTCCTGCACGGTGGAGATGCCGAGCTGGGCGTTCACCTGCGCGCTGAAGCCGACGTTGACCTGAATGCCTTCGTTCACGACCGACTTGAAACCGGCGAGCTCGAACTTGACCGTGTATGTTCCGATGTTCAGACGCGGGAACTGATAGCTTCCCGTGTCGCTGGTGACTGCGGTCAGCGGCTGCAGCAGGTGTGGAGCGGCGAGCGTGACGGTGACGCCAGGCAGCACACCGCCTGACTGGTCGGTCACCTTGCCGAAGATCTCGCCGGTCTGCTGCTGAGCAGAGGCGAGCGCGCTCACGACGAACACCGCCGCGAGCGCGAGCACGAATGATCGAACTCTCATCCTTCCTCCTCGAAAATCGAAACGAAAGACTTGCAAAGTAATCCCGGAGTCGAACGATGTATCAGGCCCAAATCACGGTCCGGATTAGCCAGTATCACGGCCGCTCGTCCCGGTTGTAAAGGCGAATTGGTCATAGAGGTCTAAGGAGTACGTCGGAATCCAATGACTTGGATTGAATCGGAACATGCGGACCGATTACGTGGAGCAGAGCCGCGACAAATCGCTCAGATCCAAAGACTCGATCCTGTCGATGATCAGGTCGGCTTCGCCGAGCGCCGATCGTTCATAGGTTTGCGCAACGCCGACGGTGCGCAATCCAGCCGCCCGCGCCGACTCCAGTCCCCAGCGTGAGTCCTCGACCGCGACGCAGTCGGTTGCCGCCAGCACGTCACCGCTTTCGCGGCCGAGCAGTTCGACCGCGCGGCGATACGGTTCAGGTGCGGGCTTGCTGACCGGCGTGTCCTCGGCGGCGACGATGGCGGTGAAGCACGAGGTGAGCTGCTCGCGATCGAGCACCCGCCGGATTTCGGCGCCGAGTGCGCCGGACGCGATCGCGATCGGCACGGCGCCGGCGGCGCGTTTGATGACCTGCGCGGCGCCGGGAAACAGAATCGAGTGATGCCGCTCCAGCGCTTCGAGCCGCGCCGCCTTCTCGGTGATGAGCCGCTCGATGCGCACTGGCGTCCAGCCGCGTCCTCGATCCGCGCTCAGCATCCTGAAGACGCCCACGTCGTTGTACCCGAGATACCGCGCGTAGTAATCGCGCTCGCTGAGCGTGACGCCTTCGTTCGCGAGGACGTCCTGATAGGCGCGCAGATGCAGCGGCTCGCTGTTCGCGAGAACGCCGTCGAAGTCGAAGACGATCGCTCTCAGCGGCACGCTACGTGTTCGGTTTCTTGAGTTTTTCGCCCGCGCGAACCGGGATCTTCAAACGGTTCTCTGACGGTGGAATCGGACATTCGTACGTCGGGTTGAAATAGCAGTACGGGTGATACGCGCGGTTGAAGTCCACCTTGTAGATCCCGGTCGCCGTGCGATCGAGATCCATGTAGCGCCCGCCGGGATAGGTTTCGGTGACGCTCGTCAGATCGTTGAACGGCACGAACAGTCGATCGAGCGTGCGCGTGTCGGCCTCGACGAACGCCGTCAGCTTGAGCGGCTGCCCCTTGAGCGAGAATTCCAGCGTGCCGACGCGCCGCATGTTCCGCTGCGTGCCGGTCGACGTTGGCATTTCCATGACCGATCGATCCTCGATCGTTTTGAGCTGGGCCGGCACGTCGTAGTCGGGATCGATCGGAAAGTACGCGAGGGGGAGAAACTCCGCGAGCTTCGCCTTGGGTATTGGACCGTCTGCCGTCTGAAACAGTGCATCCTTCGCCGCGCGATCGGCCGCGACCTTGACGGCGTAGTCCTTGGCTTCGGGGGGCGGGGGAGCTGAACAAGCGCCAATCGATAGGCTCAGCACTATTCCGATCAGCCAGCCGCTCATGCTTTCTCGCGACGCCTGCGCCCTGTCAACTTTTTTGCACTGGCGCCGGGGGCCCACCCCCGGCGCGA
The DNA here is from genome assembly GCA_036004865.1 of Vicinamibacterales bacterium. Lineage (GTDB taxonomy): Bacteria > Acidobacteriota > Vicinamibacteria > Vicinamibacterales > CAVVIG01 > QHWF01. The sequence continues at coordinate 29,014 of DASYQZ010000097.1, forward strand.
GCTGTCGCTGATGCGTCGCGGCGGACCGCGACGCATGGCCGCGGGCGCTCATGACGTACTCACGCGAACGGATACCCACCACGTGCCACCGTTTCATCCGCTAGGCGGCGTCTGAGTGCCGCCGTGTTGATGGGCGTCACCTTGATCAAGCGCCGCAGTGCGGCGAGCATCGTTCGGAGTATATCGCCGTCGACGGTTGCGGCGAGCGCCTGGCGCGCCGACGCGTCGATGCGCATCGCGGCGTCGTTGACGAACACGCGCGCCGCGTCGACGTGGAGCGACGCGCGCGGATTCTTTTGCGCGGCGGCCGCCGCGGCGCGCAGCACGGCGCTCTCGGCGGCGAACACGTCGATCAGGATGTCGGCTGCGTGCATCAGCACTTCCTGCTCGTCGGTCAGCTTCTGTCCGAACGTCTGCATTCCGAGGCCGAGCACCATCAGCGCGGTTTTCTTGAACGCCTCGACCGCGCGGCGCTCGTCGGCCAGCACGGAATCGTCCGGCTCGGGGAGCGACGGCGGTCCGAGCAGTTCCTCCTGCAGCGCCTTGGCGGCCGGAATCAGCGCGAGGTCGCCTTTGACCGCGCGCCGCACCAGCATGCCGGGAATCAGCAGACGATTGATTTCGTTCGTCCCCTCGAAGATGCGATTGACGCGCGCGTCGCGGTAATGGCGCTCGGCCGGATAGTCCTTCACGTAGCCGTTGCCGCCGTGAATCTGGATGTTCTCGTCGAGCACGTAGTTCAGCGCTTCGCTGCCGAGCACTTTCGCAATCGACGATTCGACGGCGTACTCCTCGAAGGCAGCGAGGGCCGCTGATCCATCGTTGTCGTCATGTGGAGTGGACGCGATCTGCGCGTCGACCAGACCGGCGGTCCGATAGAGCAGGCTCTCGACGGCGTACTCGCGCACGACCATCTCGCCGATCTTGTGCTTGATGGCGCCGAAGTTCGCGATCGGCTGGCCGAACTGCCGGCGCGTGCCCGCGTACTTCGCGGCCTCGGCGATGGCGCCCTGCGCCCCGCCGCCGCACATCGCGCCGAGCTTGAACCGCGCGAAGTTCAGCACGTTGAACGCGACCTTGTGCCCCTTGCCGACTTCGCCCAGCACGTTCGCTGCCGGCACCTTCACGTCCTGAAAGATGAGCGGCGTCGTCGACGACCCGTGCAGCCCCATCTTGTGCTCTTCCTTGCCGCTCTTGACGCCGAACCCGCGCTCGACGATGAAGGCCGTGAACTGCTCGCCGTCCACCTTCGCGAAGACGACGAACAGATCGGCGAAGCCGCCGTTGGTAATCCACATCTTCTCGCCGTTCAGGAGGTAGCTCCCGTCGGCCTGGCGTGTCGCCCTGGTACGTGCGCCGAGTGCGTCGGAGCCCGATCCCGATTCGCTCAAGCCGTACGCGCCGATCAGCTCGCCGCTCAGCAGCTTCGGCAGGTACTGCTGTTTCTGCGCCTCGGTGCCGAACAGCACAATGGGCACCACGGTGAGGTTGGCGTGCGCCCCGAAGGCGGCGCCGAACGACGCCGAGCGCGCGAGCTTCTCGCTGACGACGAGGGACGTGACCTTGTCGAGCGCGAGGCCGCCGTACGCCTCCGGCACGTCGACGCCGAGCAGCCCGAGATCGGCGCCGCGCCGCACGAGCGTGCGCGCGAGATTCCAGTCTTTCTGCTCGAGCTGGTCGAGCACGGGCAGGACTTCGTTGTCGACGAACGCCTGCGCGGTACGGCCGATCAACCGGTGCTCTTCGGTGAGACGCTCGGGCGTGAACACCGTATCAGCGTCGGCGGCCTGCAGCAGCCATTCGCCGCCGCGGAGAATCGATGTCGTCGTCGGAGCGGTCGTGGTAGGCATTGTGGACTCCCCTAGATTCTCTCAAAAATGTCGGCGGCTCACAGTCGCTCGAAGATTCCCGCAGCTCCCATCCCGCCGCCGACGCACATCGTGACCATCCCATATCGCGCGTTGCGCCGCTTCATCTCGTGCAGAATCGTCGTCGTCAGCTTCGCGCCGGTACAGCCGAGCGGATGACCCAGCGCAATCGCCCCGCCGTTGACGTTCAGCCGATCGGGGTCGATCGGTAGCGCTTTGAGACACGCGAGCACCTGCGCGGCAAATGCTTCGTTCAGCTCGATGAGATCGATTTGATCGAGCGTCAGGCCCGCGAGCTTGAGCGCCTTCTTGATGGCCGGCACGGGACCGATGCCGAACCGCTCGGGCTCGACGCCCGCCGTTGCGAACGTGACGAAGCGGGCGAGCGGCGTGAGGCCCCGCTCGCGTGCGAGCTCCGCGGACGTGACGATGACCGCGGCGGCCCCGTCGCTCGTCTGCGACGAGTTGCCGGCCGTGACGCTGCCGCTCGCGTGAAACGCCGGCCGGAGTTTTGCGAGCGCCTCGGCCGACGTATCCCGCCGCGGACCCTCGTCAACCGAGAACGTGATCTGTTTCGTCTTTGGCCTCGCGCTGCCGCCATTGGTCGGCTCGAGCACCGTCGCCGTGACGGGGACGATTTCTTCCGCGAACCGTCCGCTGTCGATCGCCGCGATCGCGCGCTGATGGCTGCGCAGCGCAAACGCGTCCTGTTCGTCACGCGAAATGGCCGACTCGCGCGCGTGATTCTCGGCGACGAGGCCGGTGCTCAGGTAGACGTCGGGATATCTGTCGACGAGCGTCGGGTTCGGCGCGATCTTGTTCCCGCCCATCGGCACGAGGCTCATCGACTCGGTGCCGCCGGCGACGATCGTCGACGCGAAGCCGCACATCACGCGCTCGGCGGCGTACGCAATCGCCTGAAGACCCGACGAACAGAACCGGTTCACCGTGACCGCCGAGGCTTCGACCGGAATGCCCGCGCGCAGGCTCGCGATGCGCGCCACGTTCATCCCCTGTTCCGCTTCCGGCATCGCGCACCCGAGAATGACGTCGTCGACGTCCGACGCGTTGATGCCGGGCGCGCGCTTCAGCGCTTCGCCGATTGCCGTGGCGGCGAGCTCGTCGGGCCGCGTGCCGCGGAGCGTGCCGCCCGGCGCTTTGCCGACGGCCGTGCGTGCCGCCGAGACGATGACTGCTTCTTTCATGACCAATCCCCCAACAAATCTTCGATCGCGTCGGCGACCTCGCTGACTTTGCCGTCGAACAGATGATCGGCGCCGTCAATGACGACGAGCTCCTTCGGCTCGGCGCAGCGCGCGTAGAACTCGCGCGTGTCCTTCAGCGGACAAATCTCGTCGCGCTCCGCCTGGATGAAGAACTTCGCTTGTGTGCTGCGCGCGACGGGTTCGAAGTCGTAACGCGAGATCGGCAGGGCGATGCCGATGAGCGTCGCGACGCGCGGATCCTCGGCGCCAACCGTCAACGCGATGTACGACCCGAACGACATCCCTGCGGACCACAGCTTGGCGCCCGGATAACGCTCGCTCATGAAATCGAGTGCCGCACGAAAGTCGTCCATCTCGCCCGGACCGTTGCTGAACGATCCGTCGCTCGCGCCGGCGCCCCGGAAATTGAAGCGCAGCACCGCACAGCCGATCCGGCTGAGCGCCTTGGCGGCCTGATACACGACCTTCGTGTGCATCGTGCCGCCGTATTCGGTGTGCGGGTGACCGAAGACGACCGCGGCGCGCACACCGGCCGTGTGGCCCGTCTCGAGCAACCCATCGGTGCCCACGCCGCGCGCGGCCGCCGGCGCGTCGAGCAGCGCCTCCAACCGTCCCGCCGGTCCCGGAATATCAAGCAGCGGCATGACGTTGACCGTTGACGAAATCGCGCACCAGCGCCGCAAATGCGTCGGGACGCGTGATCGATCCGATGTGTCCCGTCCGCTCGATGACGGCGGCGCGCGCGTTGGGAATCAGCCGCGCGTACTCCGACGCGCCGTCGACCGGCACGACGTGATCCAGCGCGCGCTCGCCGGTGACGACGAGCGTCGGCGCGGTCACGCGAAGACAATCCGTCGTCAAGTCGGTCGTCGAGACCATCCGTGCGCGCGCGGCCATCTGCGAGAACGACACCGGCGCGCCGGGCAGTTCCCGCAGGACTCCGAGCCTGAGCGCCCATCGCGCCCGCCAGCTCGGCATCGCCGAGACGATTTCAGCGTGCAGCCGCCAGGGCGCTTCGGCGAAGAACAGCGGGCCGAAGATCCACGGGCACCGCAGATACAGCTGATGCCGCCGCCGCAGGCGGAGCCGGGGTGCCGGCGTCGACGCCAGTACGAGCGCGCTCGTGCGCTCGGGATGAACCGCCGCGAAGCGAACCGCGATGAGCCCGCCGAAGGACACGCCGCAGACGACGGCGCGATCGACATGGTTGTCGTCGAGCCTGCGCGCGACCTGGGCGACGAAGTCGTCGAGCGTGCGCGCGGCGCCGAGCGAGAACGTCAGGACGCGGAACTCGCGCGACAACGCGTCGACGGCCGGACGCATGTACTCCCAGCGGCCTTGAACGCCCGGCACGAGAATCAGGGGAGTGGCGGCCATGGTCCTTGCTGCGCTTCAGTTCCTCAGCGGCTTGCCGGTTTTCAACGTGTGCTGGATCCGTTCCAGCGTCTTCCGCTCGCCGCACAGCTTCAGAAACGCTTCGCGCTCGAGGTCGAGCAGGTACTGCTCGCCAACCGTCGTCTGGTGCGGCAGCGATCCGCCGGCGAGCACGTTCGCGAGCGCGCGGCCGACCACGGCGTCGTGGTCGCTGATCCGGCCGGCGCGCCACGCGAGATGGACGCCGAGCTTCAACGCCGCGAGCACGTTCTCGCCGCCGACTGGAATCGCCGTGCGCGGCACAGAGCGCTGATAGCCTTCGCGCACGCGTTCGAGCGCAAATTCCTTCGCGTCGTCTATCAGCCGGTCGCGGTTCATCGTGATGCGATCGGCGTCGGTGAGGAAGCCGAGCCGCCTCGCGTCGGCGGCGCTGGTCGAGGCCTTCGCGAATCCGATGGTCTCGAAGACGCGCTGCACGAACGGCAGCAGATCGGTCTGAGGGCCCGGCACGACATGGCTTCCAGCCACCGCTCGCGCGAGCAGTTCCTTGCAGCCGCCGGCCGCGGGAATCAGCCCCACGCCGACTTCGACCTGACCGATGTAGCTTTCGGCCGCCGCCTGCACGCGATCGCCGTGGAGCACGATTTCGCAGCCGCCGCCGAGCGTCAGGCCCGCGGGCGCGACGATGACCGGCACGTCGGCGTAGCGCAGCGCCATCGTCGTGTTCTGGAACGTCCGAATCATCAGGTCGATCTCGTCCCAGTTGCCTTCCTGCGCTTCCATGAGCAGCAGCATCAGGTTGGCGCCGACGGAGAAATTCTCGGCTTCGGTGAAGACGACCAGCGCGGCGAAATTCGCGGCCGCTTCCTTGACGCCCGCCTGCAGCATCTGCACGGTGTCGCCGCCGATCGCGTTCATCTTCGAGTGGAGCTCGACGGCGAGCACGCCGTCGCCGAGATCGACGAGGCTTGCGCCGGCATTGCGCTTGACGATCTTTTTTTCGCGGCCCTGCCGCCTCTGCGCCTCCGGCGCTTCGGCGAGCCTGGCCGAAGCTCGCCCGTCATCTTGGCGAGCGGAGGCCGGGACGGGCCGCGCAACGACGGTCACCGTGTCGTGCAGCCGCGAGGCGGCCCTTTCATCCCTCGACGAGCTCGGGATGCCCTGAGCGTGTCGACGGGCAGGACCGCCAACCGTTTCGACGACGGTGTCGTTGACCTCGTTGGGGCCGAGCGCTTCGAGCGTCTCGAACGGTCCGAGCGCCCATCCGAAGCCCCACTTCATCGCGCGATCGACATCGTCGTTCGAATACGCGATGTCGGGCGCGACGCGCGCCGTGTAGAGCAACGTTGGCCCAAGCGTCTCCCGCAGAAACTGTCCGACGTTGTCGTTGCCGAAGAACAGCGTTTTGATCCGCTGACCCGGGTCCTCGATCGATCGCGCCGCGTCGAGGGACGGGAGTCGGGCGGACTGCTTCGGCCGATAGGTCAGCGTCGCGGGATCCAGCGTGAGGATCTCGGATCCTGACTTCGTTTTTTCCCGCTTATAGAATCCCTGCCCCGCCTTCTCGCCGACCCATCCGCGCTCGACGAGCGAGCCGACGAGCGGCGGCACCGGCAGATTCAGGTTCTTCGCGACGTGCGCCAGCACGTCGATGCCGACGATGTCCGCCGTACGAAAGGTTGCGCTCTTCGGCCGGCCGAGCGCCGGACCTGTGATGGCGTCGATTTCCTCGATCGTGTACCGGCCCGACTCGAGCGCGCGCAGCACCTGGACGACGCCGTACACGCCGATGTGATTCGCGATGAAGTTCGGCGAGTCCTTCGCAATCACGACGCCTTTGCCCAGCCGGTGATCCGCGAACGACGAGACGCGATCGACGACCGCCGAATCGGTGCCGGCTGCGGGAATCACTTCGAGCAGGTGCAGGTAGCGGGGCGGATTGAAGAAGTGCGTCCCGAGCCAGTGGCGCCGGAAATCGTCGGTGCGCCCCTCCGCGAGCGCCCCGATTGGGATGCCCGACGTGTTCGACGAGACGATGGTGCCCGCCCGCCGGACGCGGTCCACTTTTTCGAGCAGCGCACGCTTGACGTCGATCTGCTCGACCACGGCCTCCATGATCCAGTCGACGCCGGCGACGCGCGCGAGATCCGAGTCGAAGCCGCCGGTCGTGATGAGCGCCGCGGTCTCCGGTGTAAAGAACGGATCGGGCTTGAGCGCTCGCGCGCGCTTCAGCCCTTCGCGCGCGACGTCGGGGGTGAGATCGAGGAGCAGCGCCGGGACGCCGGCGTTCGCGAAGTGCGCCGCGATCTGCGCGCCCATGGTGCCGGCGCCGAGGACTGCGACCGATCGAATCGATCCGGATGTCATCGCGTCCGCGCACCGTTGAGGAACAAGTCGACCGCCGCGTCGGCGTCAGCCTCGAGCGCATATCGCCGGCGGCTCAGAATCCAGTTCGTCGCCATTTCGTCGAGCACGCCAAAGAACATCTTGGCGGCGACGGTCGGCTTCAGATCGGCGCGCAGGAGCTTCCGGCGCTGGCCGTCCTCGATGGCCTCCCGGATGAGACCGAGGTAATCGCGCAGCAGCGTCGACGAGAATCGCTCCATGAACTTCGTCGACTGCCGGAGCTCGACCTGAAAGACGACGGCGAGGTTGCGGTCACGCCCGAGACCGCCGAGGTGGAGCCGCGCGAAGCGGTGCAGCCGCTCGCGCGGATCGGTCGTGTCGGCCACGGCGGCGCGCACGCGGGCGAGCGCCTCGCGCATGGTGCGTTCGAAGATCGACACGAGCAGGTCGTCCTTGCTGCGGAAATAGAGGTAGACCGTGCCCGCGGCGACGCCTGCCGCGCGGGCGACGTCGGCCACCTGCGCGTTGAAGAAGCCGCGCTCGGCGAAGACATCGATGGCGGCGCGCAGGATGGCGTCTCGTTTCGGCCCCGCGATGGTTTCGGGGCGGCTTTTTCGGGCCGTGGCGGCGACTGGCATGACTGAATGAATAGTCATTCAGTCGGGCGGCCTCTGTCAACTGTCGAGTGCTGGGTGCTGGTGCTCCGTGCCTTGGTGCTCCGCGCCCTGGTGCCTCGTGCGTCGTCACCGCCAGCGTGTCAGGATGGATTCGCGTTCGAAGATTGCGACGCTGAACAGCGTCAGCAGAATCCAGACGCCGGCCAGACCGAGGCCGATCAGGCCGAGGGCGGTCGCCGACAGCCAGACCGTCCCCATGAACTGCGCGATGAGCAGCGCCGACAGCGGGATGATGATCATGACGCCGAACTGCTGCGCCGTCCGCGGGTCGTTGACGCGCGACGAGATCACGATCGCTGACTGCAGCGAGACGAGCGCCGCGGCGGGCGCGACGAGCAGCACGAGCGCCGCCGTCCTCGCGCTCGCCATCGCGCCCAGCACGCCGGATTCGCCGAAGAGCGCGATGCCGGCGAAGTACAGCGCCAGGCCGGTCAGCGATATGGCGAGCGTCGGCAGCAGCGCGCCGAGCACCTTCGCGACGAGCAGCTCGAGCGTCGTGATCGGCGTGGCCAGCAGCGGTTCCAGCGTCCGCGCCTGCTTTTCGCCGACAACGGAGTGCGACGCGAGCGCCATCGCGCCCGTCACCGGAATCACGAGGAACAGCATCAGGAACTGCTGAAAGAAGAACAGCTCGATCTGGCCGTCTTCGGAAAGCGTCTCGTGCGCGCCGATCAAGCGACTCAGCTTCAGCAGTTCGGTGTCCTCGCTCAACGCGTGCCCCGTCATCGACGGGAGCACGATGGCGATGCCGAAGGCCATGGCCAGCGTGAGCATCGTCACGATCACCACGGGCACGAGCGCCGTGCGATTCCTTGCAAGGTCCAGGAGTTCTTTGCCAACGAGAGCTCGAATGCGCGTCACAGTTAATTCGCCATCTTTTTTGCACTGGCGGCGGGGCCCCCACCCCCCGCGCTGGGGGCCCCGGCATGGCCGCAGGCGCTGCTGCGAAGTTAGCTGTCAGGCGCCTCACCTATCAGATGCAGATACGCATCTTCGAGCGCCGGTACTTCTTGGCGGACTTCGACGATTCGCGCACCTTCCGCCGCCAGCGCGCTGACGAGGGCGGGCGTCTCGTGTTCGGCGTTCGCCAGGCGCACCACGATGGTGTTCCCGTCAATCGTGGCGTCGCGGTCGAATCGGCGCACGAGATCGAGGTGCGCGGCCGGATCGCCGGCGAGCTGGACGATGACGCGTCCGGTCCTCAGCCGCTGACGGAGCGACGCCGGGCTGTCGAGCGCGAGCAGGCGTCCGTGCAGCACGGCGACGCGATCGGCCAGGCGCTCCGCCTCGTCGAGGTTGTGCGTCGACACGAGAATGGAGCAGCCGGCCGCGCGCCGCTCGTCGAGGAGCGCGCGCACGCTGCGGGTGATTTCCGGATCGAGTCCCGACGTCGGCTCGTCGAGCAGCAGAATCCGAGGTTCGTGCAGGAGCGCCCGCGCAAGCGCGACTTTCTGCCGCATGCCCTTCGACAGCTCGGCGGCGCGAGTTGACGCGCGGTCGGCCAGCTCGAACAGATCGAGGGCGCGATCGATCACGGGTCCCTGATTCGCGAGCCCGTACAAGCCGGCGTAGACCCGCAGATTCTCGCGGACCGTGAGGCGATCCCACAGGCCCGGCGCCTCGGTGAGGAAGCCGATCCGGCTTCGCAGGAGCGCGCCCGTGGCGCGCGTCAGCTGCACGCCGTCGATGGCGACCGTGCCGGTCGTCGGCGCGATCAGCCCCGCGAGCATCCGCATCGTCGTGGTCTTGCCCGCGCCGTTCGGCCCGAGCAGCGCGACGATCTCCGATCGGCCGACGTCGAAGCTCACATCGTCGACGACCACGCGCGATCCGAACCGTCGCGTGAGCCCGCGCGCGGCGATCACCGTTCGGAGAACTCGAAGAGGCCCGGCGTCACGAGGATGCGATCGTTCTTGCCGAAGAACAGGCTGTTCGGCGTCAGGAGGCCGGCCGCGCGAAATTGCACGGTGCGGATCTTGTCGCCGTCGGCGTCGTACACGTACGTGAACGGCGCGACGAACGAGATCCACAAATGGCCGTGCCGATCGACCGCGGCGGTGCGAATGGTCGGCTGCACGAGCGGCAGCTCGCCCTCGTCCGTCTTGCGCTTCGGCCACGTCGTCGGCAGCCTGCTCAGCACCTCGTCGACTTCGCGGCCCTGCACGTGGCGCTCGAAGACGAGCCGCCCCTCTCGATCGAACTTCTGAAACATCGGCTCGCCGGTTTGAAACACGAAGAAGAATCCGCCGGACGGATCGACGAGGGGAATGCCGCTGTTCAGCGCAAGGTGCACCTCGCGGTCGTCTTCGTGGCGTGTGCGGCGGAGATTGCCGATGGTCCGGTTTGGAATCCCGCTCAGCGTGTACTCCGTGATGAGCCCGCCGGTGTCGGGCTGCGACATCAGGATCGACCGGCCGGTGTACTGCAGCGATCCGATGCCGTTCAGCACGAAGTTCTCGAGCACGACGCGCGGCCGCATGCGTCCGGGCAGCAGAAAGCCGCCGATGCGAAACCCGGCGGGCGTGAAGATTTGAATCCGCTCGCGGCCGTTCGGAGCGTCCGCGACGACGAACGTGCCGTTCGGCTCGACCGCGAACGCGGTCGGATCGATGATGCGGCCCGACTCGGCGCCGATCTGGATGATCTCCCACGAGCTCGCCTGCTGCTCGTCGATGCCGTACACGGTGTGGCCGCGCCGGTCGAAGATGAAGTACTGACCTGACGACGACTGCTGGAATCCGGTCGGCTCGCGAAAGCGTCCGGCGACGTGCGCGGGGATGGCGCCGGCGGAGCGCAGCACGTCCGGCTTCAGCGCGGTGAGCGAGGGGACAACAAGAAAGCCACCGCAGAGAGCGCAGAGAACGCGGAGAATCATTGTGGCGCTGCGATCTCTGCGTGCTCGGCGGTTAGTATCTCGCGGTTTGACGTATGGCCTTCAGCACGTCAGATGACTGAGGAAGGATCGCTTCCTCGAGGTCCGGACAGTAGGCCACCGGCGCATCGAGCGCGCCGACCCGCTTCACCGGCGCGTCGAGATGCTCGAAGAGCTCGCCGCCGATCCGCGCGGCCAGCTCGGCGCCGAAGCCGCACGTCAGTTGATCCTCGTGCGCGACGACGACGCGGTTCGTGCGCTTGACGTGTGTGGCGATCGTGTCCCAGTCGTACGGAGCGATGGTCCGGAGATCGAGCACCGCGACGCTGATGTGATCTTTCTCGGCCTGATGCGCGGCGACCAGCGTCCGCTGCACGAGCGCGCCCCAGGTGACGACGAGCACGTGGTCCCCCTCGCGCCGCAGGCTCGCGCGGGCGAAAGGAATCATGAACTCTTTCCCGGGGTACTCGCCCTTGTTGTACGTCTGGCGGTACAGATGTTTGTGCTCGAGGAAGAGGACCGGGTCGTCGCACCGGATCGATGTGCGCAGCAGGCCCGCCGCGTCGACGGCATTCGAGGGAAACACGATGCGGATGCCGGGGCAGTGCGCGAAGATGCTCTCGCCCGACTGGCTGTGATATGGTCCGCCGCCGCGCAGATAGCCGCCGATCGGCGTCCGGATGACGATCGGGCACTTCCAGGTGTTGCCCGACCGGTACCGCATCATCGTCAGCTCGTCGCGGATCTGCATCATCGCCGGCCAGATGTAGTCGAAGAACTGAATCTCGACCACCGGCTTCAGCCCGCGCGCCGCCATCCCGACGGCCCGGCCGACGATGCTCGCTTCTGCGAGGGACGAGTTGAAGACGCGATCGTCGCCGAACATCCGCTGCAGGCCGTGCGTCAGCTTGAAGACGCCGCCTTTGCCGGGGACGACCGGCAGCGCCTCTTTCTTGCTCGCGTCGGCGACGTCCTCGCCGAAGACGACGATGCGCGCGTCGCGCGTCATTTCGTCTTTCAGCGTGCGGTTGATCGCCGCGACGACCGTGTCCGGTTTGCCTTCGGGCTGCGCCGGCGTGTCGAATGCAGACGAGCAGGGGTCGACGTCGGGGGAGTACACCCAGAGCGTCGCGCTGTCTTTCGATGGTTTGGGCGCGGCGAGCGCCTTCGTCGCCGCTTCGTTGACTTCCTGCTCGACTTCGGCCGCCATCTCGGCCAGCGTCTCGTCGGAGGCCAGACCGTTCTGTTTCAGGAACTCGGCGAACCGCTTGATCGGATCGCGCCGGGCTTCCGCCTCGCGTTCCGCCGGCGGCTTGTACAGCTTCTCGTCGTCCGACAGCGAGTGGGAATACGGACGAATGACCTTCGCGTGGACGAACGCCGGACCTTTGCGCGCGCGGACGTAGGCGGCCGCCTCGCGCATCGTCCGAAGGCTCTCGAAGAAATCGGTGCCGTCGATCGACTCGACGAACAGTCCGGGGAACGATCGCACGAGCTTCGAGATGTCGCCGCCTGCCGTCTGCACTTCGACCGGCACCGAAATCGCGTAACCGTTGTCCTCGACGAGGAACAGGACCGGGAGATTCTTGGCGCACGTCGTGTTGAGCGCCTCCCAGAATTCGCCCTCGCTCGTCGCGCCTTCGCCGAGCGAGACGTACGTGATCTCGTCGTCGCGCGATCGCTCGCGGCGATCCGGAATCTGCGGCACGCGGCTGTAGATGACGCCCGCTTCCGCCGCGCCAACGGCGTGGAGCACCTGCGTGCCGGTGGGACTGGAGCCGCTGATGATATTCAGTTTGGTGCTGCTCCAGTGCGAGGGCATCTGCCGGCCGCCGGAATTGGGGTCGTCCTTGGCGCCGACGGCGGCGAGCAGCATGTCGAGCGGCGTCATCCCGAGCTGCAGGCACAGCGCGCGATCGCGATAGTACGGACAGAACCAGTCGTAGCCGGGTCTCAGCGTCAGGCCCGCGGCCACGAGGACCGCTTCGTGGCCGGCGCCGCTGATTTGAAAAAAGATATGACTCTGATTTTTGAGCTGGATTTCCTTGTCGTCGAGCTTGCGCGACAGGAGCATGCAGCGATGGACGGCGAGCAGCTGGGCCGGAAGCAGGTCCAACTCTACACCGCTCGATTGACTCGCGGCGCTCGATTGACTCGCGGCCGGGTGCGCCCCCACGCTGCTGCCGTTGACAGCGGTCGCTTTCATCTCACCGCATTATAGCGATCAACCGACATCACGCGATTGCCCGCACGTACGAAGAGAACGGCACCCATGTCAGGAACTCCCAGGGCCGCTGCTGGCGCCTCTCCACGTGGCGGCATGATACAGAAACCACGATCACGCCCGACGATATAATCGGCGGCCATATGAGCACCCAGACCGTTCGCCTGCACCGGTGGGACGAGATCGCGCTCGAAAAAGTGACCGAGATGCTGTCGCGGAAAATCGTGACCGGCGAGCGCGAGATGATCGCGCAGATTTATTTGAAGCGCGGCTGCCTCGTGCCGATGCACTCGCACGAGAGCGAACAGATGACCTACATCCTGCAGGGCGCGCTGAAGTTTCTCGTCGGCGGCGAGGAAATCACGGTGCGAGAAGGCGAGGTGCTCCACATTCCGTCATGGGTGGAGCATCAGGCCGAGGCGCTCGACGACACGTTCGAGCTCGACGTGTTCAGCCCGATCCGGCAGGATTGGCTGGATCACACCGACGATTATTTTCATCGGTGATCCGCGGCGGCTCGTAGCGCAGGCCTTCAGGCCTGCCAACAGCCGGCCGGGCAGCCCTGAAGGGCTGCGCTACTCGTCGCGCAGCGCGACCATCGGATCGAGGCGCAGCGCGGTCAGAGCCGGAACGATCGCGGCGAGCGCCGCTGCGGCGAGCAAGGCGAGAACCGTGGCCGTGAACGTGATCGGATCGATGGGGCTGACGCCGAAGAGCAGCGCGCGAATGAGGTGACCGCCGGCCGCGGCAAGCAGCAGGCCGATCGCGCCGCCGGCCGCCACCGGCCTGAGCCCCTGCCCGACAATCATCCGGAGTAAATCCGTTCGATTCGCACCGAGCGCGACGCGAATGCCGATTTCGCGCAGCCGCCGGCTGACGGAGAACGCGACGACGCCGTAGAGACCGCTGCAGGCCAGAACGAGGCCCATCAGGCCGAGCGCGGCGGCCGCCGCCGCGGCGATTCGGACCGGCGATAGCGCGAGGCGAACGTTCTCTTCGATCGACTTGATCGAGACGAGCAGGTTTGGATCAGCCTCCGCCACGCGGGCGCGCAGCACGCTGACCACCGCCTCGGTGCGGCCGTCGTGCGCGATGAGCAGCCTGCCTTCCATGAAGCCGCGGATCGGCGTGTAGACCTTCGGACGGATCCGCCGGTCGACGGCGATGCCGCTCGTCGTCGCGACAACGCCGACGATTTCGTCGTCGCCGTCCTCGTCGCGGCCGAGGCGCACGAACCGGCCCAGCGGATCGGCGTCGCCGAATCGCGCGCGCGCGAATCGCTCGTCGACGACCGCGGCTCGCGCCCCGCGCCGCACGTCGTCGAGCGTGAAGCCGCGCCCGCGCAGGACGGCGACGCGCATCGTCTTGAAGTACTCGCCGCCCACCTGCTCGCATGCGACGTCGAACCGCTCGGACGGCCGGCCGTCGGCGCCGATCGTCCTGGCGCGCATGCCGCAGCCGCCGAGCAGCGGATCGTTGACCGTCATCGATACGCCGACGACGCCCGCGCTCTGCGCGACGGCGTCGCGAAGGTTCATCAAGAGACGGCCGGCCGGTTCCGCCGTGTATTGCTCCTGCTGAAGGTTGAACGACGCAATCAGCACGTTGTCGGCGCGTTGACCGAGATCCATGCGCAGCGCGCGATCCAGACCGCGCACCAGCAGCCCCGCGTTCACGAGCAGGACGAGCGTGATGGCCGTCTGGCCGGCCACGAGCGCGCTTTGAAGCGGGATGCGCCATCCCGGCAGCGACCGGATGCCGCGCTCGGTCTTCAACGCAGGCGTCAAATCCCTGCGAATGAGCCGGAGCGCAGGGACGCTCCCGAAGAACAGACTCGTCGCGAGCGACACGGTGAGCGTGTAGGCGACGATCCACCAGTCGGGAGAGAGATCGATCTGGTGTCCGGTCATGGCGCTCTTGGGCACCGACGCGAGGACGAAGCGCGCGGCGGCCTGCGACAACATCAGGCCGATCACACCGCCGAGGGCGCCGATGACCGCGCTCTCGGTGAGGAACTGCCGCAACAAGCGCGCGCGGCCGGCGCCGAGCGAGACGCGAATCGCAATCTCGCGCCGCCGTCCGAGACCGCGCGCGAGCAGCATGTTCGCGACGTTCGCGCAGGCGATCAGCAAGACGAGGGAGACCGCGAGAAACGCGATCGCCATCACCGGCGCGCCGTTCTGCATGATCATCGGATAGTTGAGAAACGCGCCCGGCGACACGACGACGGTCGCCGTTCGATCGGGATTGTGCGGCAGCAGCGACTGCTGGCCGAGCACCGAGAGCTCGGCGCGCATCGCCGAATCGGAGACGCCGGGTCTGCGCCGCGCGAGGATTTGAATCCAGCCGAACGTCGGCTCGTCGATCAGCATGCCGCCGGGCCGCGTAATGGCCTGCATGGTGTAGGGGAGCCACACGTCCGGCGTGACGACGAGCGGTCCCGTCGCGTCCGCGTCGGCAACGCCGACGATCGTGAACGGCGTCCGATTCAGGTTGACCGTTCGGCCGACGACGTCCTGTGCGGCGCCGAACTGTTGTTGCCATGTTGCCCACGACAACACGACGAGCGGCGCCGATCCAGGCGTCTTCGTTTCGTCGGCCGTGAAGAACCGGCCGAGCGCCGGCCTGGCGCCGATGAGCGGCAACAGGTTCTCGGACACGAGCTGAGCGCGAAGCTGTCCGCCCGCGGCGCACGTGCAGCTCAATGACGCCTCGGCGACTGCCGCGAGATCGGCGGTTCGCGACTGCGATCGCATGAACACGAACTCGGGGAACGAAACGAAGTACGGAGTGCCATACGTGCCGCGCGAGCCGCCGCCGCGCGTCGACATGAAGACGTTCCGGATGGTGCCCGGATCCTTCACGGGCAGCGGGCGGAGCACGAGTGCGTAGACGAGCGTCACGAGCCCCGCGTTGACGGCGACGCCGAGCGCGATGGCGACGATGGCCGTCGACGCGAACACGGGCGTGCGCCGGAGACTGCGCCATGCGTACGTCAGATCGCGCGCCAGATCGTCGACGAGCGCCAACGGCCGCGCATCGCGGATTTGTTCCTTGTACTTGTCGACGCCGCCGAATTCGAGGCGCGCGCGGCGCTCGGCGTCGGCCGGGTTGAGGCCGCGGCGTACGTGATCGTCGATCCGGCTCCTGAGGTGAAACGCGAGCTCCTCGTCCAGGTCGCGTTCGAAGCGATGTCCCGCCTCCGCTCGCTCACCTCTCGAGCGAGCTTCGGCGAGGCTCGCCGAAGCGCCGGAGGCGCGAAGGCGGCGGCGGCGAAACAGGCGCCACATGGTCACACCTCCTCGGGTTTCGCACGGAGCGCGGTGCCGATCGCGGCCACGAGCCGCTCCCACCATTCGGTTTCTTCACGGAGACGCTTCCGTCCGGCAGCGGTCAGCCGGTAGTATTTGGCTCGACGGTTGTTGTCGGACGTGCCCCATTCGGTCGCGACGAGGCGCTGGCGCTGGAGGCGATACAACGCAGGATAGAGGGCGCCCTGCTCGATCGCGAGCGCGTCGCCGGTGATCTGCTCGATTCTGAGGAGGATGCCGTAGCCGTGCAGCGGCCCGAGAGAGATCGCCTTCAGGATGAGCAGGTCGAGCGTGCCCGGCAGCAGTTCCGCGGCGTTGTCCACAGGGTCCACAGGGTCCACAGGGTCCACCGTGTCCCTCGGGGCCATCGGCGACTCCTAAGTTGGTTAGGCAAGGTAGCGCCGCTCTCCTAAGTTGTCAAGGAGAAGCCGTTTTTAGAGGGTACATGAGACAAGGCACAGTCGTTCTGACGTTGGCCGCCGCGACGCTCGGCGCTGTCCTGGTGTCCGCGCAAAACAACGCCGCTCCGCCGTCACGTCTGCGCGGATTCTCGGTGGCGTCCAGCGCGTCCGAGCTCGAGCGCGAACGGATGTTCCAGGCCATGCCCGACGCGAAGCTCGCCGAAGCGGATTTCGACGTGATGACGGCCGAGCCGCATCACACCGGCTCGCCGTACGAGATCAAGCTGGCCGATTACGTCGCCGATCGGTTCAAGACGTTCGGCTTCGACGTCTCGCGCGACGAGTACAGCGTGCTGCTGCCGTGGCCCGGCGAGCGCCGCCTCGACATCGTCGGGCCCGACCCGGTGAAGCTCGAGGTGGAGGAAGAAAAGATCCGCGGCGATCAATGGGCCGACATGCCCGGCATCCTGCCGGCCTACAACGCATACTCGCCGTCGGGCGACGTCACCGGCGAGATCGTCTACGTCAACTTCGGCATCCCCTCGGATTACGACACGCTGCAGAAGCTCGGCATCGACGTGAAGGGCAAGATCGTGCTCGCGCGCTACGGCGGAAGCTGGCGCGGGATCAAACCGAAAGTCGCGGCGGAGCACGGCGCCGTCGCCTGCCTCATTTATTCAGATCCGCACGAGGACGGCTACTTCCAGGGCGAGGTGTATCCCGACGGTCCGTTTCGCGGCTGGGGGATGATTCAGCGCGGCAGCGTGATGGACATGCCGCGCTATCCCGGCGATCCGTCGACACCCGATCGTCCATCGAAGCCGGGCGTGGCGCGGATTCCGATGGATCAGATCAAAACCTTCTCGCCTATTCCGGTGCAGCCGCTGTCGTATCGCGACGGTGTCGAGCTGCTGAAGCGTCTCAAGGGTCCCGTTGCGCCGGAAGCGTGGCGCGGCGCGCTGCCGATCACCTACCACGTGGGTCCGGGTCCTGCGAGCGTCCACGTCAAACTGCAGATGGACTACGCGCAGCGGCGCGTGATCAACGTCGTCGGACGGATCGCGGGTCGCGAGTCTCCCGACGAGTGGGTCATCGTCGGATCGCATCGCGATGCGTGGACGTTCGGCGCGTCGGATTCAGTCAGCGGTCACGTGTCGATGATGAGCGTGGCGCGTGCGTTCAGCGACATGATGAAGGCCGGCTGGAGGCCGCGCCGCACGTTGATCTTCGTGAGCTGGGACGGCGAGGAGCAGGGGCTGCTCGGATCGACGGAATGGGTGGAGGAGTTTGCGACCGAGCTGCGGGCGAAGACCGCCGTGTACGTGAATCGCGATGCCGGTGCGGGCGGCTTGAACTTCAACAGCAGCGCGGTCCATTCGCTGACGCCGTTCGTCCACGAGCTGGCCCAGTCGATTCGGCCGGCGGGAGAGTCGAAGACCCTGTATGAAGGGTGGCTTGCCCGGGTGCGCGAACAGGCGCCGAAGCAGGAGGGTCAACCACCGCCGGCCGAGACCATCAAAACGCCGCCGGTGGGCGCGCTCGGATCGGGATCGGACTACACGGCATTTCTTGATCATGTCGGCATCACGTCGCTCGACATGGGCTTGAACGGTACCGGGGGCGACGGTACGTATCACTCCACGTACGACAATCCGTCGTGGTTCAAGAAATACATCGATCCTCAGTTCAAGTACAGCGTTCTCGCCGCGCAGGTGACCGGCGTCGCGCTGCTGCGGCTCGTCGACGCCGAGGTGCTGCCGTTCGACGACGAGTCATATGGCAAGCAGATCCTCGAGTACGTGAACGAGATCGAGCAGCAGGCGACCAAGGCGTCGACGCCCGAAGCAAAAAATGACGCGAAGAAGATCGATTTCCGTGGATTGAAAGCCGCCGCCGAGAGCTTCGCGAAGGCGGGCGCCGATCTCCGCCGCCGCGCCGATGAAGTCGTACTACAGTCCGACTCCAGTCAGGCTGCAGCACGACTCATTGCAATTCGTGACATCAATCACCGGCTGATGATGGCGGAGCGCGATCTGATCGAGCCACAGGGGCTGCCGGACCGGCCGTGGTTCCGGCACGTGATTTACGCGCCGGGGCTGTACACGGGCTACGGCGTGAAGACCATTCCCGGCGTGCGCGAGGCGGTCGATGCCGGCAACTATGCGCGCGCGGCCGATCAGGCGGCGATCGTCATCCGCGCGCTGCAGCGCGCCGCGAAGACGCTATGGCCATAGATCGACAGCGCCTCGGGCTGACGCTGCTGCGCCTCTGCATCGGCGTCTTCTTTCTCTTCGAGGGCCTCGGCAAGATCCGATGGCTGACCGATTCGTCGATCCTCGCCGGTCAGTTCGCGGAGTGGTCGCAGACCGCCGCGGCCGGCTCGATCCCTCAGACCTACTTACAGCGGATCGCGGTCCCCGGCGTCGCCATCTTCGCGCGGCTGGTCCCGCTGGGCGAGCTGACGTGCGGCGTCGCGCTCGTGCTCAACTTCTGGACGCCGCTGTTCGCGTTCATCGCGTTCTTCATGGCGCTGAACTTTCAGATCGCGAGCGGCGCCGTTTTCAAGTACAGCTTCCTGACGAGCGGCTACGGATTGCCGGTGCTCGGCTCGACGCTCGCGCTCGCACTGACCGGATCGAGCAAACCGAGACCGAAACAGCCAAAGGCGAAACTGGAAAGGAGCTGAAACCTGAGAGCCGATAGCTGAGCGCCGACCTAATGGACGCGACGGTCCCAGTCGTTCGCGCCGCGCCCGCCGGAGTACACGTCGAACTTCTTGCGGACGCGATTGATCTTCCACTTCAAGTAGCGGTACTTCAGTTCCGCCAGTGGATGCATCCGCGCGCCTTTGAGGTACAGATAGCCGACCACGAGCCCGCCCAGATGCGTCGCGCTCGCGACGCCCCCCGACGGTCCGAGCGACGACAAGAACGCGATCGCACCCATGATCGCGACAAAGACCTTCGCCGGAACCGGGAAGACGAAATACATGTAAATCGGGCGATCAGGAAAATACAGGCCGTACGCCAGCAGCAGACCGTAAATCGCGCCGGATGCGCCGATGATGTTCGAACGGTAAAGCTGCTGCGCGAACCCGAACGGCAGCAGCGAGAAGAAGACCGTCAGCAGTCCGGCCCCGACGCCCGTGACGAAATAGAACTTCAGAAAGTATCGTGTGCCCCAGGTGCGCTCGAGCTCCGTCCCGAACATCCAGAGCGCGAGCATGTTGAACACGATGTGGAAGACGCCGCCGTGCAGGAACATGTAGGTCGCGATCTGCCAGACCCACACATTTCGCACGACGAAGACGGGATGTAACCCGAGCACGTCCGTGATGATCGGGAAAAAGATCTGCCCGACGAACATCACGACGTTTGCGCCGATGAGCGCCTTCAGCGCGGTCGAGAGGGGACCAGGACCAAAGGAGAACGAGGAGACGTACGGAGAAGGATAACGGCGCATCTCAAAGGTCCGGATCGTACTATATCCGGACAAAGCGGCGGCTCGCCGCTTGGCATCGATTACCTGCTCAGCAACTTCCGTACCCGTACTCTCAGCATCGCGATCATCTCGTCGAATTCGGCAATGCGCAAAAGCTTCGCTGTCATGCCGAGAACAGTCAGTGCACCGACAATCGACGCCGTCAGCCTGACGACTTGAACGGTCACCGTTACCCCTGGTGTGAACACGTTCATGACACGATCGACCACGAACGCTGCGCACGCCATCACGGCCGCCGCGATGGTGACTTTGACCAGCACGGCTGTGAGCCGGCGTCCCTCGAGACCTTCCAATTGCCGCCGCAGGAGCCACACGAGCGCCGCGCCGTTGGCGACGGCCGCGATCGACGTGCCGAGCGCGAGTCCCAGAAATCCCATCGAGCGGACCAGCATGACGCTGACTAGCACGTTCAGCACGATCGTGCCCGCGCTGACGAGGACCGGCACCCGGCTTCGGCCGATCGCGTAGAACGCCGGCGAGGCGATGCGCGCAGCCGAATAGCCGACGAGGCCGGCGGCATACAGCCGGACTGCTGCGGCCGTCGCGTCGGTGTCGGCCGGCAGAAACTGTCCGCGCTCGAACAACAGACGGACGATCGGCGTCGCGAGCGCGATCAGGCCGAGCGTCGCCGGCACGTTCACGATCAACATCATCGCGAGGCCGCGCGACAGCGTGTCGCGAATTCCCGCCGCGTCGTCAGTTGCCGCGTGACGCGAGACGGCGGGCAGCACGGCCGTTCCGATCGAGACGCCGAAGAGTCCAATCGGCAGATACATGAGCCGGAACGCATAGGACAGCCACGAGACGGCGCCTGTCCCCTGACTGGTCGCCAGCAGTGTGTTGACGAAGATGTTCACCTGCGTCGCGGCGAGGCCGATCGTGCCGGGTCCCATCAGCAGCAGCACCTGCTTCAGTCCCGCGTCGCGCGGATCGACGGTCGCTTCGTAGCGAAATCCTTCGCGCCGGAGCGACGGCCACTGAATGGCCGCCTGTCCGACACCGCCGACCAGCGCGCCGATCGCGATCGCCATGATGCGCGGCTCGCCGATCGCAGGCATCAGCGGCACGAGCGCGAACGCGCAGGCGATCGTGGCGACGTTGAACATCGCCGGCGCGAGCGCCGGCCAGAAATAATGGTGCAGCGAGTTGAGCATGCCCATCGACGCCGCGGCGATCGCCACGGTCGTGAGAAACGGCAGCATCACGCGCGTCATGCGAACGGTGAGCGTCAGCTTCCCCGGCACGCTCCCGTAGTCGCCGGCGTACATCGTCACGAGCGGTTCGGCGAACAGCATGCCGGCCGCGACGAGCCCGCCCGTCACCAGCAGCAACGCATTCAGCACGTTGTTGCCCAGACGCCACGCCTCGCGCTTGCCGTGCAACGTGAGGTAGCGAGTGAACGTGGGCACGAACGCCGAGCTCATCGCGCCTTCTGCGAACAGATCGCGCCCGAGGTTCGGAATGCGGAACGCGACGATGAACGCGTCCATGTCGTTGCCCGCGCCGAACAGCGCGGCCAGGACTTGATCGCGCGCGAGACCGAGAACGCGGCTGGCGAGCGTCGCGACTCCGGTCACGCCAGCCGATCGCACCAGATGTTCGGATGTGGACACCGTGTCCGATTTCGACGAGCTCGACGGCGTCATACCGACGACCGGCGAGCGTAGCACACAAAAAAAGAGGCCCTCTTTGCAGAGGGCCTAAAGGAGGATGGATGAGAGGGCTTGTTTTGGCCGTCTCGGAGCCTTAGACGAATGACCCGCCGCAAAAGTTGTGTTACGACAGCTTCTGCTTCACAAGTTCGTTGACGGTCTTGCCGTCGACGCTTTGCCCGGCGAGCTTCGCCATCGCCGCTTTCATCACGCGCCCCATGTCTTTCACCGATGACGCGCCGGTTTCAGCGATGGCGTCGGCAATCGCGCGCTCGATGTCCGCACGATCGGCCGCGGGTGGCAGGTAGGTTTCGAGCACACGAATCTCCGCGGTTTCCTTATCGACGAGATCCTGTCGTCCGCCTTTCGTGAACTGCTCGATGGAATCTTTACGCTGCTTGACGAGAGAGCCGACCACCTGAGCCGCTTCGTTGTCGTCGAGCGCGCGTCCGCGCTCGACTTCACGATTCATCAACGCGGCTTTGAGCATGCGTAGCGCGCCGAGACGCACCACGTCCCGCTTGCGCATCGCGTCCGCGATGGCAGTGGTCACTTCGTCCAGGAGTGACACGGGAGAACGCTTTTGAAAACTACTGGCCTTCAGGACCGCCAGGCCGACGCACGGGTTGTCCCGGCTGGATGATTTGTCCGGGCTGCCCGGGCTGCTGCGCCGGTTGAACGATCATGCCCGGTATGGCAACGCCGCCAGACGGCGCGGTCGGATACACGCCGGGCTGCGCCGGCTGCTGCGGCACGGCGCCGTTCGTTCCCGGCGGCATCACTTGCGGCGCGATGACCTGCGGCTGGGGGAACGCGTTGAACACTGGTCCGCGCGGATTCGGGACGCCACCGACAACGCCACCATTCGGCATGGCGACGTTCGGCATCGGAACGTTCGGCGCAGGACGTTCATCTTCAACGTCGTCATCGACCGGCGGCGGCGTGAATTGCGGCTGCGCGAATGTCGGCGTCGACGGTTGAGGAGCCATCGCCTGCCGCGGCGCCGCGCTGGTCGGCATCACCACGATGCGGTCGTATCGCGAGAGGTTGGCGACGGGAACCTGACGTGCCGCCGTCATGAACCCGCTGACCGATCGCAGGAGCAGGTCGAGCGCCTGCTGTTCCGGCATATTCGTGAGCTCGATCGTCATCGGGCCGCCCGGGATGCGCTCGACGTTCACGATTTTGGTCTGGCCGATTCGCGCCCATTCCGTGAGGATTTGGCGGAGCGTCGCATCCTTCGCGACGACGGACACGCGCCCATCCTGCATCGTCACCTTCACTTCCGCAAACGCGGTTGAGGCGCTCAGCAGCAACACGGCGACGAGGCTGGTCAGGAGGTGCATCCTCATATTTGGACTCAGTCAGTATACGCGCGGCCTGGGGTCATTCCAAGCAGAGCCGGCTATTTCTTTCGGAAGTATTCGATCACCTGCACAAGAATGTCATCGAGCGTATTCCTGGGCTCATAGCCGATGAGCTCCCGGACGCGCTTGAGGCAAGGCACGCGCCGCGGCATGTCCTCGAAACCGGACTCATAGGCCTCGTCGTAAGGGATGAACTTGATGGGTGATTTCGAGCCCGTCAGGTCCCGGACACGCTCGGCCAGCTGCACGATCGTCACCTCTTGCGTATTCCCGACGTTGATGACCTGTCCGATCGCGCGCGGTTCCTTTACGAGCTTCAACAGGGCACCGACGACATCGACGACGTGCGTGAACGAGCGCGTCTGCGTGCCGTCCCCAAATACCGTGATCGGTTCGCCGGCGAGCGATTGACGCACGAAGTTCGGGATGACCATTCCGTACTGGCCGGTTTGACGCGGTCCCACCGTGTTGAAGAAACGCACGATGATGACGGGCAGCTTGCGCTCTTTCCAGTACGCGAGCGCGAGGAACTCGTCGATGGCCTTGCTGCACGCGTACGCCCAGCGATGCTTCGGCGTCGGGCCCATGACGAGATCGGCGTCCTCGCGGAACGGGACGTCGTTGCTCTTGCCGTACACCTCGGACGTCGACGCGAGCACGACGAGCTTCTTCTTCTTGTTTGCGTGCTTGAGGACGACTTCCGTGCCGTGCACGTTGTTCTCGATGGTGTGCACCGGCTGCTCGACGATCAACTTCACGCCGACCGCCGCCGCGAGATGAAAGACGACGTCGCTGCGGTCGATGAGCTCTGCGAGCAGCATTTCGTTGTTCACGGTGTCGATGAAGTACTCGAAGCCGGGTTTCCCTTTGAGATGCGAGATGTTGTCGATCGATCCCGTCGACAGGTTGTCGAGAATCAGGACCTCGTCGCCCTGTGCGAGCAACGCGTCGGAAAGATGCGATCCGATGAAGCCGGCTCCGCCGGTGACTAACGCACGCACTCGTCCGTCCTTTCAAACGCGCTGACCGCCGCGGCGACGTCGCGCACCTCGTCCTCGCTGAGCGCGGGATGCAGCGGCAGCGACAGCACTTCCTCACAGACGCCGCTCGCCACGCGACAGCAATCGGCCGGCGCCATGCCGGCCAGCGCCGGCTGACGCGGAATCGGCAGCGGATAGTGAATCAGGGTTTCGATGCCGCGCGCCGCCAGATGCGCCTGGAGATCGTAACGTGCGGCGCTGCGCACGACGAACAGATGGTACACATGTCCGGGATCGCGTTCGGGCGGCACCGACACCGGCGCATTCACGAGCGCCGCGCGATATGCGGCGGCGAGGCGGCGGCGCCGCTCGGTCCACGCGCGGAGCCGCGGCAGGCGTGCGCGCAGGATGGCCGCCTGCATTTCGTCGAGCCGCGAATTGATCCCCGCCTCGCGATGCTGATAGCGATCGGTCTGCCCGCCGTTGCGCAGCCGCTCGATCTTTTCGGCCAGCGCCGCTTGGTTGGTGATGACCGCGCCGCCGTCGCCGAGCGCGCCCAGATTTTTCGTCGGGTAGAAGCTGAAGGCGCCCGCGACGCCGATCGTGCCGACGGGCCGTCCGCCCGCGGTGGCGAGATGCGCCTGGCAGCAATCCTCGACGATCTGCAACTGGTGCTGTGCCGCGATCGCCGCGATCGCCGTCATGTCCGCCGGCTGACCGTAGAGATGCACCGGCAGCACGGCGCGCGTGCGCGTCGTGATCGCGCGTTCGATCTGATGCGGATCGAGCGTGAGGCGCTCGGGGTCGATGTCGGCGAAGACAGGCCGCGCGCCCACCATCATGATGGCGAGCGCGGTGTAGGCCGCCGAAAGCGGCGTGGTGATGACTTCGTCGCCCTCGCCGATACCGAGCGCGCGGAGAATCAGCGCGATCGCGTCGGTGCCGGTGCCGACGCCGACCGCGTGCGCGGCCCCCATCGCCGCCGCGAACTCGGCCTCGAAGGCCTCGACTTCCGGTCCGAGCACGAACCAGCCGCTGGCGACGACGCGATCGATCGCGCTCTTCACGGCGGCTGCGTCTTCGCTTCCCGGGGCGGGCACCAGCGACAGGAACGGCAGGCGCGGGCCGGTCACACGCGCTCCGATCGGCCACCCCAACGCGGCTGCCGCGTTGCGGACCCCGGCGCGTCGCGCGGGTCGAGGTACTGCCCGAGGTTCTGGCGATAGAACTCGACCGTCCGCCGCAAGCCCTCGGCGAGCGTGATCGCCGGCCTCCATCCGGTCGTGCGTGTGAATTTCGACGAATCGGTGTAGATGCTGCCGATGTCAATCGCAATCTTCTCGGGCGGCCAGTCCACGTACTCGACGCGTCCCGATCCCGCGACGTCGATGAGCAGCGACGTCAATTGACGGTGGCTGATCGCCTCGTCGCCTCCGACGTTGAACGCCTCGCCGTTGACGGCGTCGCTCGCGCCGGCGCGCAGAAACGCATCCGCCGCGTCGTCGACGAACACGAAGTCGCGTAGCTGCGAGCCGTCGCCGTAGATCTGGATCGTCGCGTCTTCGATCGCGAGCCGAATGAACCACGCGACGAAACCCTGTCGATTGTGTTTGATCAGCTGACGTGGCCCGTAGACGTTCGTGAGCCGCAGCGAGCAGGCGCGCACGCCAAACACATTGTTGTACACAAGGTGGTAATACTCGCCCGCCGCCTTGTTGATGCCGTTGACGTCGGTCGGCCGCACGAGGTGCGTTTCGTCGACCGGCAGCGAGCCGGGCTTGCCGTAGACCTGCCGCGTGCCGGCGAACACGACCTTGACGCCGGGATTGTGATTGCGGCACGCCTCCAGCACCGTCAGCTGGCTGCGGCAGTTGATTTCCAGATCCGTGTACGGATCCCGCATGCTGTCGATGTGGCTCACCTGTCCGGCGAGATTGAAGATCACGTGGCGATCGCGCACCAGATAGTTCATCGTCGACTGCTGGCGGATGTCGGCGACGTTCACGCGCAGGCGATCGGCGATGCCGTCGATGTTGAACAGGTTGCCGCCGTAGTCCGGGATGAGCGAGTCGACGAGCAGCACGTCGGCGCCCAAATCGACGAGTACGCGCGCGAGGTTGCTGCCGATGAATCCGAGGCCGCCGGTGATCATCACACGACGGCCGCGGTAGAACTCGCGGTAGTCCACCGTCACGGGCGCGGCGGGCTGGGATACACGCGATTGGCCGGATCGGACGCTGTCTGAGCGAGCGGTCGCACGCCTGGCCGCTGATGCTCGTGGCGGATGACGAGCGCGAACCAGAGGATCAGCAGATCCCGGCCCGTTCTGGCGAGACGCCGGACGTTGAAGAACTGCGACTTGCCGAACGCGCGGTGGTAATGGTGCACCGGCACTTCGACGATCCGGAAACCGCCGTCCTGGATCTTCTTCATCATCTCGACGCAGATGATGCCGCTCGTCTTCTCGAGGTTGATGCGCTCGAAAATCCTGCGGCGCATCAGACGAAAATCGCAGTCGACGTCGCGCAGCTTCAGACCGAACAGGATGCTGACGACGTAGTGGTAGACGCGCCCGATGACGACGCGATGCAGCGGATCGGCGCGGCTGATCTTGTAGCCGTTCACGAGGTCGGCCTCCGGCGTCATCGTGCGCCACAGCGCCGTCAACTCCGTCGGGTCGTACTGCGCATCGCCGTCCGTATAGAAGATCAGTTCTTTGGTCGCGGAGCGGAAGCCGGTCTGCAGCGCCGCGCCGTAATCGCGATTGATCGGATGGTGCACCGCGCGTACCTGCGGATACGTCCGCGCCAGCTCGTCGGCGATGTCCGCCGTTCCGTCGGCGCTGCCGTCGTCGACGATGATGATCTCGAAGTCCGGCGTCAGCTCAGACGCGGTCTTCACCGCGCGGATCACCATGCTCGCGATGGTGCCGCTGTCGTTGTACGCCGGGAAGAAGACGCTCAGCCCCGCGGGCTTCTTGGCGGGAGACCCTGGCATGTAAAAAGTGCCTAAACCATAGCACGAACAGGAAGCCGGATCATGGGCCTTCAGGGCTGCCATCGCGTGATGAGCCGCCACGGCGTGAGCGCCGACTCGAACAGCACGCGTCCCGACATCTTCGATTGTCCCTGCCGCCGCTCGACGAACGTGATGGGCACTTCGGCGATGCGCGATCCGAGCCTCTGCGCGACGTACAGCATCTCGACGAGAAACGAATAGCCATCCGACGTGAACCGATCGAGCGGCAGCGACGCGAGCGTGGCGCGCCGCCAGCAGCGGTAGCCGCTCGTACAGTCGTGCACGCTCAGGCGTGTGATGAACCTGACGTAGGCGTTCGCGAAGCGGCTGAGAGCGCGGCGGCGCTTCGGCCAGTTGACGATGCCGCCGCCGGGAATGTACCGCGATCCCAGCACGACGTCGGCGCGCGCCGTCGCCGCGATCAGATCCGGAAGGTGCCGCGGATCGTGTGAGAGGTCGGCGTCCATCTGGCAGATGACGTCGACGGGACGCTCGATGGCGCGCCGGATGCCGTCGATGTACGAGCGCCCGAGCCCCGGCCGCTCCGTGCGGTGCATCACGTCGATTCGGTTCGGGTGCCGGCGCGCGAGCGCATCCGCCACCTCGCCCGTTCCGTCCGGCGACGCATCGTCGACGACGAGCAGCGTGACATTCGGATAGTTCATCAGCGCGTCGACCAGGAGCGGCAGGTTGTCCCGTTCGTTGAACGTCGGCACGATGACGAGCGCGGCGGATCCGCCCGCCGGGTTCGGCGCCGTCACCGGCGTCCTTCGAACCGGAGCGACGAGATCTGCTCCGAGACGAGGCCCACCAGGAAGATCACGACGCTCAACAAAATGAGCAGCACGGATGAGTTCGTCACGTGCGATTGCGTGGCGATCGTCCACATTGCATACGCCGCGCCGATCAGGAAGGCGGCGGCGCTGATCGGCAGAAAGATGCGCAGCGGACTGAAAATCGTGATGACCTTCAGCAGGATCAGCAGAAACCTGACGCCGTCCGATCCCAGTCGGATCTTCGACTTCCCCTGCCGCCGCGCGGCATCGATTGGCTCGAAGCGCACGCTGTATCCCGCTTTGATGAAGGCCAGCGTGGTCGTCGTCGGCGTGGAGAATCCGTTCGGCAGCAGATGCAGGAACTCGAGCAGGTGCTCGCGGCGCGCCGCGCGAAATCCGGATGTGAGATCGGCAATCGGCTGTTCGGTCAGGTAGCTCGCGATCCAGTTCAACGCCGAGTTTCCCAGCCGCCGCGCCTGGCTCGCCTGGCTCTCCGTCGATCGCGCGCCGACGACGAGATCGTAGTCGGCGAGCTGCGCCACGAGCCGGACGGCATCGGACGGCTGATGCTGACCATCGGCGTCGACGATCAGGACGAACGAACCCGCCGCATGGCGAACTCCCGTTTTCACTGCCGCGCCGTTCCCTTTGTTGTACGGATGACGAATCACCTGCGCGCCCGCCGCCGACGCTCTCGCACCGGTGTCGTCGGTCGATCCGTCGTCCACGACGAGGATCTCGCGCCACGAACCGGCGCTTCGCAAGTCGGCGACGAGCGCCGCGATGGATGCCGCTTCGTTGAATGCGGGGATGATGATCGATGTCTCGGCCGGTGCCATGGGCGGTCAGCTCTCAGCCTTCGCCGTTCGCGGACTCCATCAATCGTTGCACCACGCCATCCCAGGTGATCGACCGGGCGCGATCGTACCCCGCGTCGCCGAGGCTTCGAGCGCGCGCGCGGTCGGCCGCGAGTCGCGAGATGCCGGCTCCAAACGATTCGGGCGTCGGCTCGGCAACCAGGCCGTTCACGCCGTCTTCGACGAACTCCAGCGGACCGCCGGCGTCGCCGGTGGTGACGACCGGTTTGCGCGCGAGAAACGCCTCGAGCGTCACATAGCCGTAGTCCTCGTCGAACGGCGGAAAGACGACCCCGAGCGCGCCGGCGTACAACCGTACCAGGTGCTCGGCGTCGACGCGGCCGGCGAACGTGACGCGATCGGCGACGCCTGCGGTCACCGCCGTTTCGGCGAGCTGTTCACGCAGCGGACCCTCGCCGACGACGAGGAGCCGGACGGCGCGATCGGCATGCGCGAGCGCGCGAATGATCAGATCGACGCGTTTGTTCGCTTCGAGCCGGCCGACCGACAACACGTAGTCGCCGTACGGACCGGCGCGCAGCGCGCCGGCAAGCGGCGGCGGGTGATAGAGCGGTTCGGCCGTGATGCCGTTGTAGCGTTCGAGCCGCGCCGCGATGGTGCGCGCGATGGTGAAGAGCCGCGCCGACTCCGTCAGCATCTCCCGATCGAGCGCGATGAGCGTATCGCGGAGCCGCACGTCCGCTTCCTCGTGCGTGAACTCGCTGTACGGCGTGCCGCACAAATCGTAAATCGGGCGGTGCTGGTGGCAGAGCCAGGTCACTTTGTTTGGATGGCGCACGAAGTACGTCGGGAATTTCGTCGCGATGACGGTGTCGATGCGCGTGCCGTTGGTCTCGGAGAGATCGACGAGCCGCCAGGCCGCCGCCTGCGCGAGCAGCTCCGCTTTCGGATACCACTTGAACGGAATCGACACGCGCTCGGCGCGGTACCCGTGGCGCCGGAGCTCGTCGACGAGGCTGCGCACGAGCAGTTCGGCGCCGCCGTGCACGAACGGCACCTGAGCCTCGCACACGAGAACGCTACGACTCGGCATCTGGTAATCGGGTAATCGGGTAATCGGGTAATCGGATTGTGCGATTGCACCACATCGTCGTTGTCGAGGCCATCACGGATTCATCGCGGCCCAATCCAGCAATCAATTACCCGATTACCAGATTACCCAATTACCAGATTCACCTGCTCACGTGGCGAAACGGAAATTGATGATGTCGCCGTCCAGCACGACGTAGTCCTTGCCCTCGAGCCGGACCTCGCCGTGATCGCGGCACGCGGCCATCGTGCCGCGCGCGATCAGGTGGTCGTAGCTGACGACTTCGGCGCGGATGAAGCCCCGCTGGATGTCGCTGTGAATCTCGCCTGCCGCGAGTTGCGCGGCCGTTCCGCGCGGAATCGACCACGCGCGGCATTCGTCTTCGCCGACGGTGAAGAACGAAATGTAGCCGAGCAGATCGTAGCTCGCGCGGATGACGCGATCGAGACCCGACTCGGCGAGGCCGAGATCCGTGAGAAACGCCGCGGCGTCGGCCGGGTCCAGTTGCGCGATCTCGAGCTCGATTTTCGCGCACACGGCGGCCGCCGCGGTCCCGGCGCGAGTGAGGAACGGCGTCAGGCCCGCCGCGTCCGCCGCGCGATCGATGCGCGTCGCCGCTTCGCCGCCGGCGGACAGATCGGCTTCGTCGAGATTGATCACGATCAACAGCGGCTTGGCGGAGAGGAACTGGAATCCGCGCAGCCGCTTCAAGTCTTCACCTTTCAGATCGAGCGAGCGCAGCGGTCGTCCTTCTTCGAGCGCCGCCTTGCACGTCATCAGCACGTCGCGCTCGCGCTCCAGATCCGCCGACCGGTTTTTCTTGAGATCTTTTTCGAGGCGTTCGAGGCGCCGCTCGGCGACGCCGAGGTCCGCGAGGATCAGCTCGTCCTCCATGGCCTGCGCATCACGCGCGGGGTCGATGGATCCCGATGGATGCGCGACCGCGGGATCGCGGAACGCGCGCAGCACGTGGACCAGAGCGTCCGCATTCTTGTAGGCGACGACGTCGACCAGCGCTTTGGCGCCGCCGCCGGCTCCCGTCGCCGCGAGATCGGTGAACTCGACCGTCGCCGGCACGCGCTTCCGCGGGTTGTACATCGCCGTCAGCCGGTCGAGCCGCGCGTCGGGCACCTTCGAGATGCCGACCGACGTCTCTCCCTTGCCGTGCGCGGCGCGCGCCGTCTCCCGCGCACTGGTCATGAGCTGAAAGAGGGTGGTTTTTCCGCTGGATGCGAATCCGATGAGAGCGGCCCGCAGCATGAGTCGAGCCCCGGATGGTACCACCGACCCTGACAACCGCAATTGTCAGAGGGTCTGACCAGTCAGACTCGTGACAATTCGCGAGGGCGAGGAAACGGCCGAAAATTAGGCGCAACTTACTGACGGGGTGGATTTTGCGGTTGACATCCCGTCGAGCCTCTCCTACCATTTCTGTGGGTTTTTGTGGCGAAAAGTGGAGAGAAGGTCGGGGTGTCTCGTGTTTAGGGGCCACGAGATCGCCCGGATTGATGATAAGGGGCGACTCAAGGTGCCGAACGTCTTCCGGTCCTTCCTCGAGTCCAAGTACGGCCGCGAGGTCTTCCTGACGAGCCTCATGGGGGAGAACGTTCGCCTCTATCCGATGCCGGTCTGGTTGGACCTCGAAGAGAAGCTCGGAAAAATGCCGTCGACGCATCCCTCGCGCCTGCGATTCCTCGATCGTGTGAATTACTACGGTCAGCCCGCCGAGCTCGACACGCAGGGACGCGTGCTGATTCCGGTTCGCCTCCGCGAGACCGCCACGATGAGCGGCGACGTCGACGTGCTCGGCCAATACAACTACCTCGAGTTCTGGAACCACGATCGCTTCCTGACCAAGCTCCAGCGCGATCCGTACACCGATGACGATGCGCGCGCCCTGTCGGAGTTCGGGATCTGATGACGCACGTCCCGGTCATGACCGCCGAGGTGCTGCAGTTTCTTCGCCCCGAACGTGGCGGGCTTTTCGTCGACTGCACGGTCGGCCTCGGCGGACACGCCCGCGCGCTCCTCGAGGCCGGCGCGACACGCCTCATCGGTCTCGATCGCGACGCGGACGCGCTGGCCATCGCACGCGAGACGCTCGCGCCGTTTGGCGATCGCGTGCGGCTGGTGCACGCCGACTACCGCGCGATCGACGAAGTGCTCGATCGCGAGCACGTGGATCGGATCGACGGCGCGCTCGCGGATCTCGGGGTCTCGTCGCTGCAGTTCGACACGCCAGGCCGCGGCTTCAGCTTTCAGCGCGACGAGCAGCTCGACATGCGGATGGATCGCAGCGGCGGCGAATCGGCCGCGGATCTGGTCGCGCGATCGACCGAGCGCGAGCTCGCCGACGCGATATTTCAATACGGCGAGGAGCGTTTTTCCCGCCGGATCGCGCGCGCGATCGTCGAGGCGCGGACGAGCGCGCCCGTCCAGACTACCGGACAGCTCGCGTCGATTGTGCGCCGGGCAACACGTCATTCCCAGGCGCGCCACAGCCGGCCGGGCCGGCGGTCGATGCGCCTCGATCCGGCGACGCGGACGTTTCAGGCGCTGCGCATCTGGGTGAATGAGGAGCTCGAGGGGCTCGATCGTTTTCTCGAGGCCGCGGTTCGCCGCCTGCGCGCCGGCGCGCGGCTCGTCGTCATCACGTTTCACTCGCTCGAGGATCGGATCGTGAAGCACACGCTCCGCGCGCTCGAGCGCAGAGAAGACGCGGCGGTGAAGGTGCTGACGAAGAAACCGGTCGTGCCGACGGACGAGGAAGTGCAGCGAAACCCGCGAGCGAGAAGCGCGAAGCTTCGCGCCGCGGAGCGGATCGGACCGGAATAGAGGCCGGTCCCTACGAAGGGAGGGGACGGTCTTCAGACCGTCCCCGGAGGCGACGTGGACGATATGGAACCATTCGAGTACGCCATCAAGAAGGACGTGCGCAACAACCCGATCGTCCGCGAGGTCGACGAGGAGCGGCAGCGCGAGCTGTGGAAATCGGTCGGCGTGGCCGGCTTTCTCGTGCTCGTCCTGCTCTTCTCGGCCTGGCAGCACTTCGAACTGCTGCGTCACGGTTATCAGATCGAGGAGATGCAGCGCCAGCGGGCCGCCGAGGACGAGGCCGGCCGGCGGCTGCGCCTCGAGATCGAGACGCTGAAAGCGCCGAAGCGGATCGAGGCGCTCGCCACCGGGCAGCTGCATCTCGTCGCCCCCACGCGCGAGGACGCCATCATCCTCGAGCGTGTCGTGCCGGCCGAACCGCCGGCGAAATCGGTCGTCGCGCGCCGGTAAATGACGGCCCCCGGGACGATCGACTGGCGCGCCATCGTCAAGCGCCGCACGCGCGAGGCAGCGGTCGTGCTCGCCTTGTGGACCTCGGGCATCGAAGCGCGCCTCGTCTATCTGCAGATCTTCCGGCAGGCCGATCTCGCCGCGCGCGCCGACAAGCAGCAGCGGCGGACGATCGAGCCGCCCGCCAAGCGCGGCGACATCGTCGATCGCCGCGGCCGCGTGCTTGCGACGAGCGTCGACGCCGACACGATCATCGCGGTCCCGTCGGAAATCACCGACCCGGACGTCGTCGTCGCGAAGTTGTGCGCCGCGTTCGGCGACTGCTCCGCGAAGGAACGGCAGACGCTCGTCGAGCGGCTCGGGCGCGGTGGCGCATTCAGCTACGTGCGCCGGCAGATTTCGCCCGACGAAAAACGCCGCGTCGAAGCGATGAATCTCGACGGCATCGGCTTCATCACGGAGAGCAAGCGCTTCTATCCGAACCGTGAGCTCGCCGCGCACCTGCTCGGATGGGTCGGCATCGACAACAAGGGACTGAGCGGTCTCGAGTACGCGTACGACCCGCAAATCCGCGGCAAGCCCGGCAAGCTGCTGGTGCAGACCGACGCGCGCCGCCACGCGTACAGCCGCACCGAGTGGCCGGCCACTGCGGGATCGACCGTCGAGCTCACGATCGACGAATACCTGCAGCACGTCGCCGAGCGCGAACTGCACGCAGGCGTTGTCGCGAACCGCGCGGAAGGCGGCACCGCGATCATCGTGAATCCGCACACCGGCGAGATTCTCGCGATGGCGAACGAGCCGACGTTCAATCCGAACGCCTATCGCGAGTTCGACGACAGCGCGCGCCGGAATCGCGCCGTCCAGGATCTCTACGAGCCTGGTTCGACGTTCAAGGTGGTGACCGCGTCGGCGGCGATCGAAGAGAACGTGATACCAATCGATACGATGATCAACACGAGTCCCGGCGTGCTCCGCATCGCGGGCCGGGCGAAGCCGATCACCGAAGCGAGCCACCACGACTACGGCGTGCTGTCGTTCACCGACGTCATCGTTCGGTCCAGCAACGTCGGCGCGGTCAAGATCGGCTTCCGAGTCGGCACCGAGCGCCTGAGCCGCTACGTCGCCCGCTTCGGATTCGGCCGTCCGGTCTCATCCGATTTCCCCGGCGAGAGCCCGGGGATCGTCTGGGATCCGGCGAAGTGGACTGAGAGCGCGCTTGCGTCTGTGGCGATGGGCTATCAGGTCGCCGTGACTCCCCTTCAGATGGTGTCCGCGGTCAGCTCGGTCGCCAACGGCGGCGAGCTGGTCGAACCGCGCGTCATCAGGGCGGTGTATCGCGACAATCGTCGATACGCCGTGCGGCCGAAGATCGTCCGCCGGGCGATCAGCGCCGACACCGCCGCGACGTTGACGACGATCATGGAAGGCGTCGTGGCGAACAAGCGCGGCACCGCGACGCGCGCGCAGATCCCCGGCTACACGATCGCTGGAAAGACAGGCACGGCCGCCAAGCTGATCAACGGCCACTATTCAACATCGAATTACAACGCCTCGTTCGTCGGCTTCGTGCCGTCTCGCAATCCGGCCGTCGCGATCATCGTCGTGACCGACTCGCCGCACGTGTACCCGAACACCGGCGGATTTGTCTCGGCGCCAGTGTTCAAGAGGATCGCCGAGGCGACGCTGCAGTATCTGGGTGTCGCGCCCAACGTCGATCCCGCGCCGGCGGTGATGGTCGCGCGTCACGACGAGTCGGCCAGCAACCCCACCGCCGATTCCGGAACGATCGAACCCACCGTGAGCCTCGTGGCCGACGGACCGCCCGGCACCGTGCCCGATCTCCACGGCATGAGCGCACGTGAAGCGGTTCGCAAGCTGGTGAGACTCGGCATGCACGCACAGCCGTCCGGCGACGGCTTCGTCGTCTCGCAGGAGCCGCCGGCGGGCGCGCCGCTCGAACCCGGCACCGTGTGCCATCTCGTCCTCGACCGGAGACCGCGGTGATGACATGGGCGGAGCTGCACCTCATGCTTCGCGACCGCGGCATCGTCCGCGCGGGCGATGCGGTGAGGGCAGAAGCCTCGGTCGGACCCGTCTCGGGGATTGCCTACGACTCGCGAACGGTGAAGCCGGGCGACATCTTCGTGGCGCTCAAAGGTCAGCACGCGGACGGCACGGCGTTCGTGCGGCAGGCGATCGAACGGGGCGCCCTGGCGATCGTGTCCGAGGAGCCGGCGCCTCCGGACGTGCGCGTGCCGTGGGTGAGCGTGGGCGATGCGCGGCTCGCGCTCGCCGTGATCGCGGCGGCATTCCACCGGAATCCAAGCCGCGAGATGCAGGTGGTCGGCATCACCGGCACGAACGGCAAAACAACAATCGGATATCTGCTCGCCTCGATCTTCGAGAGCGCAGGCGTTCGCTGCGGCGTGCTCGGCACCGTCGTGTACCGCGTGGGACCCGGCGAGCGCGACGTGCGCGAAGCGGCGCGGACGACGCCCGAGGCGCCCGACGTGCAGGCGATGCTGCGCGAAATGGTCGATCGCGGCTGCGGCGCGTGCGCGATGGAAGTGTCGTCGCACGCGCTGACACTTCGCCGTGTGGACGACATGACGTTCGCCGCCGCCGTGTTCACGAACCTCACGCGCGACCACCTGGACTTCCATCCGAACATGGAAGCCTACTTTCGAGCGAAGCGCCGGCTGTTCGAGATGCTGCCGCCCGATGCGCCCAGCGTGTTGAACGTCGACGATCCACGCGGGCCCGCGCTCGTCGAGGCAGGCGGCCGTCCGTTGACGTACGCGATCAATCGGCCGGCCGACGTCACCTCGGGACCGTTGTCGTTCTCGCTCGAAGGACTGACGTTCGACGTGCGCACGCCGCGTGGAACGGTGCAGATCCGCTCGAAGCTCGTCGGCCGTCCGAACGTCTACAACATTCTCGCGGCCGCGGCGACGGCCACGGCGCTCGGCCTGCCGTTCGACGCGATCGAGCGCGGCATCGCAGCGCTCGACGGTGTGCCCGGACGGTTTCAGATGGTCTCCAGTGCGAAGGACGAAGTCACGGTCGTCGTCGACTACGCGCACACCGACGACGCGCTCCGGAATCTGCTGGAGACGGCCCGTCCGCTCGCGCGAGGACGCCTCATCACCGTGTTCGGCTGCGGCGGCGATCGCGACCGCACGAAGAGGCCGTTGATGGGCGCCGTCGCCGGCCGGCTCAGCGATGTGATCGTGATGACGTCGGACAACCCGCGCAGCGAGGACCCCGGGCGGATCATCGACGAAATTCAGCGCGGGATCACGCCCGACACCCGCAAAGCGGGCGGGCAGCCCCCGCTGACCATCGTCGATCGGCGCGCGGCGATCGCGAAGGCGATCGAGGTCGCGAAGCCGGGCGATCTGGTGCTCGTCGCGGGCAAGGGACACGAGAAGTATCAGGTAATCGGCGACAAGACATTGCCGTTCGACGACGTCGCCGTCGCGCGCGACGCGCTGGCGCGCCGCCGGACGAATTCGGGCGTGGTGTGAGCGACATTCCGTTGACCGCAGCGTGGGTCGCTGCGGCGGTGGCAGGAAACATCGTCGGCGGCGACGCGTCGCGCGAATTGGACGGTGTGTCAATCGACACACGGACGATTCGTGAGGGCGAATTGTTTATCGCCATTCGCGGCGAGCGCTTCGATGGCGCGGACTTCGCAGCCGCCGCGATTGAGGCCGGCGCCGCGGGCGTGATTGTGCCGCGCGGGACACAGGTGGCGGCGGATGACCCGGGGCGGCCGGTCGTGCCGGTGGTGATCGAAGTCGACGACACGACCTCCGCGCTTCAGGCGCTCGCGCATGCCGTGCGGCGCGAAGCGGGCACCAAGGTCGTGGCCATCACGGGCAGCGCCGGGAAGACGACGACGAAGGAAGTGACCAGTGAGTTTCTGGCGTCGCGGTACCGCGTGATCCGCAACCGCGGAAACCTGAACAACCACATCGGGCTGCCCCTGTCGCTCATCGAGCTGCGGCACCGGCCGGAGATCGCGGTGGTCGAGCTGGGCATGAACCACGCGGGGGAAATCAGCACGCTGGTACGGGTCGCCGAGCCGGACGTCCGTGTATGGACCAACGTCGGCGAGGCGCATCTCGGCTTCTTCGCGTCGACGGACGCGATTGCCGACGCGAAGGCGGAAATTTTCGAGCGCGCCGCGCCATCGACCGTGCTGGTCGCCAACGCGGACGACGATTTGATCGTGGCGCGGCTGCCGCGCTACGTGGGCCGCCTCGTGACGTTCGGGATCGACCGCGAGGCGGACGTGCGTGCGACCACTGTCGTCGATCGCGGCATCGCCGGGACGAGCGCGCGCGTGACGACGCCGCGCGGCCGCATCGACATCGAGACGCCGCTCATCGGGCGCGGCAATCTCGCGAACGTTCTGGCGGCGACGGCGACGGCGATCGAGTTCGACGTGCCGCTGGCCACGGTGGCGGAGCGGGCCGCGCGGCTGAAGCCCGCGTCGCATCGCGGCGAGATCGTGCGCCTCGCGAGCGGCGCGACGGTGATTGACGACAGCTACAACGCGAACCCGACCGCCGTCACGGGCGCGCTCGAGGTGCTGTCCGGCGCGGAGGCGTCCCGGCGGATTGCCGTGCTTGGCGAGATGCTCGAGCTCGGCGATCGCGCCGCCGATCTGCACGCCGGCGTCGGCCGGGCGGCGGCAAGGAATCGCGTCGACCTGTTGTTCACCGTCGGAGGCGGCTCGGCGGCCGTGCTCGCCGACGCCGCAGTCGGCGCCGGCATGTCGCGCGATCGCGTGCGTCACTTCGCGACGAGCGACCAGGCGGCCGACGCAGTCGCGGCCGTCGTCCGGAGTGGCGACGTCGTGCTCGTCAAAGGATCGCGCGGGGTGAAAACGGATCGCGTGGTGGATCGGCTGAAGGCGGAGCGCGCCTGATGATCTATCACCTCTTGTATCCGTTCCACGCCCAGATCCCGGTGCTGAACGTGACCCGCTACATCACGTTCCGCACCGCGGCGGCGAGCCTCACCGCGCTCGCGATCAGCCTCGTGCTCGGCCCGTGGATGGTGCGCAAGCTGCGCGAGTTTCAGATCGGCCAGGTCATCCGGGCCGAAGGGCCGCAGACCCACAAGCCCAAGGCCGGCACGCCGACGATGGGCGGCCTGCTGATTCTGACGGCGGCCCTGGTGCCGACGCTGCTCTGGGCGGATCTGACGAACATCTACGTGTGGATCGCCGTGATCACGACGGCGGGCTTCGGCGCGATTGGATTCGCGGACGACTATCTCAAGATCGTCCGGCGGTCCCATCACGGTCTCCGGCCGCGCTACAAGATGGGCAACCAGATCCTGATCGGGGTGGCGGTCGGCATCGTGCTTCTGATCCTCAACGCGAAGGGACTCTACAACACCCGGCTCATCTTTCCGTTCTTCAAGAACCTGATTCCGGAACTGGGCTGGTGGTACTTGGCATTCGCGGCCTTCGTGCTCGTGGCGGTCTCGAACGCCGTGAATCTCACCGACGGCCTCGACGGGCTCGCCATCAGCACGTTTGCGATTGCGGCGGGTGCGTACACGGCGCTCGCCTACGTCACGGGACACCGCGTCTTTGCCGAGTATCTGCTGCTCGTGCGCTTTGCGCCGGCGGCGGAGCTGACGATCTTCTGCGGCGCCCTCGTCGGTGCGTCGCTCGGGTTCCTCTGGTACAACTCGTACCCCGCCGAAATTTTCATGGGCGACGTCGGCTCGCTGGCGCTGGGCGCCTCGCTCGCCGTCGTCGCGATCCTGATCAAGCAGGAGCTGCTGCTGCCGATCGTCGGCGGCGTGTTCGTGCTCGAAGCGCTGTCGGTGATTCTGCAGGTCGGCTACTTCAAGGCGACGGGCGGCAAGCGTCTGTTCCGGATGGCGCCGCTGCATCACCATTTCGAGTTGATCGGATGGAGCGAGCCGAAGGTGATCACGCGCTTCGTGATCGTCGGGATCATCTTCGCGCTGTTCAGTCTCGCGACGTTGAAACTTCGCTGAAGGGATTGGGGATTAGGGATTTGGGATTCGACGTCGCGAACAAACGGGTGACGGTCGCCGGCGCGGCGCGAAGCGGGATCGCGGCCGCCGAGCTGCTCGCGCGTCGAGGCGCGCACGTCACGTTGTCGGAGGCTCGTCCCGAGGCGCCGGAAACGGAGCCGCTCAGAGCGCTCGGCGTGCGGCTCGAGCTCGGCGGCCATCAGGTGGAGACGTTCACGCGCGCGGACCTCGTCGTGCTGAGTCCGGGCGTGCCGCCCGAGCAGCCGGCGATGCAGGCCGCGCGCGATCGCGGCGTGCCCGTCATCGCCGAGATCGAGCTCGCGTTTCGCTGGCTGCAGGGGCGCGTGATCGCCATCACGGGTACGAAAGGCAAATCGACGACGACAGTGCTGACCGGGCGCATTCTCGAGACGGCGGGCTTCAAGGTGACGGTCGGCGGCAACATCGGCGCGCCGCTCAGCGCGCAGGTGTCGCAATCGACGCCCGACACGTTCCACGTCGTCGAGGCCAGCAGCTTTCAGCTCGAGCAGATCGACGCCTTTCATCCGTGGATTGCCGTGATGCTGAATTTCTCGCCGGACCATCTCGATCGCCACCCGACGGTCGAGGCCTACGCGTCGGCGAAGGGACGCATCTTCGAGAACCAGGAGGCCGGCGACTGGGCGGTGATCAACGCGGACGATCCGGCGGTGCTCGAGCTTG
Organism: Vicinamibacterales bacterium; assembly: GCA_036004865.1. Classification (GTDB taxonomy): domain Bacteria; phylum Acidobacteriota; class Vicinamibacteria; order Vicinamibacterales; family CAVVIG01; genus QHWF01. The sequence continues at coordinate 68,529 of DASYQZ010000097.1, forward strand.
CGCGGCGCGGGCGCGCGCGCACGCGCCTGTTCTCGAAAGAGACGCCGCTCGGGGACGGCACGGTCATCGAGCAGGGATGGATCGTCGATCGGCGGAGCGAGCGCGTCGATCGGCTCGTTCCGCTCCGCGCGATCCACCTGCTCGGGCCGCATCTGGTCAACGACGTGATGGCGGCGGCGACCGTCGGCGCGCTCGCCGGTGCGGCGCCGCCCGCGATGACCGCCGCCGTGGAGACGTTCCGCGGCCTCGAGCACGCCATGGAGCTCGTCGCCGAGGTGCGCGGCGTGCGATTCGTCAACGACTCCAAGGCGACCAACGTCGAGTCGGCGCTGCGATCCATCGAGAGCTTCGAGCACGGCCTGGTGCCGATCATCGGCGGCCGGTTCAAAGGCGGCGACCTCGGGCTGCTCCGCGCACCGCTCAAAGCGCGCGCGAAAGCGGTGGTCGCGATCGGCGAGGCGCGCCCGCTCGTCCGCGAGGCGTTCGAAGGCACGGTGCCGGTTCACGAAGCGGAGTCGTTCGACGAAGCAGTCGCGCGCGCGTACGCGCTCGCGAAGCCGTCAGGGGTGGTGCTGCTCGCGCCGGCGTGCGCGAGCTTCGACATGTTCCGCGACTACGCGGAACGGGGACGCCGGTTCAAGGAGGAGGTCGAGAAACTGTCGCGTGAGCGGTGAGCAGTCGTCAGTCGGCGTTGCGGAGAAGGACTGGCTGCTGGGAACCCGAGCTGCCCCGGCTCGGGAAGCTGGTGCCTTCGCCCGAGGCCGACTGATGACTGCTGACCGCTCACGCAAATCCTAATCCGCCGGCCAAGGAATATTTCGGGCGATCTATGACTCGGCTTTATGCCCACTGAGCGGAAAGACGGCGCGAATCACCGCGCCGAGCCGAGAGGCGAGGCGCGACAGGCGCGTGGGGGTGGGCCCCACGCGCAGACTGAACAATGGCGAGAAAACTCAAATCCGACCGGGTGCTGTTCCTGACGACCATCCTCCTCGTCGGGCTCAGCATCGTCATGGTGTACAGCGCCTCAGCCGTGGTCGGCCTCGAGCGGTACGGCAAGCCGTCGATGTTTCTGATCAAGCAGGCGATGTGGGCCGTGCTCGGCCTGGCGTTGCTCGCGCTGGTCATGCGCATCGACTACCGCACGTACCGCGAGCCGATCTTCATCTGGACGTCGCTCGCGATCGTGGTCGCGGCACTCGTGGCCGTGCTGTTCATGCCGCCGGTGAACAACGCGCGCCGGTGGTTCGGCATCGCGGGCATCGGCGTGCAGCCGTCGGAGGTTGCGAAGCTCGTCGCGATCTTCTTCATCGCGGCGCTGCTCGAGCGGCGCATGCACCGGATCAACGACGTCGGATATGCGCTCGCGCCGATCGGACTCCTGGTCGCATGCCTCTTCGGTCTCATCGTCGTCGAGCCCGACTTCGGGACGTCGATGTCGCTCGTCCTGATCGCGTTCGTGATGGTGTTCGCCGCGGGCCTCAACTACGGCTACATCGCAGGCGCCCTGCTCGCGGCCATTCCGGCGATGTACATCCTCGTGATGGGCAGCGCGTACCGGCGCCGGCGCGTGCTGACGTTTCTCAATCCGTGGGAGGACCCGCTCGGCGACGGCTTCCAGATCATCCAGTCGCTCATCGCGATCGGCACCGGCGGCGTGTGGGGCAAGGGGCTGATGAACGGCAAGCAGAAGCTGTTCTACCTGCCCGAGCCGCACACCGATTTCATCTACTCGGTGATCTCGGAGGAGCTCGGTCTGATCGGCGCCACCGTGGTCCTGATGTGCTTCTGCATCGTGACGTGGCGCGGGCTGCGCGTGTCGCTGCGCGCACCGGACGCGTTCGGCGCCTTTCTCGCGCTCGGCCTGACGACGATGGTCGCGGTACAGGCGTTCATCAACATCAGCGTCGTGCTCGGCCTGATGCCGACGAAGGGAATTCCGCTGCCGTTCGTCAGCGCCGGCGGATCGTCGCTGCTGATCAATCTCGTGGGGATGGGCATTCTGCTCAACGTGTCGCAGCACGAGTCATCGACCGAGGCATGAGTGGCGCTGCGCGTCGTCATCGCGGGAGGAGGCACGGGGGGGCACCTGTATCCGGGGATCGCCGTCGCGCGGGAGCTGCTGTCGCGGCAGCCCGATGCGCAGATCTCGTTCGCGGGAACGGCGAAGGGGATCGAGGCGCGCGTCGTGCCGCGCGAGGGCTTCGCGCTCGATCTGATTCGGAGCGGCGGCTTGAAAGGCAAGTCGATCGTCGAGCGCGCCCGCGGCGCGGCGCTGCTGCCGCTCGGCCTCGTCGACGCGTCGAGGATCGTGTCGGCGCGGCGGCCGGATCTTGCGATCGGCGTGGGCGGCTACAGCTCGGGGCCCGTCGTGCTCGTCGCCGCCTTGCGCGGCGTGCCGACGATGCTGCTCGAACAGAACGCGGTGCCCGGTTTGACCAACCGTCTGCTGGCGCGAGTCGTGCGCGCGGCGGCGGTGACGTTCGACTCGACGGCCGCGTTTTTCGGATCGAAGGCGTTCGTCAGCGGCAATCCGGTCCGGCCGGAGTTTCTCGGGACGGCCGGATCTCAGAAGGAGTCGGCAGTCGATGACCAGACGTCCGGGATACGGGTCCTAGTTTTTGGCGGCTCTCAGGGCGCGCACGCGATCAACGTGGCCATGGTGGAGGCAGCGGCGCAGTTGGCGGCCGGCGGTTCGTCTCTTCGTCTCACACACCAGACGGGAGAGCGCGATGTGGAGATGGTGCGCGCCGGCTACCGGGAGGCGGGGCTTCAGGCCGAGGTCGAGCCGTTCCTCTACGACATGGGACGGCAACTCGACCGCGCGGACGTAATCGTCTGCCGCGCCGGCGCGACGACGCTGGCCGAGATCACGGCGGCGGGCAGGGCGGCGATTCTCATTCCGCTGCCGACCGCCACCGACGATCACCAGCGGAAGAACGCCGAGGCGCTCGCGGCGGCCGGCGCCGCGGACGTGCTGCTGCAGACCGAGATGAGCGGCACGGTGCTGGCCGGGCGCATTCGCGCGCTCGTGGACGATCGCGAGCGCCGGACGCGGATGGCGGCGCGGGCGCGCTCGCTGGCGCGTCCGGACGCGGCGAAGGTGATCGTCGATCGGGCGATGGAATTGATCGGCCGTGCTGGGTAAAACGCGGCGGGTCCATTTCATCGGGATCGGCGGCATCGGGATGAGCGGCATCGCCGAGCTCCTCGCGAACCTCGGATATGCCGTCAGCGGATCCGACGAGAAGCGATCGGCGGCGACGGACCGGCTGGCGACGCTGGGCATCCGGATCGCGGTCGGACACGCCGCGGCGAACGTCGGCGACGCGGACGTCGTCGTGGTGTCGTCGGCCGTCCGGCCGTCGAACCCGGAAGCGATCGAAGCGGGGCGGCGGCAGATCCCGGTGATTCCGCGCGCCGAAATGCTCGCGGAGCTGATGCGCCTCAAGTTCGCGATCGCGGTCGCGGGCGCGCACGGCAAGACGACGACAACGTCGATGATCGCGCTGGTGCTCGAGCGCGCGGGTCTGGATCCGACGGCGGTCATTGGCGGCCGGCTGAGCGCGTTCGGGAGCAACGCGCGTCTCGGCAAAGGCGAGCACCTGGTGGCCGAGGCAGACGAGAGCGATCGATCGTTTCTGAAATTGTTTCCGACGATTGCCGTGATTACCAACGTCGACTACGAGCATCTCGAAAACTACGGCGGCTTCGACGATCTGCTGCAGGCGTTCGTCGACTTCGCCAACAAAGTGCCGTTCTACGGCGGCGTGGTGGCGTGTGTCGACGACGCGAATCTCGCCGGCATCCTGCCGCGGATGACGAGGCGCATCATCACGTACGGACTGGATTCGCCGAACGCCGATCTCATCGCCACTGGCATCGAGCTCGGGCCGCTCAGCGCGACGGCGACGGTGAAGCGCCGCAACCGGCGCCCGTCTCCGCGCGAGGCCCCGCCCGACGCGCACGCGACACTCGGCACGCTCTCGCTCGCGGTGCCGGGCCGCCACAATCTGCAGAACGCGCTCGCCGCAGTCGCCGTCGGCATGGAGCTCGGCCTGGGGTTCGATCGCGTCGCGGGCGGGCTGCGCGAGTTCCGCGGCGCCGAGCGGCGGTTCGACGTGCGCGGCGAGCCCAACGGCATCCTCATCGTCGACGACTACGGCCATCATCCGACCGAGATCGCCGCCGTGCTCGCGGCCGCGCGGACGCTGAACCGCCGCGTCGTCGTCGCGTTCCAGCCGCACCGGTACACGCGGACCGCGTCGCTGATGGACGCGTTCGGTCCGGCGTTGTCGGCCGCCGATCACATCGTCCTCACCGACATCTACGCGGCGGGCGAGGATGCGATTCCCGGCATCACCCTCGACGCGCTTGCGGCGGCGATTCGCCGCAGCGTGACGGCGCCGCTCGACGTGGCGCCTAAGCTCGACGACGTCGTCGCCGCGATCGTACGCGTGGCGAAACCGGGCGACGTCGTGATGACGCTCGGCGCCGGCTCGATCGGCAGCGTGCCGGAGCGGCTGGTGGAAGCCCTGGAGAAGACATCGAGGAAGCCGTCGTGAGCCCTGCGAGCCCGATCGGGTCGCTCCGCGCCGACAAACGCTTCCGCCGGTCGCACGTCAAGCCGGCGCTCAAGCACCGCGGCTGGCGCGGACAGCTCAAACCGATCGCGGCCTACGGTGTCGTGGCGGCGGCGCTGGCGTTCGGCTGTTATCGCGTGTCGATCGTCGCGGCGCCGGCGCACGTGCTGCAGGTGGATCGCATCGCCGTGCGCGGGAACGAGCGCCTGTCGAGGGGCGAAGTGCTCGCGGTGCTGAACGGGCTGCGCGGCGAAAGCCTCGTGTGGACCGATCTCGACGTGTGGCGCAGGCGGCTGCTCGCCTCTCCCTGGGTGCGCGACGCGGCCTTGCGGCGGTCGCTGCCGTCGACGGTCGAGGTCGTCATCGCCGAGCGGCAGCCGGTGGGCATCGGCCGCATCAACAGCGACCTGTATCTGGTCGACGATCGCGGGGTCGTCATCGATCAGTACGGACCGCAGTACACCGATCTCGATCTGCCGATCATCGACGGCCTGTCGGCGTCGCCCAACGACAGCCCGACGATGACCGACGAGGCGCGCGCGGAGCTGGCGGCGCGCGTCATCGCGGCCATCAAATCGAAGCCGGCGATTGCGAAGCGGTTGTCGCAGATCGACGTCAGCGACGCCCACAACGCGACGGCGATTCTCAGCGGCGACCCGGCGGTGATTCAGCTCGGCGACGATCAGTTTCTCCCGCGGCTGGAGTCGTACCTGCAGCTCGCGGCGGCGCTGCGCGAGCGCGTGGCGGAGATCGACTACGTCGATCTGCGATTCGAAGGCCGCATTTACGTACGGCCCGCCTCCGCCGCTCGGCGGCTACAGGCGGGCAAGCCTGCCTCCGCGTCCGCAGCGCGGCGGGGGAAGCCGGGCGGAAAGAAGTAGACCTCACGAGTTTCGCGGAGGGTTCGTGGCGCGAAGAGAACGGTACCTGGTCGGGCTCGACGTCGGCACCTCGAAGGTGACGGCGGTCGTCGGCGAGATGATGGACGGCGACGGGCTCGACGTCGTCGGCCTCGGCGTCGCCGAATCGCGCGGCATCCGGCGCGGCGTCGTCGTCAATCTCGAGGCGGCGGTCGAATCGATCAAGAAGGCGATCGACGACGCCGAGCTGATGGCGGGCGTCGAGATCGACTCCGTGCATCTCGCGCTGTCGGGTCCGCACATCAAGGGGTTCAACAGCCGCGGCGTCATCGCCGTCGCCGGCAAGAATCGCGAAATCACGCGCGAGGACGTGCGGCGCGCGATCGACGCCGCCAAAGCGGTGTCGCTGCCGACCGGGCGCGAGATCCTCCACGTCCTGCCGCAGGATTTCGTCGTCGACGAGCAGGACGGCATCGGCGCGCCGGTGGGGATGACGGGCGCCCGGCTCGAAGTCAACGTCCACATCATCACCGGCAGCCAGAGCTCGACGCAGAACATCGTCGCCTGCGTGAACCGCGCCGGCGCCACGGTCGCCGAGACCATCGTCGAGCAGCTCGCGGCGAGCGAATCGGTGCTGACCGAGGACGAGAAGGAGCTCGGCGTCGCGCTCGTCGACATCGGCGGCGGCACCACCGACATCGCCATCTACGAGCGCGGCAGCCTCTGGCACACCGCGGTGGTCGGCGTCGGCGGCGATCACTTTACCAACGACATCGCCGTCGGCCTCCGGACGCCGGTGCCCGACGCGGAAAAGATCAAACGCAAGTGCGGCTGCGCGCTCTCGGGCATGGTGGACGAAGACGAAACGATGGAGGTGGCGAGCGTCGGCGGACGCAAGCCGCGGGTGATGGCACGG
>DASYQZ010000098.1:0-64277 GCA_036004865.1 Vicinamibacterales bacterium
TTCCACCGTGAGCCCGCGGCCGCGCATGTGCATGTGCGGCTGGAAGGCGTCGATGCGCGCGTTGCGCGCCAGCCGGAAGTAGCCGTCGGTGCGGACGACGGTGTTCGGCGGCACGTCGAGCTCGTCGTTCGGGATGTTGCGGATCGCCTGCGATCGCACCTGATACTTCGGCGTGACACCCTTCGGGTAGAACTTGAACGCGATTGTCGTCTTGTTGTGCTGCTCCGAGCCGATCGCGAAGTAGTGCATGTCGTACCGCAGCCGCGTGCCCTTCTTCAGCAGGCGGCCGGTGTTGTCGCCGAAGATGTCGCCGTACTTGCCGACCGCGTACTCGTGCAGCATGACGCCCGTTTCCGGCGTCCCCTCGGGCGCGTCCGGCTCGATCGCGTACACGACGACGTGATGGACGACCTTCGGATTGCTCGGTTTGATCTCCATCGCCTTGATCCAGCGATCCTCGGCGAGCTCGACCTCAGCGAACTGATCGATCCACCAGTCGGGGCCGTTCGCGTACATCGTGAAATCGTTCGGCGTCGTCACTTTCAGATCGGGCTCGCCGATGAACCAGTCGGCTTCGGACCGGAACGTCAGCGGCGCCGGCATGTCGGCGGGGTTGCCCTGCGGCGCGCCGCCGTCGGCCCAGCGGACGATCGTCGCGATTTCCTCGTCGCTGAGCGATCGATCGTTTTTGTAGCGGCGGATGCCGACCGTCTTGTCGAGATGCCACGGCGGCATCTCGCGGTTCGCCACGCGCTGACGGATCGATCGCGCCCACGGCCGCACCTCGTCGTAGGTGACGAGCGACATCGGCGCGGAGGTGCCCTGGTGATGACACGTCTGGCAGCTCCGCTGGAGAACCGGCGCAACATCCCTGGAGAACGTTGGAGATTGCGGATTGCGGACTGCGGATTGCGGATTTATTGACGATCGGCGATTTGCGATTGTCGAATTGCCTTTGATCGAGATCTTCACCTGCGAATTCGTCCAGCAGCAGTGGTAGCCGAAGTTGGCGGCCGATTCGCCGGAGCCGTCGTCGACGACGGCCTGCAGGATGTAGTCGCCCGGCTCGCTGAAGGCCGCCGACGTCATCGCCTTCCCGTCTTCGAGCTTCGCCTGCCGCGCGGAGAACTGGACGTCGCCCGGGCCGCGATACTTGGCCCAGATGACCGTCATGCCGACCGTCTTGCCGGCACGCTTCGGCAGCCCGTCGTCGGTGGCCGACACGTCGAGCGTCGCGCCGGTGGCCGACTGGTTCGAGATGCTGACGTTCACGACCGGAGGCAGGTTCGAACTGACCTTCTCGCTGTTGCCGCCGCGCGTCGTGCGCACGCGATCGATCTGCCACACGGGCTTCAATGTCGCGATCACCTGTTGCGTCTGCCCGTGCGCGGTCAGCGTCCACGTCAACTTCTGATCGCCGAAATCCTTCGGCACGGTGACCTTGAAGACGTCCTTGTGCCGCCGCGTCGTGAAGTGCGTCGGCTGCCCGCGATCGCCGCCCGGCTCGAAGCTGTTGTTCGGGCCGACCGGGATGTCGAGCTCCTCTTCGTAATTGCGGTTCATGTACCCGAACCACATGTTGTAGGAGCCGTCGGCGTTGATGTCGAAGCCTTCGTACACCGGCGAGACGCCCTGGCCCGTCCAGTGGCGCAGGTTGGTGAGGTCCGACGCGCGCGTCTGCGCGAACAGCGGAGCGCCAATCAACAACGTGCTGAGCACGAGAAGGCCGCGGGCGATTGATTTCATGGGGCGATTCTACGCCGTCACGCTGCGAACACCACACCGGAAATGCAACCACGAAAACACGAGGCCACGAAACTCACGAAACGCGTCACGACCACACGAAAACACGAAAATCACTTAACATCACGCCACGCGGAGGGGCTTCATGAGTTTCAGATTCGCATTCATCAGCGCGACAACGCTCGCCGTTGGCCTGGCGGCGGCGCCTCAGGAGCAGGATCTCGTCGCGCGGGCGCGCGGGATTCACGATCGGGTCATCACGCTCGACACGCACAACGACATCGACCCGAACAACTTCACGCGCGAGTGCAACTACACGATGCGGCTCACCACGCAGGTGAACCTCCCGAAGATGAAGGAAGGCGGGCTCGACGTCTCGTTCATGATCGTGTACGTCGGCCAGCAGAATCCGCCGCAGGTGGCCGACGCGTTTCAGCCCGCCGGCTACGATCGCGCGTACAAGGCGGCGCTCGCGAAGTTCAACGCCGTCCATCACCTGACCGAAGATCTCGCGCCGAACGACATCGAGCTCGCGCTCACGGCCGCCGACGTCACGCGCATCGCGAAGAGCGGCAAGAAGGTCGCGGTCATCGGGATTGAAAACGGCTATCCGATCGGCACCGACATCAACCGCGTGAAAGAGTTCTGGCAGCGCGGCGGCCGCTACATGTCGCTCGCGCACAACGGCCACAGTCAGCTCGCCGATTCGCACACCGGCGAGGCGGACAACACGTGGCGGTGGGGCGGACTGTCGCCGCTCGGCCGGCAGGTCATTCAGGAGATGAACACGTGGGGCATCATGGTCGACGTCTCGCATCCCTCGAAGGGATCGATCATGCAGGCGATCGGCCTCTCGAAAGCGCCGGTCATCGCGTCGCACTCCGGCGTCCGCAAGCTCGCCAACGTCAGCCGCAACATGGACGACGAGACGCTGATGGCGCTGAAAACCAACGGCGGCGTCATCCAGATGGTGGGGCTGGCGGGATTCGTCAAGCCCGATCCGGCGGAGCGCGGACCAGCGATCACCGCGCTGCGAACCGAGTTTGGCCTCGACGGGGGAGGACGCGGCCGCGGTGCCGCGGCACCGGCCGCGCCGGCCGGCCCGCGATGTCCGGTCGAGAGCGCGACACCGTCGACGGCGACCGCAGGTGCGGGACGGGGCGGCCGCGGAGCAACGGCGGGCCTCGAGACGCTGACGCCGGATCGCCGCGCGGAGTTCGAGAAGCGATTGGCGGACATCGATCGCAAGTGGCCGGCGGCCGGCCGCGCGACGGTCAAGGACTTCGTCGACGAGATCGACTACGCCGTGAAGCTGATCGGCATCGACCACGTCGGCATCTCGTCCGACTTCGACGGCGGCGGCGGCATCGACGGCTGGAACAGCGCGGCAGAGACGTTCAACGTGACGCTGGAGCTCGTGCGCCGCGGCTACGCCGAGGAGCAGATCGGAAAGATCTGGAGCGGCAATCTGCTGCGAGTTTGGAGCGAAGTGGAGAGAATCGCGAAACAGATACAAGGCGGAAAACTGTAATTGCGGATTGCGGATTGCGGATTGCGGATTTATTGACCGATTGATCATCGGCGATTGCGGATTGATTGGGGATTGATTGGGGATTGATTGCGATTTGTGATTCGTCGACAACATCCGGCGACGAGCTATCAGTTTGGCTACCCGCGCGCGCAAAGCGGACGCACCAATCAAGAATGATCAATCGAGAATCACCAATCACCAATCACCAATCTTCAATAAATCCGCAATCCGCAATCCTCAATCCGCAATGTCTATGGACTCCTGATGCCGCGCCGGTAAGACTCGAGCGACATGGTCGATCGCCGTCTCGTTCCGCGTACACATCGCTCGCCATTTCTGAGCTACGGCGCTGCCGTGCTCTCCGTCGCGGCGCTCGCCGCGGCGTGGGGATACGCGGCGCCGCACGTCGAGTTCGAGCTGACGCTGCTCCTCTTCGTCGCGCCCGTCGTCGTCAGCGCCTGGTTCGGCGGGCGCGGACCGGGACTTCTCGCAATCATCCTCGCGCTCGCCGCCGCGCGGCTCCTGATGCCGTTCGAGACCTCCACGAGCGGGCTGCGCGGCGACTACCTCGATCTCATGCTGTTCGCCACCGAAGGCGCGCTCATCGTGTCGCTGACGGGCGCGCTTCAGCAGGCGCGAGACGATGCGGAGGCGTCAAGCCGATCGAAAGAGATGTTCATCGCCATGGTCTCGCACGAGCTGCGCACGCCGCTCAACGTCCTGAGCGGATGGGTGTGGCAACTGCAGCGGCGGCCGCCCGACGCGCTGCTGCTGCAGCGCGGCCTCGACGGCCTCGAGCGGACGGCGCACATCCTCACGCGCCTCATCGAGGATCTCGCCGACGTCTCACGCGTGATGACGGGCAAGCTCATGCTGAAGCGGGAAGCGACGCCGCTCACGCCGATTCTCTCGTCGGCTGTGGACGACGTTCGCGACCGGGCCGCGGCGAAGGCGATCGATCTGCGCGCAGACATCGCCACCGCCGCGGTCGTGGACGGCGACGCCGTGCGTTTGATGCAGGTGTTCTCGAACCTCCTCACCAACGCCGTGAAGTTCACGCCCGACGGCGGCCGCGTCGACGTGAACGCCTCGGACGCCGACGGACACGTGCGCGTCACGGTGAGCGACACAGGGCCGGGCATTCCTCTCGATGCGCTGCCGTTCATCTTCGAACCGTTTCGTCAGGTCGACGCCATTCGTGACGCGAGGGCCGGCGGGCTCGGTCTGGGCCTCGCGATTGCGAAGCAGGTCGTGGAGCTGCACGGCGGTCGGATCGTCGCGGAACGCGGCGACCACGGGATCGGCAGCCGATTTGTCGTCGAGCTCATCCCATTGCGGATTGCGGAATGCGGAATGCGGATTAATTATCGATTGAATCGACAATAAATCCGCAATCCGCAATCCTCAATCCGCAATGTCTATCGCCTTTCAGGCACGGCGAAGACGTAGATCGCGTTCCCGCCGGATGGGTAATTCAGTTCGCGCGCGAGGGTTCTCGGCACCATTCGCGGGCTCTCGAGGCCGCCGCGGCCGGTCGTGACGGCGATGTACTGGCGGCCGGCGACGCTGAACGCGATCGGGTAGCCCTGCACCGACGTGCCGAGCCGTGTCTGCCAGAGCGTCTCGCCGGTCCTGACGTCGAACGCGCGGAAGACGCGATCGAGATCGCCGACGAACCCGAGGCCGCCGCCGGTCGTCAGCACCGCCGTCAGAAACGACGCGCGCTGCTCGCGCGACCAGACTTCGCGCATCGTCTTCACGTCGTACGCGGCGAGCTTGCCGAGATTGCCGTCGCTTCCCGGCATCTCGTAGAAGCGGCGATCGGCGCCGATGCCGCCGAGGCCTTCGCGGAACTCGATCTTGCGTCCGGAGATCTCCATGCACGACTGGCTGAGCGGGATGACGAGCAGCCCCGCCCCCGGGTGATAGCTCATCGCCGGCCAGTTGTGGCCGCCCTGCGTGCTCGGACAGGACTGAATCCACTTGCCGGTCTCCTGCTCGATGATGTCGGCGCGATAGGTCGGCGTCCCCGTCTTCGGATCGAACGAGTCGAAGACGTTCTGGAAGATCGTTTCCTTGTAGGCGATGAACTGGCCGTTCCTGCGATCGAGCTTCCAGAGAATGCCGGGCTTGCCGATCGTGAAGAGGACTTTCTGATCGCCGATGTCGACGAGCACCTTCTCGAACACCTCGTCGAGATCGAGCGACTCGCCCGGCGCGTGCTGGTAATGCCACGCGAGCGTGCCGTCGGCCGGACGGAGCGCGACCGTTGACGCGGTGTAGAGCGCGTTGTCGAACGCGGTCGTGCCGCGGCTCGCGCGCATCCACGGCTTCGCCTGCGCGATGCCCCAGTACGTGAGATCGAGATCCGGATCGTAGGTCCCGGCAATCCACGTTTCGCCGCCGACGCGGAACTGATCGGCGAGCTTGCCCCACGTCTCGCTGCCGCGCTGTCCCGATCGCGCGACCGTGTTGAACGTCCAGGCGAGCTTCCCGGTTTCGGCGTCGAACGCGCTGATCCAGCAGCCGTCGTTGCCGAACCGATCGCACGCCGTGAGTCCCTGCACGACCTTGCCGCGAATGACGATCGGGCCGGAGTATGCGGTGTAGCCTTTGGCGCTGTCGGCGATCGCGGTCGACCACACCTGTTTGCCGGTTCGGGCGTCGAGCGCGACCAGATGCGCATCGGTCGTCGCGACGAACACCTTGTCGTGATACAGCGCGATATTGCGCATCGTCGCGGCGCCGACGTGCGCGTACGGCGGCACGCGATGCTCCCAGATCAACTCGCCGGTCTTCGCGTCGAGCGCCTGGATCACGTTCGCGGTGTTCGTGAGATACATGATCCCGTTGTGCACGAGCGGCGTCGGCTCGTTGGCGCCGCCGTCCTGCATGGACCACACCCACACGAGCTGCAGATCCTTGACGTTGTCGCGCGTGACCTGCGTCAGCGGGCTGTAGCTCCAGCCCTGATAGTTGCGCCGCGCCATGAGCCAGTCGGCCGGATCCTGATTGCGCAGCATCTCGTCGGTGATCGAGACGTAGTTCTTCACTTCGCCGAACACCGTTTGTCCAGTCGGGCCGAGCGCCGTCACGGCGCGCGGGCCCCCTCCTGGGGCGCCGTACCCCGGCAAGGGCGAAGGCGACTGGACCGACCCACGTGCCGGCGCGGGCCGGACACCTGGATCCGCCGCGACGCCCGGCATCAGCGATCCGATCGCGACGGCGGTCGTCGCGGTCAGCGGCTGTGCGCCGGCAGCCGCGCCATTCGCCTGGAGGATGAAGCTCGCGACCGCGAGGTATTGATCCGCACTGAGGCTCGGCGCGTTCGGCGGCATCGTCGCCGTCATCAAGTCGACGAGATCGCGCGTCGTTCGCGTGCGCCAGGTGTTCATGAAGGTGCCGCCGACAAGCGGCGGCGCTTCGTTGCGTCCGGTGAGATCCGGGCCATGACAGCTCGCGCATTGCGCCTGATAGACGACGCGACCTGCGGCAGCTTGCCCGGCGGTAAATGCCGCCGAAGGCGGCGACGTTTGAGCCGCGAGAACAGCGACGAGTAGCCATGCTGCAGCGCCTGCGGCCATGCCGCGCGGTCTGCCGCGCGGCATCAGCGACAGCTCGCGCCGGGGGTGGGGCCCCGGCGCCATTGGAAGAAAGATGGCGCGCACTCCGCTCATGATCTGTTTGTCTTGAAATCGCGCAATTGAGCCTCTGAGCAGTTTCCCTGTCATCTTTTTTCCACTGGCGGCGGGGCCCCACCCCCGCCGCGAGCTTTCGCTGACACCTCGCCGCGGATTCCCATGTCCGCGGCGAGGTGTAGCCGCAGGCGCTTTTGCAAGTTCACCGTCTCTCAGGCAACGCGAACACATAGAGCGCATTGCCATTCAACGGATGGCGAACGTCCGGACTGATGATGCGCGGCACGTTGCGCGGGCTGCCGCCGCCGATGCCGGTCGTCACGGCGATGTACTGGCGTCCGCCGGCGCTGAACGCGACCGGCGAGCCCTGCACCGACGTGCCGAGCCGCGCCTGCCACAGCGTGTCGCCGGTTCTCACATCGAACGCGCGGAACGTGCGATTCAGATCGCCGACAAAGCCGATGCCGCTCGCCGTCGTCAGCACCGAGGTGAGGAACGACGCGCGCTGCTCCTTGCTCCACACTTCTTTCATCGTCTTCACGTCGTACGCCGCGAGCTTGCCGACGTTGCCGTCGGTGCCGGGCATTTCGTAGAACCGGCGATCGGCGCCGCTACCGCCGGAGCCGTCCTTGTACTCAATCGTCCGGCCCGACATCTCCATGCACGACTGGCTGAGCGGGATGATCAGGAGCTGCGTGCCCGGGTGATAACTCATCGCCTGCCAGTTGTGGCCGCCCTCGGTGCTGGGGCACGACTGAATCCACGTCTCGGTCTTCTGCTCGAGGATGTCGGCGCGATACTGCGGCGCGCCCGTCTTCGGATCGAACGAGTCGAAGACGTTCTGAAACACCGTTTCCTTGTAGCCGAGGAATTGTCCGGTCCGGCGATCGATTTTCCAGAGGACGCCCGGCTTGCCGATCGTGAACACGACTTTCTGATCGCCGATGTCGACGAGCACGCGCTCGAACACCTCGTCGAGGTCGAGCGATTCACCCGGCGCGTGCTGGTAGTGCCACGCGAGACCGCCGTCGTCCGGCCGCAGCGCGACGGTCGAGCTCGTGTAGAGCACGTTGTCGAAATTCGTGGAGCCGCGGCTCGCCCGCATCCACGGCTTCGCCTGCGCGACGCCCCAGTAGGTGAGATCGAGATCGGGATCGTAGCTGCCGGCAATCCACGTCTCGCCGCCGACGCGCAGGTTGTCGGGCAGCTTGCCCCAGGTCTCGGCGCCCGGCTGCCCGGTGCGCGCGACGGTGTTGAACTTCCACAGCAGCTTGCCGGTGGTCGCGTCGAACCCGCTGATGAAGCAGCCGTCGTTGCCGTAGCGATCGCATCCGACGAGACCCTGCACGACTTTCCCGCGGAGGATCATCGGGCCGCTCGTCGCGGAGTAGCCTTTCGCGCGCTCCGCGATCGTCGTCTCCCACACTTTCCTGCCCGTGCGCGCGTCGAGCGCGACCAGACGCGCGTCGTTGGTCGCGAAAAACACCTTGTCCTGATAGATCGCGATGTTGCGCATCGCGCCGTTGCCGTTCTGCGCGTTCGGGCCGACGTGGTTCTCCCAAATCAGCTCGCCGGTTCTGCCGTCGAGCGCCTGCAGGATGTTGGTGGTGTTGATCAAATAGATGACGCCGTTGTGCACGAGCGGCATCGGCTCGCTCGCGCCGCCGCCCTCGTTCATCGCCCACATCCAGACGAGCTGCAGTTCCTTGACGTTGTCGCGCGTGATCTGCGCCAGCGGACTGTAGCTCCAGCCCTGATAGTTGCGCCGCGCCATCAGCCAGTCGCCGGGATCCGGATTGCGGAGCATCTCGTCGGTGACCGGCACGTAGTTCTTCACTTCGCCGGGAACGGTGACGCCGATCGCTCCGCCGCCCTGCCCGCCGCGTCCGGCGCGGCCACCGCCGGGAGTGTCGTCGTCGATTGCGCCGCGTCCGCGCCCGCCGCGGCCGGTTGTCGTCTGCGGCGCGGCCGCCGCCGGCGCCGGGGCGATGCCGGTCGCGACGGTGCCGATCGGGACGGCGGTCGTCGCGGCGAACGCCTGCGATCCTGCCGGGGCGCCGTTCGATTGCAGGATGAACGCGACGATCGCCACGTATTGATCCGGCGCGAGGCTCGGCAGGTCGGGCGGCATCGTGCTCGACATGTAGTCGAAGAGATCGCGCGTGGTGCGCGTGCGCCACGTGTTCATGAAGTTCGCGCCCGCCAGCGGCGGCGCTTCATTGCGCCCGCCGAGATCGGGCATGTGGCAGCTCGCGCAGTTCGCCTGATACGCTGCACGTCCAGCCGCGGCTTGGTCAGCCGTGTAGACCGACGTTTGCGTTCGCGGCTGCTGACCGATCGCGATCGCGATCGCCATAGTGACCAGAGCTGCAGAGAGTCCTGTCAACTTTTTTGCACTGGCGCCGGGGCCCCACCCCCGGCGCGAGCTGTCGCTGATGCCGCGCGGCAGACCGCGCGGCATGGCCGCAGGCGCTGCTGTCACGTTTTGTTCTCGATCCGTGGCTGTCACTTCTTGTTCTCGATCAGCCAGCCCCATAGATTGCCCTCCGGAGCTTTCTCGCTGTGAATCTGAATGTACAGCCGGCGCTTCTCGAGGTCTGCGATCTGCACGGGCGTGAGCGTCGCGGTCCCCTTGATCGTGCCGCTCGTCGTGCCCGTCACTTCGAGATCGAAGACGACGGGCCCGCGCACGCCGGTGACGGGACTCTTGTGCACCTGCGCGATCGTCGCGTTCGACCGCATGCCGTCGAACGTTCCTGTGATTGTGAGCTTGTTGTCGGCGAGCACTGCGGTCGCCGATCCCGATCCCGCGATGCTCGCCATCATCGCGATGTCGACGGGCACCGGCGAGAGTCGCGCTTTGTACGTTCTGCCGCTTTGTCCGTGCGCCGACAAGACCGCCGCGATCACGCACGCGGTGGCCCACGCCGCTTTCCGGTTTCGCATCGTCACCCCGCCTTTGTAGGCGGCAATGATAATGCGAGTGGCTGAGGTCGGGGAACTCGGCTATTTCAGTCGAAAAAACGGCGACGTGATTGATTTCGTGGGTTTCGTTCTTTTCGTGGTTTTCGTGATCAGCTTTTCGGGGAACCGAGGCGGGGCAACTCCGTCTGCGGGGAATGTGTTTCGTACAAGCTGCCGGTCGCGTCGAAGCGGTACGTCGCAACGGCGTCAGTCACTTCGTTTCCGTACAGGTCTACGGGACCGTCTTCGTTCGTCTCCACATGGTTCGACTCGGACGACGGGGGCGGTTCGTCTTTGATCGTGGAGATTTGTGCCGCATCGGCAGTCGCATCGATTCGCGAACTGGTGGCGAGCTGAGGAGTAAACAGCGCACCCACCATGAAAATTCGTAACGCCCCGACCAGCCCAATACGGGACAGCCTACTCACCTCAGCCTCCTGCGCCGTCTAGTGCAACGAAAATGCCATGAAATCCGCGGATGACGCGATTTGATGCGCTGTGGCGCATCTGTTGCACCGCTTGTCTCAGCATGGGACTCGGGGTCGGGGCACGGTGGGCTCATCTGCGTGACGTGTGGCGCGAGGCGCGACGACGGCATCCGCGTCTGGTGCCTGCGCTGATTGTTGCGTTCATGCTCGTCGCGATCGTGACAACCGGCGGCGGCGGCTGGTTTCTCATGAGCCTTCGTCACGGGCTCCCCGATAACGATGCGATCCAGCGCATCGGCGATATGGACCAGGCGACCGCGGTGTTCGACGCGTCGGACCGGCTCGCCTTCACGATCTACAAAGAGCAGCGCATGGAGGTGCCGCTCTCCGAGATCTCGCCGAATCTCGTTCACGCGATCCTCGACATCGAGGATCAACGCTTCTACCAGCATCGCGGGTTCGACCTGGTGCGCATGGCGTCGGCGACGCTCGCCAACGTTCGCCATCGCCGCGCGGCGCAGGGCGGCAGCACGATCACGCAGCAGCTCGCGCGACAGAGCTTTCTCCGCCCCGACAAGACGCTGCATCGCAAATTCCAGGAGCTGATTCTCGCGGCGCGCGTCGAGCACTTCTACACGAAGGCGCACATCCTCGAGCTCTATCTGAATAAGGTGTACTTCGGCGACGGGCTCTACGGCGTGGAAGCCGCATCGCGCGGCTATTTCGGCAAGCACGCGTCCGAGCTGACGGTCGAAGAAGCGGCGCTCCTCGCCGGACTGGTCAAGTCGCCGTCGACGTATGCGCCGACGGTGAACATGGAGCGCGCGGTCGCACGGCGGAACGTCGTGCTGCAGGCGATGCTCGAAGCCGGCCACGTCGATCGCGCGGTCGTGACCGCGGCGCGCGCGAAGCCGGTCGCCCTGCACGATACGTTGCGCGAGCCCGAATCGCACGGGCAGCACTTCAAGGAGCAGGTGCGCCGCGAGCTGATCGATCGGTTCGGCTGGCAGGAGGTCTATCAGGGCGGACTGCGCGTCTACACGACGCTCGATATGCAGATGCAGCTGGCGGCGGAGTCGGCCGTCGCCGAGCACCTCAAGATGCTCGACGATCGCCGCCGCGCGCTCGCCGCTCGCCGCGCGGCGCAGCAGACCCGGCGCGAGACGAACCGGGGGGAAGGGGCTCCCGGAGTAAACAAGCAGGGACCGGTGCCCGTCGCGACGTCCGGCACGAAGGTCGATCGCAATCCGCTGCAGGCGGCGCTCATCGCGCTCGATCCGGAAACCGGCCACGTCCGCGCCATGGTCGGCGGCCGCGACTTCAACGTCAGCAGCTTCAACCGCGCCGTGCAGGCGAAACGCCAGCCCGGCTCCGCGTTCAAGCCGTTCGTCTACGCGGCCGCGCTCGAATCGGGCTTCAGCCCGGCCAGCGTCATCAATCGCCTCGACGATCCGATCGTCATCGGACGCGCGGTTTGGGCGCCCGAAGACGAACATTCATCCGGATCCTCGATGACCATCCGGACCGCGCTCCGGACGTCGAGCAATCGCGCGGCGGTCCGCATGCTGCAGGAAATCGGCATCGGGCGCGCCGTGCAGGAAGCGCGCGAGCTCGGTATCGGCGATCTGCCGAGCGTGCCGTCGCTCGCGCTGGGATCGGGCGAGGTGACGCTGCAAGCGATGACGGCCGCGTACGGCGCGTTCGCGAATCACGGGATGGTCAACAAGCCCGTGTTGATTCGCCGCGTTGAAGATCGAGACGGCGTCCTGCTGTATCAGTCGCACGAGCCCGCGACGCGTGCAATCAGCGACACCACCGCGTTCCTGATGTCGACGATGCTCGCCGACGTCGTCAATGCCGGGACGGCCACGCGCGCCCGCGCGCTCGGGTTCAAGCTGCCGGCCGCGGGGAAGACCGGCACGACCAACGATTTCAACGACGCATGGTTCATTGGCTACACGCCGAAGCTCGTGACCGGTGTGTGGGTCGGCTTCGATCAGCCACGCACGATTCTGCCGCGCGGGTTTGCCGCCGACGTGGCGGTGCCGCTGTGGGCGAACTTCATGAAGGCGGCGACGAAAGACGCGAAGCCGGAATGGCTGACGCCGCCGGCCGGCGTCGTCGCCATGCAGGTCTGCCGCATCTCGGGGCAGCTCGCCAGCGACGGATGTTCGGACGTCGACGTCGTGAACAAGAACGGCGACCTCGAACGCCGCTCGATGGTCTACACGGAGTACTTCGCGCGCGGCACCGAGCCGTCGGTGGCGTGCTCGATTCACGACGTGCAGATGGCTCCGGGAATCGTCGGGATCGTGGCGGATGGCGAGAGCCCGGTGGCGCCGCCTCACCACCATGAAAACACGCCGCGCCGCGAGGACATGGTGGTCGGACCGCTGACGACGACCGCCCCGCCGCCGCCGGTCGTCCCGGTCGCGACATCCGGTGTCCGTCCCGAGACCACGACCGCCACCGACCAGAACAGGCGTGGATTCTGGTCGCGCATCTTCCGCCGGGGAGGCGATCCAAAGACGCAGAAGCCCGAGAAACCGGACGACGATCCGAACAAGCCGAGGAAGAAGCCTCAGTAATCCAGAACTCAGAACTCAGAACTTAGAACTCAGAATTTAGAACTTAGAACTCGGACCCTGACGCGGTTCAGGGTAGAGTTCTGTTCAGAGTTCCCAATTCGGAGCTCGAGTTCTGAGTTCTAAGTTCAAAGTTCTAAGTTCAGATGCCATTCCGCGACATCGCTGGCCACCTTCGGCTGACCGATCTGCTCGCGCGATCGATCGCGCGTGAAACGCTGCCGCCGAGCCTCATTTTTGCGGGGCCATCGGATTCCGACGCGCGTGCGGCCGCGATCGCGGTGGCGCAGGCGCTGAACTGCATCCGGATCGACCGGCTCGCCCCCGACGCGCTAATCCCTAATCCCCAATCCCTCATCCCTGACGCCTGTGGTAGCTGTAGCGCATGCGTCCGAATCGCTCGCGGCGTGCATCCGGACGTTCTCGTCGTCGAGCCGGGGGACACCGGCACGATCAAAATCGAACAGGTTCGAGAGATTGTCGATCGCGCGGCCTATCGCCCGTTCGAGGGCAAGCGGCGCGTCGTCATCGTGACCGACGCGGACGCGCTCGTGCCACAGGCGCAGAACGCGCTGCTGAAGACGCTCGAAGAACCGCCGTCCTCGTCCATCTTCATCCTCGTGACGTCGCGCCCCGACATGCTGCTGGAGACGGTGCGCTCGCGGTGCATCCGCCTGCGGTTCGCGGAGAGCGGCACGCCGCCGGTCGATGCCGACGCGCGCGAAATCGCTCAACACGTGCTCGCGCAAGCGGCCGCCGACGACGAACCGGCGAGGCGGCTCGAAGGCGCAAAAGATCTGCTCACGAACACCGGCGCCGGCGGCGCCGGCGATCGCGAGCAACTGGCGTCGCATCTGCGGGCGATGGGATCGCTCCTGCGCGACGTCGAAGTCCTGGCAACCCGTGCGGACGACCGCGCGCTCGCCAACCCCGACGTCCGGCCGGCGCTCGAGCGCCTGGCGAAGGCGTACGGCGGCGAGCGCGGCGTCCGCGCGTTTACGGCGATCGATCGGGCCCTGATGGCGCTGGACCGGAATGCCGGCGTCAAGGTCGTGGCGGACTGGGTGGTGCTGCAGTTGTAGTTGGGCAGGTAGGCGGGGAGGGCGGGTAGGGCAGGTAGGTCGGCCCGACCCAGCAGCCCTACCAGCCCTACCAGACCCACCAGACCCACCAGGCCTGACGGATCGCTTATATATAAAGGTGTACCGTGGCCGGACCCACTCGCGCACCGCTCGTCGCCGTCAAGCTCTCGCCCGTTGGGCGGGCTCAGACCTTCCTCGCCGGCGACCAGCCGTCGCCGCGGTGTGGCGACCGCGTGGTCGTCCAGACCGAAAACGGACCGGCGGTCGGCACCGTCGTGCGCTCGGTTCCACAGCTCGAGGACAAGCGGCGGCCGGCGGCCGATTCGCCTCAGCGCGTCGTCCGGCTCGCCACGCGCGACGACATCGTGTCGCGCCTCAAACATCAGCATCGCGAGCAGGAAGCGTTTCGCATCGCGACGCTGAAGGTGCGCGAGCGCGGGCTCGGCATGAAGCTGACGAAGGTCGAGCAGGCATTCGACGGGTCGAAGCTGGTTTTCTATTTCACGGCCGACGGCCGCGTCGACTTCCGCGAGCTGGTGCGCGAGCTCGCCGCCGAATTCCGCACGCGCATCGAGATGCGGCAGATCGGCGTGCGCGACGAAGCGAAGATGATCGGCGGCTACGGCACGTGCGGGCGACCGCTCTGCTGCACGACGTTCCTGCAGTCGTTCGAGCCGGTTTCGATCAAGATGGCGAAGCAGCAGGACCTCAGTCTGAATCCGTCGAAGCTGTCGGGACTGTGCGGCCGGTTGAAGTGCTGCCTGCGCTACGAGCTGCCGAACGCGAAGGGCGTCGTGCACGGCGGCTGCGGCGACGAAGGCGGTTGCGACAACCCGTCCGGTTGCGGAAGCGGCGGCTGCGGCAGCTGCGGAAGCGGTGGCTGCGGCAGTTGTGGACATTAGAAAGCCTCGCGTCGGCATCACCGCCGGCGATCCGGCCGGCATCGGGCCGGAGGTTGCCGCGCGCGCCGCCGCCGATCCGTCGGTCCTCGACGTCTGCGAGCCGATCATCTACAACGCCTCCAACGGACAGACGTTCGCGCCCGGACACTTGAGCGCCGGCGCCGGCCGCGCCGCGTACGACGCGATCGTCCAGGCGGTGGACGCGGCAAAAGCGAGAACGATCGACGCGATCGCGACGGCGCCGGTCAACAAGGAAGCATTCCGCCTCGCCGGGCTGCCGTGGAACGGCCACACCGATCTGCTCGCGCATCTGACCGGCGCCAGACACGTCGCGATGATGTTCTACTCCGACGCGCTGCGCGTCGTGCTGGCGACCGTGCACATCGCGCTCGCCGACGTGCCGCGCGCGCTGACCACGCCGTCGCTCGACGCGACGATCGATCTGGCGGCGCGCGAGCTGCCGCGATTCGGCATCACACGGCCGCGCATCGCCGTCGCGGGACTCAATCCGCACGCGGGCGAGCACGGGCTGTTCGGCCGTGAAGAAGAAACGATCATGGCGCCGGCTATCGAAGCATGCCGCGCTCGCGGCATCGACGTGGCCGGACCGTTTCCCGCCGACACCATCTTCGTCCGCGCCCGCCGCGGCGAGTTCGACCTCGTCATCGCCTGCTACCACGATCAGGGGTTGATCCCGGTCAAGCTCGTCGCGTTCGGGCAGGCGGTGAACGTGACGCTGGGACTGCCGATCATCCGGACGTCGGTCGATCACGGCACGGCCTTCGACATCGCCGGCAAGGGCATCGCGGATCCGCAGAGTATGATTGCGGCGGTGCGGCTCGCGGCGCGGCTGGCCGCTCGCAAGTCTGAAGTCTGAAGTCTGAAACCCGTGGACAAAACCGAGCGCGAAAAAGCGCAAAGCTCGATCGCCGAGAATCGCAAAGCGTTTCACGACTTCCATCTCCTCGAGACGTTCGAGGCGGGCATCGTGCTGCTCGGGACCGAAGTGAAGTCGATTCGCGAAGGACGCGTCAACCTGCGCGACAGCTTCGCGCGCGTCGAGGACGGCGAGGTGTTCCTCTACAACGTGAACATCAGCCCGTACAGCCATCGCGGGTACGCCGACCATGAGCCGCTGCGGCGGAGAAAGCTGCTGTTGAACCGCGACGAGATCCGCAAGCTGATCGGCAAGACCGTCGAGAAGGGGATGACGCTCGTGCCGGTGCGGCTGTACTACAAGAACGGCCGCGTGAAGGTCGCCGTCAGCCTCGCAAAGGGCAAGAAGGAGTACGACAAGCGCGAGACGATCAAGCGCCGCGAGGTGGACCGCGAGACGCGCGCGGCCATCAAGTCACGGCGCTGATCGCTTCGCCTTCTCGTCGGCGCGGCTCACGTGATTCGCAACCCTGATCAAACACAAAGGACACAAAGGACACAAAGAGAAATAGGTTCTTCCTTGGTGTCCTTTGTGTCCTTTGTGTTGATTCAGCGTCGCGCATAAAAGCAGGTTGCCGACGATGACGTCCGGGATCCGGACAGCGCCTGCCCGTGCGCCGATGGGCTCGCCGGCCCGAGGGCGAGCAGTGGCGTGACAGCGACCATGAATCCGCGCCTGCGAACCGTCGTCATTACGCCCCCTTCTGCCAGATTTCCTTTTACTAAAACGGTAAAGTGACGGTCGAAGCTCAACGACGCGCTCCAAACGGAGTCAAGCGCTTAGAATGATTCAGCGAGCGGGGGCGGGGCCCCGCGAGAGAGTAAAAAATGATCCCGTTGCTCGACCTGCAGGCACAATATCGTCCGCTGCGCGACGAGATTCTCGCGGCGATCACGCGCGTCGCCGACAGCCAGCGGTTCATCATGGGCCCCGAGATCCAGAGTCTCGAAGCCGAGCTCGCGAGCATGCTCGGCATTCGCCACGCGATTGCTGTGTCGTCGGGCACCGACGCGCTGCTGCTCGCGCTGATGGTCCTGGACGTCAAAGCCGGCGACGAGGTGGTGACGAGCACCTACTCGTTCTTCGCGACGGCCGGTGCGATCGTGCGGGTCGGCGCGCGCCCCGTCCTCGTCGATATCGATCCCGTCACGTTCAACATCGACGCCGATCAGATCGAAGCCGCGATCACGCCGCGGACGAAAGCGATTCTGCCCGTCCATCTCTTCGGACAGAGCGCCGATCTCGACGTCATCATGCGGACCGCGGATCGATTGAACATCCCGGTCGTCGAGGACGCGGCGCAGGCGATCGGCGCCACCTACCAGTCACGTCCGCTCGGCGGCATCGGCGCGCTCGGCTGCTTTTCGTTTTTCCCGAGCAAGAATCTCGGTGCGTTCGGCGACGCGGGGCTGCTGACGACGAACGACGATGTGCTCGCGAAGCGCGCGCGTCTGCTGCGGACGCACGGCATGGAGCCGAAGTACTACCACCATCTGGTCGGCGCGAATTTCCGGATGGACGCGCTGCAGGCGGCGATTCTCCGCGTCAAGGCGCCGCATCTGAGCGCGTGGACCTCCGGGCGCCGCGCGAATGCCGCGCGCTACCGCGATCTCTTCCGCGCGGCCGGCCTCGACGGCCCCGGGAGCGCAGTCACGCTGCCGGCTGAACCAACCGATCGTCTTCACATCTACAACCAGTTCGTCATCCGCACGTCCGAGCGCGACGCGCTCAAGCGGCATCTGGACGAACAGCGCATCGGCAACGAGATCTACTATCCGGTGCCGTTCCACCTGCAGCCATGCTTCGCCGATCTCGGTTATCGTCGCGGCGATTTCCCGAACGCCGAACGTGCCGCCAACGAATCGCTCGCCATCCCGATCTATGGCGAGCTGACCCTCGATCAGCAGGAGGCCGTGGTCTCGGCGATCGCGGCTTTCCTTGATCGCGGGGCTGACGCCCTGCGACACAGTCGCGCAGGGGTGGCGCGTTGATCCGGGCCGCCTCGCACGGCGCGCGATCGCGCAAGAGCCGTCTGCCGAGCGTCACCACGCAGATCTTCATCGGCCTGGTGCTCGGCATCGTCGTCGGGTATGTCTGGCCGGGCTTCGGCGTCGCGGTGAAGCCGCTGGCGGACGCGTTCCTGCGCATGATCAAGATGATCATCGCGCCGCTGCTGTTCGCCACGCTCGTCGTCGGCATTGCCGGCACCGGCGATCTGAAGGCGATGGGCCGCATCGGCTTGAAGGCGATCGTGTATTTCGAGGCGGCAACGACGATCGCGCTGTTCCTCGGCCTCGCGCTCGTCAACGTCTTCAAGCCGGGCGCCGGCCTCGCGACGCCGGTCGGCGCCGATACGTCGGCCGCCGCCGCGATGGCGCAGAATCAGCAGCACGCCTGGGACATCTTCCTGCATCTGTTCCCGACCTCGGTCGTCGACGCGATGGCGCGCGGCGACATCCTGCAGCTCGTGGTCTTCTCCACGTTCTTCGGCATCGCGCTCGCGGCGATCGGGTCGAAGGGACAACCGGTCGTCGACGTGCTCGAGAGCACCGCTCAGGTGATGTTCAAGTTCACCGGCTACGTGATGGCGTTCGCGCCGATTGGCGTCTTCGCCGCGATCGCCGCGACGGTCGGTGGCAAAGGTCTCGCGATTCTGTTCACGCTCGGCAAGCTCGTCGCGCTGATGTACCTCGGTCTCGTGATCTTCGTGATCATCGTGGTCGGCGGCGTCTCGTACCTCATCCGGGTGCCGTTCTTCACCTTCCTCAAGGCGATCCGCGAGCCGTTCCTGATCGCGTTCACGACAGCGAGCTCCGAGGCGGCGCTGCCGAAGGCGCTCGAGGTCATGGAGCGCTTCGGGGTGCCGAAGAACATCGTCGGTTTCGTGCTGCCGACCGGATACAGCTTCAATCTCGACGGCACGACGCTCTACCTGTCGCTCGCGAGCATCTTCGTCGCGCAGCTCTTCGGCATCCCGATGACCTTCGGTCAGCAGCTCGGGATGATGCTGACGCTGATGCTCACCAGCAAGGGCGTCGCCGGCGTGCCGCGCGCCGCCCTCGTCGTCCTCACCGCGACGCTCACCCAGTTCGGCCTGCCGCTCGAAGGCGCGGCGATTCTCCTCGGCATCGATCAAATCATGGACATGGGCCGCACGTCGGTGAACGTGATGGGCAACTGCATCGCCACGGCGGTCGTCGCACGCTGGGAAGGCGTGTTCGACGACGCGCAGATGCGGAAGTTCGGCGTCGAGAAAGCCGCCTGACGTGAGGATCGCGGTGGTCGGGGCGCGCGGGCAGCTCGCCGCCGCGGTGGCGCACGAATTCGCCGCGTCGGGCCACGACGTGATCGCGCTGACCCGCGAGGAGCTCGACGTCACCGACGATGCGGCGATTGCGGCGGCGATGGATCGCGCGCGGCCCGACGCGATCGTGAACGGCGCCGCGTGGACCGACGTGGACGGCGCCGAAGATCATCCGGTGGAGGCCCTGAACACGAACGCGTACGCCGTCCGCGCGCTCGCGCGAGCGGCCGATCGGCACGGCGCCGCCCTCGTCCACTACAGCACCGACTTCGTCTTCGACGGCAGCGGCTCCGCGCCGTACACCGAAGAGGATCGTCCGAACCCCCGCAGCGTGTACGCCGCGACCAAGCTGCTTGGCGAGTGGTTCGCGCTCGATCAGCCTCGCTCGTACGTGCTCCGCGTCGAGAGTCTGTTCGGCCAGGCGCCGGGCGCGCGGCCCGCGAAGGGGAGCGCCGCCGTCATTCTCGACACGCTGCGAGCTGGCGGCGCGCCGAAGGTATTCGTCGATCGCACGATCACGCCGACCTTCGTGCTCGACGCCGCGCGGGCGACGCGGCAGCTCCTGCAGTCGCCGGCGCCGGCGGGCCTGTATCACTGCGTGAATTCCGGCGTCTGCACGTGGCTCGAATTCGCGCAGGAACTGGCGCATCAGCTCGGCATCGAGCCACGGCTCGTGCCGGTGCGATTGTCGGACATGCCCCTTCGCGCGCCGCGCCCGAAGTACTGCGCGCTGTCGAACGAAAAGCTGCGATCGATCGGCATCGAGATGCCGCCGTGGCAGGATGCCGTCACGCGATATCTCTCAGTCCTCGTTGGTCGTTAGTCGTTGGGTTAGTTGTTGGTCCTTCGTCGTGAGTCGTTGGTCGACCAAGACCAACGACCACCGACTATTATCGACTCGCGGTCGCCGCCGCAGGTCCTTCTGCTACCATCGCGTCGTGTCAGATGACGATTCGCTCTCGACGCTTCGGCGGACCGTAGCGGGCACGCCGGAACTGAGCCTGTTGGTGCTCTTCGGGTCGCGCGCTCGCGGCAGCGATCGACCATCCTCCGATTGGGATTTCGGGTACGTCGCCTCGCGCGGCTTCGATCCGGATCATCTCCTCGGCGTGCTCGTCGACACGTTGAACAGCGATCGGATCGATCTGGTCGATCTGCGGCGCGCCGGCGCCCCACTTCGGTACCGCGCGGCACGAGACGGTCGAGTCGTCGCCGAGGCCGAGAACGGCGAGTTCGCGCGGTTCTGGCTCGACGCGGTGTCGTTCTGGTGCGACGTGCAGCCGCTGCTGCGGCGCGGGTACGACGCGGTGCTGGCGGAGCTGGGCCCGTGAGCCCGCTCGATCGAGACATCCTGGCGGAACGAACGATGGTGGTGGAGCGACATCTGGCCCGCGTCGCTGCTCGGCTGCCCGCCAGCGACGAGGCGTTCCAGCCGGCCACCGACGCGTCAGATGCGGTGGTGCTCCACTTGTGGCAGGCCACGCAAGTCGTGGTCGATCTGGCGACGTCGGCGTGCCTTCACTTCAACCTCGGGGCGCCGGCCAGTTATGCCGACGCGTTCCGGCGATTGTCCGAGGCGAACGTGATTGGCGCCGATCTCGCGTCGCGGCTTGGCCGCGCCGCTGGATTCCGCAACGTGGTCGCGCACGCGTACGATCAGCTCGACATGGTCCGCGTCCACCGTGCGGCTCGTGAAGGTCCCGCCGGCTTGCGCGCGTTTCTCGCGACTCTGCGCGATCGACTGTCGCCGGCCGCGCCGCAGACTGACGACCGATGAGTTGCGTCCAGCGGCTCGTCAACGGCTCGCGGTCTGTAGCCGAGTAATGCCCTCCGCCGCGCCAACCAGACGGATGAAGTCGGCGCGATGGCCGTACGGATCGTCCCCCTTGAACTGCTGCGCGAGCTTCAGCGCGTTCGCATAGGAGGACGAACCTTTGTGCTCGCTGTCGCGGAGCAGCATGCCGAACTCTGCGACGGCAGCGGCGAAGCCGAGCTCCGGATTGTCGGTCGTCTTCTCCGGCACCGCCACTGCGAGCAGCGAGCTCGTGGCGCCATCGGGCTGCTTATAGCGGATCTTCACCGTCATCGCCTCGCCGCGCTGCGCATCGGCGGACAGGCTGCCGGCGCGCTGGTACTTCAACGGATCGATCGACGGCACGTCGATCGGCTGCCCGGCCGGAATCAGCTCGTAGAGCGCCGTCACCGAATGGCCCGCGCCGATGTCGCCGGCGTCCTTCCTGTCGTTGTTGAAATCCTGATCTTGCAGAATCCGTTTTTCGTACCCGATCAACCGGTACGCCGACACGACGCGCGGGTTGAACTCGATCTGCAGCTTCACGTCCTTCGCGACGGTGACCAGCGTGCCGCCGGCCTGTTCGACCAGCACCTTCTGCGCCTCGGCGAGCGAATCGATGTACGCGTAGTTGCCGTTCCCCGCATCCGCCAGCTTCACCATCGTCGAGTCCTTCACGTTGCCCATGCCGTAGCCGAGCACTGACAGCGCGACGCCGCTTTCGCGGTTCTCCTCGATCAAGCGCAGCAGCGATCCCTGATCGGTGACGCCGACGTTGAAGTCGCCGTCGGTCGCGAGCACGACGCGGTTGACGCCGCCTTTGATGAAGTGCTCGCGTGCGACTTTGTACGCGAGCATCAGCCCGGCGCCGCCGTTCGTCGATCCGCCGGCCTGCAGGCGACCGATCGCCTCGAGGATCGTCGACGTGTCACCGCCGGAAGTCGACGGCAGGACCAGTCCGGTGTTGCCGGCGTAGACGACGATCGCGACGCGATCCTTGTCGGTGAGGTTCGGGACGAGCATCGCGAGCGAGGCTCTGACGAGCGGCAGCTTGTTGGCGTCCATCATCGAGCCCGACACGTCGATGAGGAACACGAGGTTGCGAGGCGGGATGCGGCTGCGATCGAGACGGCGCGCCTGCAGGCCGATGAGCGCGAGCTTGTGCGTTCCATTCCACGGGCACTCGCCGATCGCAGCCATCACGGAGAAGGGATGCTCGTCGCGCGGATCCGGATAGCGGAACGTGAAGTAGTTGATCAGCTCTTCGATGCGGACGGCGTCCTTGGGCGGAGCCTGCCCCTGATTCAGAAATCGCCGGACGTTCGAGTACGACGCCGTGTCGACGTCGGTGGAGAAAGTCGACAGCGGTTTGCGCCCGACTTCGGTCCACTGATTGTCGGTAATGCGGTCGTACGATTCGGTGTTGAAACCGGGGAATGCGCTGGCGAATCCTGTCGCACCGCCGATTGCGACACCGACGCCGCCGGCGACGGCCGCGAGTTCGCTATGGCGGTAGACGCGATCCGCCGCGTCGGTTTGCGGCGATGCGGCAGGCGACGCCGGTGGCGGGGACGTCACGTCGGTGGAGCGGCTCTTGGCGAGCGTGTCAATCTGAAGCGTCAGCGACAATTTGACCGTCGCGCCTTGCGTGATCGTGGCCCAGACGGTTGCCGGACGGAACCCGCGCAACGCGGCGGTCACCTCGTAGCGATCCGGATCGAGCACGAGAAACCCGAATTCGCCTTTCGCGTTCGTGATCGTGGTGCGCGCGGTGCGTCCGCCGCGCGAGAGCTTCACTTCGACGCCTGCGATCGGGACTGCGCCGGTGTCGGCGACGACACCCGTAATGTGACCGACATCGCCGCCGCCGATCATTTGCGCGCCGAGCCCCGCGAGCGCCACCACC
The DNA here is from genome assembly GCA_036004865.1 of Vicinamibacterales bacterium. Lineage (GTDB taxonomy): Bacteria > Acidobacteriota > Vicinamibacteria > Vicinamibacterales > CAVVIG01 > QHWF01. Next base: position 22,813 of record DASYQZ010000098.1, read on the forward strand.
GCCGCCGACACGACGAGCGCTACAATCCTGAGGTGCCGCATGGAACCCTCCCGGGCACTTGGCCACGAACGCGGCCCTGGAATGTTGAAAGGGCCGGGCTACATCGTTTGGACACCACGCGCGCGGGAATGGTTTGTCGTCGTTCGTCGCGATCGTCGGACATGATGCTGCGCGCAGCGCGCCCGAAGTACTGCGGGCTGTCGAACGAGACCGATCGGTAATGCGCCTGGTCGCCGTCAAACGGCATTGGGAGCGGCTCGGCCGGCGCGATCCCTTCTGGGCGGCGTTGACGATCCCCGACAAACGCCATGGCCGCTGGGCCCGCGAACAGTTCTTTCGCAGCGGCGCCGACGAGATGACCGCAGTCCTGCGGCGGGCGGAGCGGCTCGGCCTCGACGTATCCCGCCGCCGCGCGCTGGATTTCGGGTGCGGCGCGGGACGCGTGACGCAGGCCATGGCCGAGGAATTCCAACACGCCGACGGTGTGGACATCTCGGCTCCCATGGTGCGAGCGGCGCGGCGGTACAACCGTCACGGCGAACGCTGCACCTATCACCTGAACGTCGCAGCCGATCTGAAGCTGTTCGGCGACGCCGGCTACACCCTCGTCTACTCGACGCTCGTGCTCCAACACATGGAGCCGCGTGACAGCAAGACTTACATCGGCGAGCTGATGCGCGTGCTCGCGCCGGACGGACTTCTCGTGTTCCAACTTCCAAGTCACCGAACCGGAAGCGACCCGCCGGCCGATGCGAGACGCACGCCGATCGCCGGGCCGCTGCCGGTGGCGGCCTTCAACGCGCGTTTGACGGCGACGCCGTCCTCCCTGTCGGCGCGTGCCGGCGACGTCGTGGCGCTCGGGGTGACCGTGGAGAACGTCTCGCCGCACACATGGCCGGCGCTGCCGGGCGCTCGTGACCGTCACAGAATCACGTTGGGGAACCACTGGCTTCACGGTAGCGGCGAAGTGATGCGCCGCGACGATGCGCGCTGTCCACTGAGCCACGACATCGCGCCAGGATCGCGAGCGGAGCTGATCCTTCATGTCACCGCGCCGGCGTTCGACGGCGACTATTGGGTGGAGTTGGATCTCGTGCAAGAGAACGTGAACTGGTTCGCGGAGCGTGGATCCGAAACGCTCCGCGTCCCGTGCCATGTCACCGGCGGTCTTCCCGGTCGGCCGCCGCCGCCCCGACCGACTCCCGTCGTGGTTCGAGCGCCGAAACCGGAGGAGCCGCCGTTTCGCGAGCGGCATCCTCGCATCTTCCGGGTGCTCCGCGCGACACGGCTGCGCGACCTCTATTGGATCTATCGGCATTCATGGGATGCGTTCAAGGTCCGCCGCGATCGCTCGATCGAGCGAATGGTGAAACGTCTGTACGAGCCGTACGTGCCGCCGCTGATCAACTGGTGGAACACGCTCTCGTTCGCGCCGAGGATGGAAATGCACTGCGTGCCCCGCGCCGAGATCGTGGCGCTCGTGGCCGAGCATGGCGGACGCGTGGTCGACGTCGAAGAGGAGCTCATGCCGGGCGGCTATCTCAGCTGCCGCTACTGGGTGGTGTCAACCTTATGCGGCGACGATCGTCATAGGTAGGGTGCGAGGGACGATGTGGCTCGACGCGATCCTTCAAGACGTGCGCTATGCCGCGCGCACGATGCGCCGCGCGCCTGGCTTTGCGGCGATCGCGGTGGGGTCCCCGGCACTCGGCATCGGCGCGTGCTCGTTGATCTTCGCCATCCTCAACTTCGCGCTCCTTCAGCGGCTGCCGGTCGACGAGCCGTCGCGGTTGCTGAGCCTGTCGGAATCCAACCGCCGTACGGGTGACGTCGGCAGCGTCCTCTCGTATCCCGACTTTCGAGATTTGCGGCAGGCACGGGCCTTCGAGGGGATCGCGGCTTACGATCCGCTGCTGTCTGCGTCGATCGGATCGCAAGGCGACCCCGAGCGGCACTGGGGCGCGCTCGTGACGGCGAACTACTTCGCGGTCGTGCGGCCCCGGTTCGCGGCGGGCCGTGGCTTCGATGTCAGCCCGCCTCCGCTCCGCTTCGGCGAGGCTCGCCGGAGCCTTGGCGAAGGCGGCCGCGACGACCGGCGTGGAGAACCCCCTGTCGTCGTACTCAGCCATCATCTCTGGCAGACACGGTTCAACGGCGATCCACACCTCGTCGGCCGGACCGTCACCATCAACAGCCGGCCGGCGACAGTGATTGGGATCACGGAGGCTCGTTTTCGCGGGACAGACGTCGCGATCAACGCGGAGTTCTGGATCCCGTTCTCGATGATCGACGAGCTCGAATTCCGCCGAGGACCATTCAGCGAGAACCGGCGGCGTTACTGGCTGAACGCTGTCGCGAGGCTGCGCCCAGGCGTCGACGTCCAGGCGGCGCGCGCCGAACTGGACGTCATCGCTCAGACACTGAACTCGGCGTCTCCCGGTGGTGACGCGTTCCGAGGCTTCCACCTCGAACTGGCGGGCCACATCAATCCCGCATTCCGCCGGGTGGCGCTGACGTTGTTTTCGCTGTCGCTCGGCGCCACGGTGCTCGTCCTGCTGACGGCGTGCGCGAATGTCGCGAATCTTCTACTCGGACGGGCGTCGGCGAGGAAGCGCGAGATCGCGGCTCGAATCGCCCTCGGTGCGAGCCGCGCCCGTCTGGTGCGGCAGCTCCTGACAGAGAGCCTGATGCTGGCGCTCCTCGGCGGCGTGGCCGGCTGGATGATTGCGGCGTACGGCGCGCGGATGATCGCGCTGCTTCGGATTCCGATCGGGTGGCCGTTGGACCTCACGATCTCGCTCGACTATCAGGTGCTGCTCTTCTGCATCGCGCTGTCGATTGCCACCGGCGTCGTTTTCGGATTAGTGCCCGCGCTGCGGGCCACGAGACCGGACGTGGTCACGGACTTGAAGGCCGATGCACGCGGGACCGGCAGCATCGATCGGTTCGGCCTCCGCAACGGTCTCGTGGTGGCGCAGATCGCGATCTGCACCATCCTGCTCTTGTGCACCGGACTCTTCCTCCGCAGCCTCCAGTCGGCGCGCGGCATGGACATCGGGCTGAGGAACCGCAATCTGCTGCTCCTGGCATTCGATCCGAGCCTCGATCGGCGGCCGGATCCGCAGGCGCGGCAGCTCCTGCGAGACATCCTCGACGGCGCTCACGCGGTGCCCGGCGTCGAGTCGGCCTCGCTGACGACCAGCGTTCCGCTGACGCTCATCATGAGCAATTCGAACTTCGTGCTCGAGGAGCGAGAGGGAGACCCGAACAGGCAGCGCATCCGCACCGACATCTACGGCGTGGGCCCGCAGTTCTTCGAGACGATGGGCATCGCACGGATCGTGGGTGAGGACTTCCGTTCGGATCAGCCCGGTGCCGGCAGACCCGCGATCGTCAACGAAGCATTCGCGCGCGCCGCGTTCGCGAACGAGTCTCCCATCGGCCGGCGGATCGTGGGCGACGGCAAGCGGCTGCAGATCATCGGCGTGGTCGCGACAGCCAGCTCGCGCGCCGTCGGCGAAGCGCCGCGTCCAAGCCTCTACCTGCCGCTGCTGAACGAGTACGCCGCCAGAGAGACCCCCGCCGGCGTGACGCTCGTCGTGAAGACCAGCGGCGAACCTGCCACGTATTCCGCGCCGGTGCGGGACGTGATTCGGCGCCTCGATCCACGGCTCGCGGTCTTCAACGTGCGCACGATGGAGAGTCACCTCAGCGATGCCTTGATCGTTCCGCGCGTGGCCGGAACGCTCTCCACCGTGGCGGGCGGCATCGGACTCGCGATTGCGACGATCGGCGTCTACGGCGTCGTCAGCTTCGCCGTCGCGCGGCGCCGCCGGGAAATCGGCATCCGGCTGGCGATCGGCGCGAGGCCGCGCGAGATTCTGACGATGATCGTGAAGCAGGGCGCGTTGCTCGCGTTCGCCGGCACGGCGCTCGGGTTTCTCGCCGGGCTGAGCGTCACGCGCTTTGCGGCCAGTCTGCTTTACGGTGTGCATCCGACCGACCCGATCACATTCGTGGCAGTGCCGTCGTTCCTGCTGTTGGTCGCCCTGCTGGCGTGCCTTCAGCCGGCCCGCAGCGCTGCGCGGCTCGATCCGGCAGACGTCCTCCGCAGTGAGTGACGGCCCTCCCACCCAAGGTTGGCGGACTCGGGTTTGTCTTGAAGCAGATCACTGTCGTTGGTCGTGGTCGTTCGTCGTCAGGCGTTCGTCGCTCCATCGACGACGATGTCGCTGACGAGTTTGCCGATGGCGAGCGACGAGGTGAGTCCCGGCGATTCGATGCCCGATGCCTGGATGACGAACGGATTCTGCCGATCGCGCCGAATCAAAAAATCTGAGAACGACCCGCTCGCGTCGTGAAGCTTCGCGCGGATGCCGCTACCGGACAGCCGCAGATCCGCCAGCGTCACGTCGCGCAGCAGGCGGCGTGCGGGCTCGACGAACGCTTCGAGCGGCAGACGATGGTGCTCGTAATCGTCCTTCTTTTCCTGGAAGCACACCGTCGGACCGAGCCACACGGCGCCCGACATCGTCTTCACGAGATGCACGCCGAGGCCGTGGCCGTGCGGCAGCGGATAGACGAGGCCATGAACCAGCGATCGTTTTGCCGGCGCGAGCTCCGCGTATTCTCCACGGCACGGAAAGATCGTGAACGTTTCACCACCGAGCATCCGCGACACCTCGTCGGCGTACAGCCCGGCCGCGTTGACGACGGTGCGCGCGTGAATCGTTTCGCGCTCGGTGCGCAGCACCATGCCGTCGGTGTCGCGATCCGCGCCGGCGAGGCGCGTGCCCGGAAGGAAGATCACGCCGGCGGACTCGCCGACGCCGAGCAGCGTGTGCACCAGCGCCTCGGCTTCGACGATGCCGCTCGTCGGCGACCACATTGCGGCGACAGCAGACACCGCCGGCTCGCGACGGGCGATGAACGCCTTGTCGACGATCTCCAGTCCTTCGACGCCGTTGGCCATGCCGGTCGCGCGCAGCGATTCGAGCGTCGCGAGCTCGCTCTCGTCGTGAGCGACGACCAGCTTGCCGCAGCGCCGGTGAGGGACGCCGAAGCGCTCGCAGAACTCGTACATCAGCCGGTTGCCTTCGACGCACAGCCGCGCTTTGAGCGAGCCGGCCGGATAGTAGAGACCCGCGTGGATGACGCCGCTGTTGTGCGTGCTCGTGTCGAGGCCGGGCCGCGGATGACGCTCGAGCACGCACACCGAGAGGCCGCGCTCCGCGATCGCGCGAGCGGAAGCGAGGCCGGTCACGCCGGCGCCAATCACCGCCGCGTCGATGCGTTCCATATCCGGGGAGCTGAGATCACTTCTCCTCGAGAAACGTCCATTGAACCGCCAGGCCCGCATTCGGGGGCTCGGGCGCCAGGTCGCGATCGAGGTAGGTTCTCAGCATCAGCCATCGCGGGTCTCTGTCGATTCTGAGGTAGGTGGTCACCGGTGTGTCGTCGGTCAGTACCGAATCAATCACGAGCCGGTTGTCGTGCCACACGCGCGCGAGCGCCGGGTTCGTCTTCACGTCGGGCCGCGTCACCCACACCGACAGCTTGACGCGACGAGTCAGGGCAGGGACGACCGCGACCGCATTCTGCCGGGTCCATCTGAATTCCTCGTCGGTCGACGTGATGTCGGGCCAGTAAAAGCCGTAATCGTAGTTCCAGCCCGCGTCGCGCGCGCGCATCGGCACCCGCAGCGTCATCACGCTCGTCTGCAGGGTGACCGCCGCAAACGCCGCGATGCCGATGACGAGCGCGATCCATTGCCACGCGGGGACGGACGTGCGTCGAGCGTCGTGCTCGTCCTCCGAGGCCCGCGGATGCGCGAAGTACCAGAAGACGAACGTCCAGAACGTCATTGCCACGCCGAGGTTCTGGGTCGGGATGCCGACTTGCGACACCACGAGCAAGGCGACGAGCGCGCCTCCGATAATCGTCGTCGCGCGATCGCGCGGGCGGCGCGCGCGCGCGATCATCGCAAATCCGAGGACACCGGCCCAGATCATCCAGCCAAGGCTGCCGATGACACCGAGCTCGGCGAGGTTATGGCGGATCCAGTTCTGCGCGTTGTCGGCCTCGAGCGGTCCTTCGAGATGCGAATAGGGATAATCGGCGACGATCGTCTGAAAGGATCCGAGGCCCACACCGACCCATGGACTCTTCCGGATCATGTCGACGGCCGCTCGTCCGTACCCGTTGCGGTTCCACAACATTTCCTTCGCGAACGCTTCGACCGATTCGATCGATGCGGAGGGGAGAATCCAGCCGACACGCAACACCGGACCGCTTTGCCTCAGCGCGTACAGGATCGCGGCCGAGATGACCAACGCAATCCCGGTCGCGAGGAGGCGAGGGTGGCGCCTTCGTGTTGCCGTTGTCGACGAGAACACATCGCGAATGAACTTCTGACCTGCAAACGCGAGCGCGATCACGAGAGCGACGAGGGTCGTCCTGGAGCCCGACGACCATGCGCCGATCACCGCCAGCGCAAAGCCGGCGATCATCGCTGCGTTCCACGCCGTTCGCCCGCGCTCGAGCGACGCCAGAAAGGCGCAGCCGCAAAGAACCGCGATGATGCCGAAGCCGTTGGCGTCGATCGCGGTTCCGCTGGCGCGCCCGAACGACGCCCATCCGTTGTTCAGAAAATTGATGTCGACGAAGAGCTGATAGGCGGCCACCGCACACGCAACCGTGCAGCTCGCGAGGAGCGGCAGCACGATGGCCTGCCGGAACCGGCGCTTGTCGGCGGCGAACATGCCAAACAGCCAGTCGAGCCACAGGATGCCCAACATCATCGCGATGGTGGCCTCGGCGATGAGGACGATCGACGTGCGCGCGCTCACGCCGGTCATCGACGCCGGCATGTCGAGCACGCCGGACAGCTCGGGGTGGAAATCCATTTCGCGCGCGGCCAGGATCGGCCAGCCAATCGCGCCGGCGAGCGCCCAGCCCGCGAGCGGCACGCGCCACGCTGTCGGGAGGGCCCACCGCGCCAGCGACAGGCGCGGCAGCATCGCGGCGAACAGGGCGGCGTACCAGACGGGCGGGAACGCCGGCGCGTCGGGCACCAGTTTCGCCGCGACGACCGGCGCCACATACGTCATGGCGATGAGCGCGGGAACCACGTGCGTCGAGCGACGGCTGATGACGTACGAGATCGCGAACGCGCCAATCATCAGCAGGGCGAGCTTTGTCCCGCCGTAATCCGCGAACGCGACCCTCGCGGCGAGCAGGAGGGTGAAGGAGATCGTGACGGCGACCTTCGTGGCACGCTCGGCACGATCCACGAGCGTGAGGGCGGCCGGCGTGCGCCGAGCGATCGCATTCCAGTCGAACGGGATCGCAGCCAGTCGCGCGTTCCAGACGAGCGCGGTCGCGGCGATGGCGACGAGGAACAGCACGCTCCCCATCACGAGTCCCGGGGGCACGAACGAAAACGCGAACCGCCCGGTCTGAAACGGCGCGAGCTCGACGAACATGCGGCCGGCCCGCGGGTCGATGAGCACCGGGCCCACGGTGCTCCGCCATCCGGGCGCGGAGTTCTGATTGAGAAAGACTCGCGACGGCTCAGATCCGCCGACGGCCGAAAACTGCACGCGATTCGGGCTGAACACAACCGAGGAGATCTTCGCGTGGCCCTCCGCCCAGACGAGTAGATCGTGAGCGTCGGCGTTGCGCGCCAACTGCAGACTTTCATCGCAGCCGAACAGCGGCTGGCCGCGCATCGCCGCTCGCAGCATCGGCGAATTCGCCGCCCGGGGACTCGTGTCCGCGTCGCGGGCCAGCGTGGGCGATCCCTTGAAGACTCGAAAGCCGGCGTCGAGCGGCGGATCGACGAACGTGTCCCGGAAGTGTGCGCGGTTGACGAGGGCGATCTGCAGGAGGGCGATCGCGCACACCGTCGCGCCAATGATCTGCCCATTCGACAGGCTCAGGGCACGCCATCGCGAACGGGCCAGGCGATCCAGCGCCGCGCGCGCGACCGCACCCGCCGTCAATGTGCCGAAGAGGACGAAGCCGATCGTGAAGCGGCTTGGGATTCGAAACAATGAAAACAACGGCACGTGGCGCAGGGCGGACGCGGGCGCAAACGGATGGAACTCGCCGGCCGAGAGGACGAGGAACAGCAGCGAGGTGATGCCGAGGGCTCGCGCCAACCACCGCCCTGGGACCGGGGGCATGATCCACGACCAGAAGACGCTCAGGGCGATGAGCACGGTCGCGAACGTGCCGATGTAATTGCCGTACTCCCACCACTCATGCTGCTGCGCCGTTTCGACTTTCGATCCGGTGGTCTGCGACGGGTCGGTGTACGCCCGCCACATCATGAGAGGCGTCATCCGGTCGGGATGCGCCGCCGGATTGCGCGTATCCCGGAAGCGATCGCTGGTGACGAACGCGATCGCCGGTCCGAGTTTCGGCGCGGCATACGCGGCACCGGCCGCGGCGATGACCGACGCCAGCACCAGCGGCCGCCAGCTCCGCCGGGCAACCGCCGCGCAGACCGCGAACACGCCAATCGCGACGAGCTCCATCGGAACGATGTGCAGCCCTCCGTTGAAAATCGTCAGCGCGAGCAGCGCGGCCGCATACAGCGCGGGACCGAGCGCGCCCGTGTCGATCGCGCGGAAGAAGAAGAACATCAGCAGCGGCAGATAAAAGGCCGGCAGGAACACCGAGTGGCCGACGGCGAGGTGCAGGGCCATCGCGCCGCTCAGCGTGAAGATCGATGCCAGCAGGACGACCGCGGGCAGGAATCGCAGGCCGACGACTCGCGTCAGGAGCAGGTGCATCCCGATGAACGCGATCCAGTAATGCAGCACGATGTTGATCTTCATCGCGAGCGCGAGCGGCATGACGGTCGCGAGCGGATAGACCGGACTGAGGAGCGCCACCTGCGGGTTCTGCCACATCACGTTGCCCGCGCAGTACCATGGGCTCCAGAACGGCGGCTGCGCGTACTCGAGGATGTTCTTGAGCACCTCCGCGTAGTAGAACAGGTGCTGATCCCAATCGAACCGGCCCAGCGCGAGCGGATGCGAGAAGAGCGGCGCGCAGAAGAAGGCCGCAAGCATGCCGTACAGGACGCACACGGCGACCCTTCGCCGCGAGAATAGGATCGTCAGATGTCCTCCGTCCGAACCGTTCTTGTCTGCGAGGCCCAGGTGCCGTTCGTCTACGGCGGCGCCGAGCGTCTCGTTCGAGCGCTGGTCAATCAGTTGCGCTGCCACGGGTACCGTGCAAAAAAAGTGTCGATTCCGTTCAAATCGTACCCGAAAGAAGAACTACCGGCGCAAGCCGCGCTGTGGCGGCTGCTCGATCTCTCGAGCACGAACCACGAGCCGGTGGACCTCGTCATCGCGACGAAGTTCCCCACCTACTTCGTCCGCCATCCGTGCAAAGTGACGTGGCTGTTGCATCAGTACCGCGCCATCTACGACCTCTGCGGGACGTCGTTCAGCGAGTTCGGCCACTCCGAAGCGGACGTGAACCTGCGGCAGTGGCTCATCGAGCGCGATACGGCCGCGCTCGCCGAATCGAAACGGATCTTCAGCATCGCGCGGAACACGTCGGCGCGTCTCGCGCGCTACAACGGGCTGCAGGCCGAGCCGCTCTATCATCCGCCGCCGCTCCATGACGACCTGGTGCCGGGCCCGTTCGGCGATTACGTGCTGTCGGTCGGCCGGCTCGAATCGAACAAGCGCGTCGGCCTCGTCGTGCGGGCGCTCGCCTGCACGCCGCTCTCGCTGCGTCTCATCGTCGCCGGGCGCGGGTGGGAGCGCCAGGGGCTCGAGCAACTCGCGTTCGAGACGAACGTGGCGGATCGCGTCACGTTCGCGGGCGAGGTGGACGATCGCCGCCTCGTCGAGCTGTACGCGAACGCCGCCGCCGTCGTGTTTCCCCCCTTCGACGAAGACTACGGCTACGTCACGCTCGAGGCGTTTCTCGCGCGCAAGCCGGTCGTCACGACGACCGATGCGGGCGGACCGCTGGAATTCGTCGAGGACGGCGTCAACGGCCTCGTCGTGGAGCCGACGCCCGAATCGCTCGGCGCGGCGATGGCGCGGGTCGCCGCCGACCGCAGCCTCGCCCGCGCCCTCGGGGACGCCGGCTACGAGCGTGCCCGCACGATCAGCTGGGACGGCGTCGTCGAGCGGCTGGTCAACGCGGCAGAAGCGTAAGAAGAACGCAGAGGCCGCAAAGGCCGCAAAGGAAACTTTTCTCTAGCATCGGTACTCGATTTCTAGCATCGGTACCCGATGGCGGCGTAGTCCATGTAGCCGAACATCAGATCGTTGAGCAAGTGGGCGTTCGTGTTGACGGTGTGTCCCACGCGGGCGATCGCGACGTCGGCCGCCGCGTCCGATTTCAGAATCTGCTCCGGCAGATCGACCTTTCTCATCTTGATGTGATCCGGCAGCGGCGAACGATAACGGATCTCGACGTGCTCGAAGCCGCTCGCGCGCAGCAGATACTGCAGCGTCTCCGGATGGACCGGCCGCACGTGCGTGAAGTCACGGAGATAGCTGCTGAAGAACGCGTACCAGCAGGTGGGATTGATTGTCTCGAGCACGAGCGGCGCGCCCCGGCGCAGCGTGCGCGAGAGCGCATCGACCAGCTGCATCAGGTACCGCGGATCGAGGTGCTCGACGACCTGCGTCGCAATCGCGCCGCCGAGCGAGTCGTCTGGCAGCGCGGCGACATGGGCGAGCGCGTCGGCCTCGATCGCGTCGACGCCGCGCCCGCGCGCGACCGCCGCCATCTCGCCGTTCGCGTCGATGCCGCGCGCGCGCACGCCGGCCGCCTGCAGCGCCGCGAGAAACTCGCCGCGTCCGCAGCCGATGTCGAGGACGTCGGTGGCGCCGGCGAAGATCGGCACGTAGTCGCGCAGCTTGGCCGACACCGCCTCGTCCGAGCCGCGGAACTCGTCTTCGAATGCCACGTACCTGCACGCGACGGAGTCGACAGACGATGCCGCCGGCGGTGCCGGAATGGATTGCGGAGCGGCTCCGGTCGACGCGGGCGCAGGGCTGGCCGGCCGATCGAGCCGGCGCGCGAGCATCTCGGTCGTCCGCTGCAGGACGGCCAGTCGTGTGTGCAGCTCCGACAGCCCGTCCACTTTCCGCTGAAGCTCCTCGAGGCGGCGCTGCACGGCGTCGAAGCCGTGAGACGCGTTGGCGGCGAGCTGCCGGTCCTTCGACTCGACGAACGCCGTGATGTGCTGGGCGAACACGACGAGCGCGCTCTGAAACCGATCGAATGCGGCGGCGCGCTCGCGCTCGTGCGCGGTCAGCGACTGGACGGCATCCGCCGCCTGCGTGTTGAAGGTCCGCTGCCGATCGGTCCACGGCCGGAGCCATTGCTCGACCGTTCGCATCCACCGGCCGCGCCAGCCCGCCGGCAGCGGTGGAAGCGCCGCGTCGCCGGCTGCGATCGCGTCAGCGATCGGCGGCAGATGGACGAGCGCCGCGTCGAATGCGGTGAGCGCCTCGTTGTACCGGCGATCGGCGTCGAGGCGTTCGCGCTCGAGCCGCTCGAGATCGTCGGACATGCGCGTTCATCATACTCGGCTGGCGACGCTCGTGAAGAACGCAAAGGCCGGCTAAGGCCGCAAAGACCACAATCAAAGTCTTTCTTTGCGAGCTTTGCGTCCTTTGCGTTCACGTCTGTGACGCCCGCGCCACTAGCGCTCCCACAGCTCGATTTCGTGGATCGACCAGAAGAGCAGATCGGTCGCGCCGAGCTGCCGGAGCCGGATCATCCGCGCGTGATTGTCGGGCAGCACGATGTCGATGTTCGGGTAGCTGCGGTTCACCGCGAGACCGCGGCCGAACGCGGGGATGATCGACCCGCGGAAGAGCGTCTGCGTCCGATCGCCTTCGACGGCGTCGATCGCGAGCTCGCGCGGGTAGTCGTCGAAGCTGCGTTCGGCGGTCTGCATGCGCACGAGTGCGATCGCTCGCGGCCGGTCCAGCGTCAGCTCAATCCATTCGCCGCCCGCCTGGCGTTCGCCCGTGAGCCAGCGAGTGTCGCGGTCCCGATCGAAGAGCAGCGGCAGGCGTGCCGGCTGGTGCGACGTGCGCGCGTGAATGGCCGCAGCGGGCACGGCACGGAATGCACCGGCCGGCGGCGCCGGGTCAGCGGGCGCAAGGGTGAACACCGCGGTGGATCCGAATTCGTGACGTGCGGCGACGTCGTGGCGGTTGGTTCGAAGCTCGGTCAGCAGCGCTGTCGCGATGGCCGGATTCTCGAATTCGCGGAGATGCACGACGAGGTAACGGACGCCCAGGCCGCGAAAGAATCCGATCGCGTCATGCATCCGGTTGCCGTCGGTCAGCGCAGAGAGCTCGCCGACCCCGACGAATCTGTGGATGGGCGGGTCGTACCCGCTCGATCCATTCACCGTCCGGTGGCCGTGGACGAGCGTGAGGTACTGATAGCGAATCTCGCGCTCCTGCCGATCGATTGAAAGCGGCAACTCGACGAGGGCGCCCGGCTCCGACTGTCGAAGGAAGTCGTATGCCTGCCGGTCCGCGGTGTCGGCCAGCGGATCGAAACGCGCGACGGAGATCGGCGCCGACCAGCCTTCGGCCACAATCGCGACGCCGAGAACGGCGAACGCGATCGTGCGGCGGCGTGGCGACAGGCCGCCGAGGAGGCGAGCCGCGCCGAAGGCCGCGAGCACCGACAGGCTGAGCAGCACGATCAGGCCCAGCCGCGAGACCGCGCGCAGACCGTCGAGGCCCGGTACGACGGCGAGCAGCAACTGATACGGACCTGGAAACGGCGCCTTGTGGCCCCAGGCCGCCGGAGATGGACCGAGCGACAGGACGAACGCGGTCGCGGCGATCCCCGCGTAGAGTCTGACGTGCCGGTCACGCACGGTGAACGCCGCGAGCGCGGCAAGCGCGATGACGACCGCGCCCGGGAAGAGCTCGTGTTCGCCTGTGCTGCTCCCCGCGTACCGCCACAGCCGGACATGATCGTGCGCGCGAACGTAGTCGCCCACGTCGGCGCTGTACATCTCGATTTCGTACGGGGCACGCTTGAATTCACGATCCTCGCGAACGAGCGAGTACGCGCGAACGACGGGCCCGAGCGCCACGACGACCAGGGCGGCGGCGAGAACGGCGTGGGCGGCCGTCCGCGTCAGAGACGGCCGGACGCGCCATGTCTCGGCCACCGCGATCACACCGAGTGGCAGCAGCGCGAAGTACGTGCAGTACGTCGTGCTCAATGACTGCAGCACGTAGCCGATCGCCGTGATCACGAGGAACCGGAGCGCGCCGGTCGAGAAGTAGCGATGCAGCGCCCACAGGCTCAGCGGCAGCCATCCCGTCATCAGCCACTGCAGATGCGCGATGTGCGCGATGCGAAACGGCGTGAACGCGTACATCAGCGCGGCGAGAAACGCCGCGTCGCGCCGGCCCGTGAGCGTGCGCGCCAGCAGGTACATGCCGGCGCCCGCGTTCACGAACGAGCCGAGGAACGCGATGTTGTAGACGAGCACCGGATTCCCGGTCAGCCACTCGAGCGGCGCGGTGAATGGTGCAAATCCGAGCAGATGTTCGGCGTACGCGAGCGTGTGACCGTACGGGAAGAAGCTCGGTGCATCCCACACGTGCAGCGCCGGACTCGCGAGGGCCCTGGCGCCCCACGCGAGGATCCACGTGGCCAGCACCGGATCGCCGAGGTCGTTCGGCAGGTGGGTGCGGAGATGCCCGATCAGTGGATATGTCGCCGCCACGGCAATCGCGAGCAGCGCGGCGAGCACGACCGCGAGCTCGGCGCTCGTGCTACACTTCGATGTTCTGCACATGTCCAGGCGCGCCATTATCACCGGAATCACCGGACAGGACGGGTCGTACCTCTGCGAGTTGCTGCTCGCGAAAGGGTACGAGGTCGTCGGCGTCGTCCGCCGTACGAGCCTGCCGAACAACTCGCGCATCCAGCATCTGCTCGATCGCATCACGCTGCGGCCCGCGGATCTGCTCGATCAGCTCTCGCTCATCCGGCTCGTGGACGAGGTGCGGCCGCACGAGTTGTACAACCTGGCGGCGATGTCGTTCGTGCCGGCGTCGTGGGAACAGCCGATGCTCACGGGCGAGTTCAACGCGCAGGGCGTCACGCGCGTTCTCGAAGCGATCCGCCACGTCGATACGAAGATTCGCTTCTATCAGGCGTCGTCGAGCGAGATGTTCGGCAAGGTCCGCGAGGTGCCGCAGACCGAGCTGACGCCGTTCTATCCGCGCAGCCCGTACGGCGTCTCGAAAGTGTTCGCGCACTACATCACGGTGAACTATCGCGAGAGTTACGACCTCTTCGCGGTGTCGGGCATGCTGTTCAACCACGAGTCGCCGCGCCGCGGGCTCGAGTTCGTCACCCGCAAGGTGACCGACGGCGTCGCGCGCATCAAGCTCGGGCTGGCTGACACGTTGTCGCTCGGCAACCTCGAGGCGCGCCGCGACTGGGGATTCGCCGGCGATTACGTGCGCGCGATGTGGCTCATGCTCCAGCAGAACCGCCCCGACGACTACGTGATCGCGAGCGGCGTGAGCCATTCGGTGGAAGAGCTCGTGGACGTCGCGTTCGCGCACGCCGGGCTCGACTGGCGCAAGTACGTCCGGCTCGATCCGAAGCTGATTCGTCCGGCCGAAGTGGAACATCTCATCGGCGACAGCACGAAGGCGCGCGCGCAGCTCGGGTGGGCGCCGAGCGTCGATTTCGACGGCCTGATCAAGATGATGGTCGATGCGGACCTCGAGCGTCTGTCGTCGCCACGCGTCGCCGATCGGCAGTCGGCCCTGTAACCTTCTTTCACCAGGCATCATGAATCTGACACTGGATCGCATTCGTTCGAGGAAGGCGCGCGTCGGCGTCATCGGTCTCGGCTACGTCGGCCTGCCGCTCGCGGTCGAATTCGCGCAGGCGGGGTTCGAGGTGACCGGCTTCGACGTAGACAGCGGAAAAACCTCGCAGATCAACGCCGGGAAGAGCTACATCCCCGACGTGGACGAGGCGCACCTCGCCGCGTGCGTCCGCGCGGGCACGTTGAAGGCGACGACCGACATGGCCGCGCTCGGCCAGATGGACGCGATCGACATCTGCGTGCCGACGCCGCTTCGCAAGACCAAGGATCCCGATCTGTCGTACATCGTGCGCGCCGTCGAGGCGGTCGTGGCCACGCTGCGGGCGGGACAACTGATCATCCTCGAGTCGACGACATATCCGGGGACGACCGACGAAGTGGTGCAGCCGATGCTCGAAGCGGGAGGACTGCGCGCCGACCTCGATTTCTTCCTCGCCTTCTCGCCCGAGCGTGTCGATCCCGGCAACCAGCAGTTCACGACGAAGAACATTCCGAAGATCGTCGGCGGCACCGGTCCCGCGAGCACCGACCTGGCGGCCGCGCTCTACGAGCAGGTCGTGTCGACCGTCGTGCCGGTCAGCTCGACGCGCGTGGCCGAGATGGTCAAGCTGCTCGAAAACACGTTCCGCGCGGTGAACATCGGGCTGGTCAACGAAATCGCGCAGATGTGCCACAAGCTGGACATCGACGTCTGGGAGGTCATCGAGGCGGCCAAGACCAAGCCGTTCGGCTTCATGCCCTTCTATCCGGGGCCCGGCCTTGGCGGGCACTGCATTCCGATCGATCCGTACTATCTATCGTGGAAGGCGAGGCAGAGCGGCTTCGAGTGCCGCTTCATCGAGCTCGCCGGTCACGTCAACGGCTCGATGCCCGAGTACGTCGTCGAGCGGGTCATCGACGCGTTGAACGATTCGCGCAAGCCGGTCAACGGATCGCGGATTCACCTGTACGGGGTGGCTTACAAGCGCGACGTCAACGACATGCGGGAGTCGCCGGCGCTCGACATCATCGCGCTGCTCGCGCGGCGCGGCGCGATCATCTCCTACAGCGATCCGTACGTCCCCGTGCTGCGGGAGGGATCGCACAACCTCGAAGCGGTTGCGGAAGCGGAGGCGCTGCACCGCCGTCCCGACTGCGTGGTCCTCTGCACGGATCATTCGCGCTTCGACTGGAAAGCGCTCGTCAACAGCGGCATTCCGATCGTGGACACGCGCAACGCGCTGCGCGGGTTTTCGGCGCCGAACATCGTACGGCTGTCGGGCCGTGCGGCGCTGGTGCCGGCGCCGTCGCCCCTCTAATTCCTTATCAGTTGAACACTCGTTCAACGCCGCCGCCCCTCTTGACACGATGGGGCGGCGTGAGAATAATTGGCCGTTCAATTCGTGAACGTCTGAGGCCCCGGCGTTCGCCTTACTTCCCAAGTCCACTTAGCGGCCGCTCCCTGCAGGCCGATCTGTAAGTGACGGAGCGGTAGCTCGCTCCCAAAACGCCTGAGTTACCCACGCAAGAGATGTCCGATGCGTTCCGCCTGGAGGGTGACGTCGCGATCGTCACCGGAGGGAACGGCCGCCTCGGAAGCCAGTACGCCCGTGCGCTGGCCGCGGCGGGCGCCGCCGTCGCGGTGCTCGACCGGGTCGGCGAGCCTCACGCCCGCGTCCGCGAGCTGATGGAGCGCGGCGCGCACGTCTCCACCCACGTCGTCGACGCGACCGATCGCGCGGCGGTCGACGCCGCCGTCGACGCCGTCGCGCGCGCATTCGGCGCGCCCACGATTCTGGTGAACAACGCCGGTCTCGGATCGTCGCCGGCCGACGCGTCGGTCGAAACGGCCGCGTTCGAGCGGTACCCGGAATCGGCGTGGGACGCAATGATGGCCTCGCATCTGAAGAGCGCGCTCGTCGCCTCGCAATCGTTCATCGCGCGGTTCAAAGCCGACAGGCGCCCCGCCGGCAGCATCATCAACATCTCCTCCACATACGGCCTCGTTTCTCCGGATCAGTCCATGTACGACTATCGGCGGCGCGGCGGTGCGGAGTTCTACAAGCCGGTCGGCTACAGCGTCGCGAAGGCGGGGATGCTGAATTTCACGCGCTGGCTCGCCGAGTACGGCGCACCGTTTGGGATTCGCGCGAACACCCTGGTGCCCGGCGGCGTTCGCGAACCGGACCATGCTCCGGAGTTCGTCGCGGAGTACGAACGGCGCACGCCGCTTGGCCGCATGGCCAACGAAGACGACTACAACGGCGCGATCGTGTTTCTGGCGTCGCGCGCGTCGGCGTACATGACCGGCGCGACGCTCGTCGTCGACGGGGGATGGACGGCACGGTAGGGGCCGACCCATGTGTCGGCCCGGGGCGGACACGCGGGTCCGCCCCTACGACACGGCTCAATCATGGGTGAAAAAGATCATTCTGATCGGGCGCTGGGCGGCGATGCTTCGCTGACGTATGTGCCGCTCGACACGATCCGGCGTGTTCGGCGCGATGTCGCCGATCCGATCGTGCGGGCGGGACTGCTGGCCGATATCTGCCGGATCAACACGCTCTACATGATCATGAACGCCGGATCGGGGCACATCGGATCCAGCTTCAGCTCGATGGATCTGATCACGTGGCTGTGGACCGAGGCGCTCCTCGACGCCAACACCGGCGCGTCCGGCGGCGACACGTACTTCTCGTCAAAGGGGCACGACGCGCCCGCGCTGTACGCCCTGCTGATCGCGCTCGAGAAACTGGACTTCGATCTGATTCACCGCCTGCGCCGGCTCGGCGGGCTGCAGGGCCACCCCGACGTCGAGACGCCGTTCATCGCGACCAACACGGGCTCGCTCGGCATGGGCATCGCAAAGGCGTACGGCATGGCGCGCGCGCGGCGGTTCAGCGGCCGCGGCGGCCGAGTCGTCGTCATGACCGGCGACGGCGAGCTGCAGGAAGGTCAGATCTGGGAATCGCTGCAGCCGATCGCGAACGAACGGCTCGGCGAGATCACCGTGATCGTCGACCACAACAAGTACCAGTCGGATTCGACGGTGGCTGCCGTGAGCGATCTCGGGGCGATCGAGGAGAAGTTCCGCGCGTTCGGCTGGGCGACCCGGCGCGTCGATGGGCACGACTTCCGCGCGATTGGGGACGCGCTCGCCGGGCTCGCGGCAATCGACGATCAACCCGGCGTGATCATCGCCGACACCGTCAAGGGCCGGGGCGTGTCCTTCATGGAAGGCCTGGCGTGTGGCGACCAGACCTATCACTTTCACGCCGGCGCGCCGTCGCTGACGGACTACGTTGCCGCCGTCCGCGAGCTCACCACACGCGTGGACGCAACGCTGACTGCGCGCGGACTCGCGCCGCTCGCGCTCGCGCGATCGCCGCTGCCGTCGCGTCTCGTGCCGTCGAATCCCGAGCGGCTCGTCCTGGCGTACGGCGACGAGCTGCTGCAGATGGCGCGCGTGCGAAAAGAGATCGTCGTTCTCGACGCCGATCTGTTGTCGGACTGCGGCATCGAAGCATTCAAGGCGGAGCTGCCCGAGCGGTTCATCGAATGCGGCATCGCCGAGCAGCACATGGTGTCGGCCGCCGGCGGTCTCGCGCTCGAGGGCCTGTTGCCGGTCGTGCACTCGTTCGCGTGCTTCCTGTCGACTCGCGCGAACGAGCACATCTACAACAACGCGACCGAGCGCACGAAGATCATCTACACGGCTACGCTGGCCGGCGTCGTGCCCGGTGGACCCGGCCACTCACACCAGTCGGTCCGCGACATCTCCGCGATCGGATCGGTTCCGGGACTCACGGCGATCGAGCCCTGCTGCGAGCGCGACGCGCGGCTTGCGATCCGATGGGCGGTCGAAACGAATGCCGGCAGTACGTATCTGCGGTTCGTCAACGTGCCGCTCGACCTTCCGTACGCGCTCCCATCGTCGTACTCGCTCGAGGTCGGGCGCGGCGTGACGCTGCGCGCCGGCACCGATGTCGCGCTCATCGGGTACGGCCCCGTGCTGATGACGAACGCGTGGCGCGCCGCCGACGACCTCGCGGCCGACGGCGTCAGCGTGGCGGTCATCAGCCTGCCCTGGCTGAATCGCATCGACGACGACTGGGTCGCACACGCGCTCGGCGGCTTCCCGGCGATCGTCACGCTCGACAATCACTACGTGACGCTCGGTCAGGGCGTCATGATTGCCGCCGCCCTCGCGCGCACCGGCGTGCGCGCAGAAATCCGAGCGTCGGGTCTCACCGGCATTCCCGTCTGCGGCAACAACGCCGAAGTCCTCGCGCATCACGGTCTCGATGCGGCGGGCATTGCGCGTACCGCTCGCACATGTATCCGCGCGAAATCCTTCACTGGATAGACGACGGAGAGGCCGCGGCCTCGAGCGGGCAGACGTTCGAGAAACGTTGTCCGATCGACGATCGCGTGGTCGCGGAGGTGACGCGCGGCGATGCAGACGACGTGACGCGGGCGACTGAAATCGCGGCGCACGCGGCCGAGTCGTGGCGCCAGACGCCGGCGCCTCGCCGCGGCGCGATCCTGGGGCGCGCGGCTGCGCTGCTACGGACGAACGAACGTGAGTTCGGCGACATTGTCCGGACCGAAACCGGGAAGCCGTGGAAGAACGCCGTCGCCGAAGTCGCATCGTCGGCGGATCTCGGCGTGTTCATGGAGAGCGAGGGCAGCCGGTTCTACGGCAAGACGATGACGAGCCCGATCCCGAATCGATCGGTACGGACCGAGCGCTCGCCGATCGGCGTCTGCGCCGCCATCATGCCGTTCAACAGCCCGCTCGCCGGCATCGCGTGGAAAGTGTTTCCCGCGCTCCTGTGCGGCAATGCGGTCGTGGCGAAATCGCACGAGCTGACGCCGTACACCGCGGTCGCGTTCGGAAAGATCCTGCGAGACGCGGGCCTGCCGCGCGGCCTCTACCACGCGGTGCAGGGCCTCGGTCCTGAAGTGGGCGCCGCGCTCGTCGAGGATCCGCGCGTCGGACTCGTCAGCTTCACCGGCTCGGTCGCGACCGGCAAGCTGATTCAGAAAACGGTCAGCAGCCGGCCGATGCTCGCGAAGGTCTGTCTCGAGCTCGGCGGCAAGAATCCCCTCGTCGTCTGCGACGACGCCGACCTGCGACTCGCTGCGGAACACGCCGTGGCGTCGGCATTCATCGACGCGGGACAGCGCTGCGCCTCCGGCAGCCGCATCATCGTGTTCGACCGCGTGTACGACGCGTTCCGTGACGCGATGCTCGAGCGTACCGCCGCGGTGAACGTCGGATCGAATCCGCAGGACGACTGTGGACCGGTCATCTCGAAGCAGAGCCGCGATCGGGTGCTGTGTGCGATCGACGCGGCCGTGAAGCGCGGCGCGCGGCTGCTGAGAGGCGGCCGTGCCGTCGACGCGCTCGCGCCCGGCTACTACATCGAGCCGGCGATTCTCGAACACGTCGCGCCCGACGACGAGATGTCGCAGACCGAGCTGTTCGGGCCCGTCACGTGTCTGTATCGCGCCACCGGCTTCGACGATGCGATCGAGCTCGCGAACTCCACGGCGTTCGGCCTCACGGCGGCAATCCACACGGTCAACCACAACCGGATCGAACAGTTCATTGCGCGCTGCCGCGCGGGACTCGTGTCGATCAACGGTCCGACGTACGGCGCCGGCCCTCACATGCCGTTCGGCGGCGTCAAGAATTCGGGCAACGGCTTCCGCGAGCCGGGCACCGAGGCGCTCGACGTGTACTGCGAATGGAAGACGGTCGTGGTCAATCACGATCCCGCACGCGTGTGATGAACGGCAAACGGCGCGTCTGCTTTCCGATCACGAGCCGTGCGTACTACGGCCGCAGCCAGCTCCTGATTCGAAAGTTGCACACCCATCCGGACATCGATCTGCAGTTGATGCTCGGCGGCTCGATCCTGCTCGACAAGTACAGCCGGCACGTCGCGGACGACATCGAGCGGGGCGGCTTCACGATCTCGACGTCGTACTTCAACGTCATCGAAGGCGGCAACCACGTCGCGATGGCGAAGACCGCGTGTCTCACGGCGCTCGAGTTCACCAACGGCTTCCATGCGATCGACCCCGACATCGTGGTCATCTGCGGCGACCGGTTCGAGCAGCTCGCGATTGCGATGGCGGCGGCGTACTTGAACAAGACGATCGCGCACATCGAGGGCGGCGACGTCACCGGCAGCATCGACGAGAGCGTCCGCCACGCCATCACGAAGCTCGCGCACCTGCACTTCGTCACCAACGACGATGCCTATCGGCGCGTGCTGGCGATGGGCGAGGATCCGAAGTACGTGTTCAACACCGGGTCGCTCGACGTCGAGCTCGCGGCGGACGTGACGATCGAGCTGACCAACGAGCGAATCAACAGCTACGGCGTCGGACATGCCGTCGACATCACCAGGCCGTTCCTGGTCGTCATTCAGCATCCCGTCACGACCGAGACCGAAAACCGGCGGCACCTCGAAGAGACGATGCGCGCGATCGCGGCGGTCGACATGCCCGCGATCTGGTTCTGGCCGAATCCGGACGCCGGCACCGGAGAAATGGCGGACTTCATCCGGCACTTCCGCGAACAGCACGACGCGATCACCGAGAAGATCCGGTTCATCACGAACGTGCCGGTCGACGAGTTCATCGCGATGCTGAAGCGGACGTCGTGCGTGCTCGGCAACTCGTCGGCCGGCATCAAGGAGTGTTCGTACCTCGGCACGCCGGTCGTCAACATCGGCGTGCGCCAGCAGGGGCGGCTCAACGGCGAACACGTCGTCCACACCGGGTACGACGCCGGCGAGATCGCCGGCGCGGTCCGGAGGCAGCTGCGGCGCGGCCGCTACGAGCCGTCAAACATCTACTACAAGCCTGGCGCCAGCCAGACGATCGTCGATCTGCTGGCCGGCGTCGAGCTGTACACCCA
Organism: Vicinamibacterales bacterium; assembly: GCA_036004865.1. GTDB lineage: Bacteria > Acidobacteriota > Vicinamibacteria > Vicinamibacterales > CAVVIG01 > QHWF01. Next base: position 44,601 of record DASYQZ010000098.1, read on the forward strand.
GAAACGATTCTTCGACGCCGCGCCCGTGCGGTAAGAAATGAAAAGTCTGAAGTCTGAAGTCTGAATCCAAAAACAATGACTGCGCTCATCGAGACGTGCGCCTCGAGAGTGGCGTTCTTCAAGACTTCGTTTCAAGACTTCGTCCTTCAAACTTTTCAGACTTCAGACTTCAGACTTCAGGTTGGTGGCTTTTTCAGCAACCTGTTTAGACTGTCCCGGGCGACACCGGGAAGACACCAATGGCAGATCAGACTCACCTGACGATTGCCGGTCGAGCGATCGGTCCCGGCGCGCCGTGCTTCATCATCGCGGAGGCCGGCATCAACCATAACGGCGACGTCGGGCTCGCCGCGGAGCTCGTCGACGCGGCAGCCGAGGCGGGCGCCAATGCGATCAAATTTCAGACGCATTTTCCCGAGCACGAGATGCTGCGCAGCGGGGCGACGGCGGCGTACGTCGGCGAATCGCTGTTCGACCTGCTCACGCGGACCGCGCTGTCGCGCGAGGGGCATGCCGTGTTGAAAGAGCGGGCCGAGAAGCGCGGCATCATCTTTCTCTCGACGCCGTTCTCGCGCGAAGCCGCCGATTTTCTCGAACTGCTCGGCGTCCCGGCCTTCAAGACCGGCTCGGGCGAGCTGACGAATCTCCCGCTGCAACGGCACATCGCGCGCAAGCGCAAGCCCATGATCATTTCGACCGGTATGTCGACGCCGGAGGAGATCGATCGCACGGTGCAGGCCGTCCGCGCCGAAGGCACGCCGTTCGCGCTGATGCACTGCACGTCGACGTACCCGACGCCGTACGAGCACGTGCAGCTCGGATGCATCACGTGGCTGCAGAACTCGTACGGCGTGCCCGTCGGCTTCTCCGATCACACGCTCGGCGGCTTTCTGGCGTTCGCCGCCGTCGCCACCGGCGCGAATCTCTTCGAGAAGCACTTCACGACGTCACGCGCGCTGCCGGGGCCGGACCAGCAGGGCTCGATGGAGCCGCAGGAGCTGAAGGAGGTCGTCCGCGGCATCCGCGCGATCGAGCAGGCGCGCGGCGCGACGAAGACGATTCAACCTGGCGAGCAGGACGTCAGGAACATGGCGCACCACAGCGTGGTCTCGGTGCGCGACATTGCGGCGGGCGCCGAGATCACGGCCGCCGACGTCTGGGCGAAGCGTCCGGGCACCGGCATCCCGGCGCGCCAGCTCGGCGACGTCGTCGGCCGCACGGCCGCGCGCGCGATCACGAAGGATCGATTGATCACCTGGGATGATCTCGTCAGAACTTAGAACTTCGAACTTAGAACTTAGAACTCAGAGAGCATTGCCTCTTTCCTCCACGTCCTCCGTGTCCTCCGTGGTGGAGAGCTCGATTCCGCAACGCGCTCCAAGTTCAGTTCGAAGTACTGAGTTCTAAGTTCTGAGTTCTAAGTTCTGAGTTCAGTGAAGATCCTCGGCGTCGTCACCGCGCGCGGCGGCTCGAAGACGATTCCCGGAAAGAACCTCAAGCCGCTCGGCGGCAAGCCGCTCATCGCATACAGCATCGAGGCGGCGCGTCAGTCCGGCGTGTTCGATCGCACCATCATCTCGACCGACGACCAGGCGATTGCCGAAGCCGCTGAAGCGCTCGGCTGCGAGCGGCCGTTCCTCCGGCCGGCGTCGCTCGCGCGTGACGACACGCCGCACCTGCCGGTGGTGCAGCACGCGGTCGACACGCTGCGACACGGGGGATACGACGCCGACGCCGTGATGATTCTTCAGCCGACCTCGCCGCTGCGGCGCCCTGAAGACATTCGATGCGCCGTGGATCTTCTCGAAGCGACCGGCGCCGACTCGGTGATCAGCGTCAGCAAAGTGCCGGATCACTACAACCCGCTGCGAACCGTCCGTGTCGACGACCGCGGCCTCGCGACGATGTTCGTCGACGGCGCGCCGGTCAGGACGCGTCCCGTTCGACGGCAGGACGTGCCGCCCGCGTGGGCGATCGACGGCGCCATTTATCTGTTTCGCACCGCGGTGCTTTCCGCCGCGCCACCGAGTCTGTACGGCGACTCGACCGCCGTGTACGTGACGCCGCCGCCGTACGGCATCAACATCGACGACCTCGACGACTGGCAGCAGGCCGAGCGGGCCCTCGCCGCTCTTGGTTCGAACCATGGACATTGAATCGCATCGCGATCTGAAACTGCTCGAAGCGGTCTCGCAGAATTCGCGCGTCACGCAGCGCAGTCTTGCCACCAAGCTGGGCATTGCGCTCGGGCTGACGAACATCTACCTGAAGCGGCTCGTGCACAAGGGCTACATCAAGTGCGTGAACGTGCAGGCGAACCGCATCAGCTATCTGATCACGCCGCGCGGCATCGCCGAGAAGGCGCGACTCACGTACGAGTTCATGGAGTACTCGTTGCACTTGTACAGCGAGGTGCGCCAGCATCTCCGCGCCGTCCTCCAGGAGTGCGCCGCCGCCGACCGGCGCGTCGCGATTTACGGCCGCGGCGAGGCCGCCGAGCTCGCCTATCTCTCGCTGAAGGAATGCGGGCTGGAGCCGGTGGCGATCTTCGACGGCGCCAACGCCAGCGAGTTCTTTCTCGGCATGCCGGTACGGCTCATCGCCGAGCACCGCGACGTCGCGTTCGACCTGATGATCATCGCCACGCTCGATCGCTCGAGCGATCAGCTCACGGCCCTGATCCGCGACGGGATTCCAGCCGACAAACTGTTTCCGCTCAGGCGCGATCTGCTGCCGCGCCGGACGGCCTGAGGCGCCTTTGTGTCCCTGACTCGCAAGCGTATCTGCATCACGGGCGGCGCCGGCTTCATCGGATCGCATCTCGTGCAGCAGCTGCTCGACCAGAACGACGTGGTCGTGTTCGACAACCTGCATCGCAACGCGCTGCAGTTCGCCCACGTGGACGGCCACCCGCATCTGACCTTCATCAAGGGCGACGTCATGGATTACGACGCCGCGCGCCGGGCGCTCGACGGCTGCCACGTCGTCATCCACTGCGCCGCGATCGCCGGCGTCTATTCGGTCGACCGCAACGCGGTGACGACGATGGAAGTGAACCTGCTCGGGACGCACCAGGTGGTGAAGGCCGCGCTGGACGTCGGCGTCGAGCGGTTCGTGGAATTCTCGACGAGCGAGGTGTACGGCCCGTTCATCCACAAGGGGAAAGAAGACGATCTCACGACGATTGGCCCGATCGGCGAGAGCCGGTGGGTGTACGCCGCCAGCAAGCTGGCATCCGAGCATCTCTCGTTCGCGCACTACAAGGAAGACGGGCTGCCGCTGACGATCGTGCGGCCGTTCAACGTGTACGGTCCGCGGCAGGTCGGCGACGGCGCGATCCGCGGGATGATCGTCCAGGCGCTGCAGGATGCGCCCATCACGCTCTACAACGACGGCACCCAGATTCGCGCCTGGTGCTACGTCGACGATTTCGTCGACGGCGTGCTGCGCTGCACGGAGCGGACGGAGGCGGTCGGCCACGCGTTCAATCTGGGCAACCCGCAGGGCACGATCACCAACTTCGAGCTCGCGAACATGATCGTCCGCCTCACGAACTCGAAGTCCGACATCGTGTTCAAGCCGCACCCGGGACCTGAAGTCGACTTGCGCGTGCCGTCGATCGAGAAGGCGATCTCGCTGCTCGGTTATCAGCCGAAGGTGGCGCTCGAAACCGGCATCTCGCGGACAATTCCCTGGTATCGGGAGCACCTCGCCGGAGTCAAGGCGCGGAGTTGAGCGAGCGCATGCGCGTGATGGTGACCGGCGCATCGGGATTCATCGGGCGCAACGTACTCCTGCGCGCGCCGCGCACCTGGCGGATCACGGCGGTCTACCATCGCCAGCCGATCGACGGATTCGTCGGTCAGCACAAACTCGACTTCGTGACGCCGGTCGCGTGCGATCTCACGAATCCGCCCGCGGTCGACCGGCTCGTGGCGTCGACCGGCTCGGTCGATGCCGTCCTGTACCTCGCCGCCAACGGCGATCCGGCCGCGTCGGCCTCCCGGCCCGCCTGGGATTTGCAACTGAACACGTCCGCGCCGCTGACACTGCTCGAGCGGCTGCGCGGCGGCCGCTTCGTGTATGTCTCGTCGGGCGCCGTGTACGACGGCCTCGTTGGCGACGTCACGCCGTCGACGCCGGTGTCGCCGCGCCTGCCATACGCGATCTCGAAGCTCGCCACCGAGCAGTACGTCCGTCATTTCGCAGACGAGCGCCGGACGATCGACGGATACGCGAACGTCCGGTTCTTCGGCGCGTACGGTCCGTACGAGGCGGCGCGCAAGATCACGACGCGGTGGCTGCGCGCGGTGCTCGAGGGGCAGCGCGTGTTCACGATTCGTGGCAATGGAGAGAACCTCATCGACTTCATGTACGTCGACGACGCCGCCGACGCGCTCCTGCGCCTGACGAGCGCTTCCGATTTCAGCGGCACCGTCGACCTCGCCTGCGGCACGCCTGTGACGATCAACGCGATCGTCGAATCGATGGCGCGCGCATGCGGCGCAGACGTCCGCGTCGCGCGCGAAGGGCACACCGCGGAGTACATCCGGTTTCGCAGCGCCGATCGAACCATGCGCGAGCGGTTCGGCTTCACGCCGTCGGTGCCGTTCGAGGAAGGCATCAGGCGGTTTCGCGACTTCTTCCTGCGAGAGCAGCGTGGGGCTGGCCAGTCCGCGTGATCTCAGCGAGCGGGAGCTCCACGAGCACGTGGCGCAGGTCGAAGGCCACCAGTCGCAGGTCACCGGCGTCGTCGGCTATTTCTACGCGATGTACCGCCGCGAGGTCCTCGCGCGCCTCGAAGGCGTCGATGGCCGCGACATCCTCGAGATCGGCTGCGGCGAAGGGATGATGTTCGATGGTGTCGGCACACACCCGATGCAGATGGACGTATCGATGACGCGGCTGCGCCGGGCGATCGGCAAGAGCCGGCGTCTGCTCTGCGCCGACGGCTACGCGCTGCCGTTTGCGGGCGAACGATTCAAGGTCGTGCTGATCGTCGCCGTTCTGGAGCACACGCGAGAGCCGTGGCGGATTCTCGCGGAGGCGCGGCGCGTGCTGAAGCCGGGTGGCCGCGCCATCATGGTCGTGCCGAACGACGTCACGATGAGCGCCGGCCGGCTGATCCTGCGCAAGTTCCCGATCCGATATCCCGATCACGTGACGTTCACGACGCCGGCGAAAATGCGGCGCTGGCTGCGCGACGGATTCCGCGTGCGCGAAGTCTTCACGCTGCCGTTTCGCGCGCTGCCGTTCGCGGTGAATCTCTACCAGTTCGTCGTCGCGGAGCGCTCCTGAAAGTCTGAAGTCTGAAGTCTGAAGTCTGAAGCGACGATTGAAGTCTGAAGTATGAAGCGAAGCTGGAAGTCCCGAAGCGGGAAGCCTCAACCAGCTGGCGCGCTCAGGCTTCAGACTTCCGGCTTCAACGCTTATCTTCAAGCTTCCACTTTCAAACTTCACTTCAGACTTCGGTTACCCATGTCCCCGGCCGATCAGACTTGAGACTTCAGACTTCTATGCCGAAGCCTCATATCGTCGTCCTCGGCGCCGGTCCGGCCGGCATGGCCGCGGCCTGGCGTCTGTCCGAACACCGTATTCCGGTCACAGTGCTCGAGTGGGACGCGGCCGTCGGCGGCATGGGGAAGACGATCACGGTCGGACGGTACGCCGTCGATTACGGTCCGCACACGTTTCACATCCGCGAGACCGAGGAGAGCCGCGCGGTTCACCGCGAGATCGAGCCGTTCTTCGGCGCGGACCCGCTCATCCTGACGCGCGGCACGCGTGTGCTGCTGCGCGGCAAGGAATACGTCTATCCCCTCGAGCTGCTGCAGGTGCTGACCGGAGTCAACCCGCTGCTGTCGGCGCTCATCATCTTCGATTACCTCGTCGCGACGGTGAAATCGGCGCTGGCGCCGCCCCGGAAGGAAGACTCGTTCGAAGAGTGGGGCGTGCGGAATCTCGGGCGGACGCTGTACGACCTCTGCTTCGGGATCTATTCGGCGCGTGTCTGGGGTCTGCCGACGTCGCAGATCTCTTCGAAACAGGCGCAGCGTGTCGCGAAGCTGAATCTCAGGAACATCGTCCTCCGAACGTTCGGGATCAAGGCCGATCCGGCGACCTACTTCACGAAGTACATGTATCCGCGGCGGGGCATCAGCGTGCTCTACGAGAACATGGCCGCGAGGACGCGCAGCAACGGCGGCTGCATTCATCTCGGCGCGAAAGCCGTGCGGCTCGAGCGCGACGGCGACTGCATCCGGCGAGTCGTCTTCACGACCAATGGCGGCGAACAGTCGATGGCGTGTGACGGCGTGCTGTCGACGCTGCCGCTGCCGAACCTCGTGCAGATGATGTCGCCGCCGCTTCCCGCCGCGGTTGCCGAGCATGCGAACCGGCTCCGTTACCGCAGCCTCAAGCTCATTTACATCGCGCTGAAGCGTCCGCAGATGACGGACTACCACTGGGTGTACCTGCTCGACGGACATTTCCGCGTGAACCGCGTGTCCGAACAGAAGAACGTCAGCGCCGCGATGGTGCCTCCGGATCGCACGATTCTCTGCATCGAGCTGTCGCTGTGGCGGGACGAGCCGCTGTGGACCGCGAGCGACGAGGAGATTTATCGCATCGCGCTTCACGATCTGATGCACATGGGATACGGCGTCACCGAGGCCGAAGTCGAAGACTACTACGTGACCGACATTGCCACCGCGTATCCCGTGTACGAGCTGAACTTCGAAGATCACCTGATTCCCGTGCTCGAGGGCGTACACCGCATGAAGAACCTGCTCACGCTGGGCCGCCATGGCTTGTTCCTGAACAACAGCATGGACGACAACGTGATGCTCGGGATCAAGGTCGCCGACCAGATCGTCGAATCAGGACTCGATTCCAGCCGCTGGCTGACGGAGATGCTGGCGTTCATGAACCTGCGGTTCGCGGGGAAATGATCGCCCGGTCACCTGCACGATGCCGATCGTCGCGAGCAGCAGCACGACCGGTTGTGCCGGCAGCGACTGCCGCGCTTCGGTCAGCAGCGGAAAATGCACGGCGGTGATGTACACGAGCGGTGTCGCGAGGACCAGCGCCGCCGCCGCGCGGCCATTTCGCACGAGAGCGGCGATGCCGGCAATGGCGAGACAGACGAGCGCGGCTTGAATCGCCCAGCAGATGTAGATCACCGCCCGCGGAAGCGAATTGATGTCGCTGTACCGGAACGGTATTTCGGCGGCCCACAGCACGAAGACGCCGCGGCCGAGGCGCCTCGCGAGATGACCGGCCGAATCACGTCGGATGTTTTCGAGACCAATGCGGAGGTATTCACGATCCGCCATCACGCGCGCGCGTGCGCGCTCGGCCGAATCGACCGGCGCGTCCCAGATCCGGCGGATGTCCTCCCACTGGTGCACGTACTCGAGCATCCGCTCGGGCGGCAGCTGCTCTCGCGCGGCCACCTCTCGAACGCGGCGATCGAGCTCGCCGCGGTCGTCGATGTCGTCGGCGAGATGCGTCAATTCGTTCTGCAGGCGCCCGGACCAGGTGGCTTGCCACGAGCCCTCCCAGATGCCGCGGCCGACGCCGCCGGCCGGCGATAGCGTGAAGGTCCCGAGCGTCGCGTAGTTGTAGGCGAACCATGGCAGCATCGTGACGGCGAACAGCGCGAGCATGACGACCCACTGCAGCGGCGCCGGCCTCGGACGGATGCGGGCCCGCGGAAACGCGATCGCGAAGACGAGCGCGAGCGCAATCGGAAACAGCACGAACGACGGACGGCTGAGCGCTGTCGCACCGAGCGTGATGCCGAGCAGCGCGAACACGCCGAGGCGCCTGTCGTCGAGCGCGCGAATCGCGAGGTATATCGCGAACGTGAACAGCAGCGTCGTCCACACTTCGGTCATGACGAGCGCGGCGAAGTACGGCAGCGGTGGGAACAGCGCGACGGCGACCGCGGCCATCCAGGCCGTTCGCTCGGAGGCGACGCGCCGGCCGATTGCGTACACGAGCAGGCAGATGACGACGAAGAGCGCCGTTTGCGCGAGCGCGACCGGAATCTGCCCGGTGCCGAACAGGCGGTAGATGGCCGCGACGAACAACGGGTACGCGGGCGTGCGGATCACTTCGGGCACGAACACGGGCGCGTCGGGGAAGCGCGTGAACTTGCCGGTCGTGGCGAGCACCTGGCCGAGACGGCGATATCCGTCCTGGTCGCTCCACGCCTTCGTCCAGTCCGGACTCTGGTACCAGATGAAGAAGATGCCGTGGAGCGTCGCCAGAAGGGCGACCAGGACCAGTGAGCGGCGAGACGTCATCGCCGCGATTGTATCTGTGTCACGCCAGCAGCTCTCGATACAACGTCTCGACGTCCCCGATCAGACGATCGAGGCCGAAACGCTTCAGCACCGATTCACGGCCGCAGGCGCCGACGGCGCGGCGCTCGGAAGGGTTGGCGAGCAGGCGCCGAACGGCGCCGGCCAATGCGCCCACATCGCCGAAAGGCGCCAGCGCCGTGTGACTGCCGACGACATCGCGTACGCCGCCGACGTCGGTGCTGACGCCAGGGACGCCCGCGGCCAGGCTTTCGATGAGCGCCACCGGCGTCCCCTCGTTGCGCGACGTGAGCAGGAAGACGTCCGTTGCGCCGTACACCGTCGGCAGATCGCGCCGCCAGCCGAGGAAATGCGTCCGCTCACGGACGCCGAGCTCGGCGGCCGAGGCTTCGAGCTCGGCCCGCAGCTCGCCGTCGCCGGCGACGAGGAACAGCGCCGAGGGATCGTCCCGGGCGATGGCTTGCGCCGTTTCGAGGAACAGCCGGTGCTGCTTGATGGCCGTCAATCGTCCGACCGTCGACACGACATGCGCGCCGGCCGGAATGCCGAGCGCCGCGCGCGCGGCGGCTCGCGATTCATCGTCGATCGCCGAGAGCGCCGAGAGATCGAAGCCGAGCGGAATCACGCGGTACTGATCGGGTCGCCCGATGCGGTATTCGTCCACGAGCTCGCGGCGAATCGCCGGCGAGATGGCGACGATGGCGTCGGTCAGACGCGCGAGCTGTCGTTCGATGCCGATGAATACCGCCGTCCTGGCCGGCGTGAAGTACCCCTCCAGGACATGCCCATGGTACGTGTGAACGACGCGCGCGGCCCGATGACGGCCGCGCGTGCGGTTGTAGATCGCCGCGGCGATGCGGCCGACGGCGCCGGCCTTTGCCATGTGCGTGTGGACGATGTCGGGACCGAACTCGCGGAGCGCGTGCAGGAGCGCCGCGAGCGACCGGACATCATCAACCGGCGCGATCGCCCGCCGCATTGCCGGGAGGTACTGCACGCTCGCCCGATCGCCGAGCAGGTATCGCATGTCGCCCTCGTCCGGGCCGAGCGCTCCGTGAACGAGACGGGTCGGAAACCCGCGCGATGGCAGACGCTCCGAGAGGGTGATCGCCTGGATCGATGGTCCGCCGATGTTGAGGCGCGTGATCACGCGAAGCACGCGGATGTCGCCGCGATGAGCCATATGCGAAACGGTGTTCACTCTAACAGAGGCGCGCGCAGGCGTTCGCGATGACACCGGCATTCTCGCGGCGTAAGCGGCTGATCTTCGCGCTGGCCGCGATGCTGCTCACATTCTCGGTGTGCTTCATCGCGCTGCTGGCGGCCGACATCTATCTCCACCATCGCCTTCAGAACTCCGCCGGCGTGAACGTCTGGGGATATCGCGGTCCGGTGGTGAAACGGAAGCAGCCCGGCGAGCTTCGGATCGTGTACCTCGGCGGCAGCACGGCGTTCGGTTATGGCGTCAGTTGGGATCAGGCGATTCCCAAGCAGCTCGAGAACAGGCTGAACGCGCGGCTGCCGGCGCGCGCGTCGCGCGTCAGCGTGGTGAACCTCGCGTACAACAACGAAGGCGCATTCTCATTCACGTTCACGCTCGATGACTACAAGTACCTCGACTACGACATTGTGTGTTTGTACGAGGGATACAACGACATGCCGAAGGATCCTCTGAGGCCGAACACGGCGGTCTTCCGGCACGATTCGCCGGTGTTCAAGCTCACCGGATATCTGCCGATCTTTCCGCTGGCGTTCCGCGAGAAGGCGGGGGCGCTCCGATACGGCGGCGATGTGACGGCCTTCTACCGGAAATTGCGCGGCGAGCCCGAGACGACCGTCTTCCGGCCGGGCCTGGCGAATCGTGCGGCGGCGGGCGTCCTCGAAGCGACGGCGGCGATCGGCGATTCGCTCAATCGGCAGCTCGCCAGAGCGACACCGGAGCCGCCGCGCGCGGTGGTCGGCGGCGATTCGAGCGGGTGCAAGTACCCGTGGGGCAACTACTGCCGCTCGATGTTCACGGCGGTCGATCATGCGCTGGCGATGGGCAAGCGCGTGCTCGTCATCTCGCAACCGTACGTCAGCGACGGCCATCGCGATCAGCAGCAGACGATGGCGGCGGCGCTCGCGCTTCGGTCTCAGGGCAATCCTCGCGTGCGATATGCAAATGTCGGCACCGTGGTCGACACGAAGGATCCGCTCCTGGCGTACGACCACATGCATCTGACGGCACCCGGCAACGCCGCCATCGCCGACGCGCTGGTCGAGCCGGTGCTCGCGCTCGCGCAGGTGACGCCGTGAAGCTGTACGCCGCGATTGCCGCCCTCCTCGCCGCCATCGCGTTTCTCACGCCGGCGCCCGATCGGCAGACCGATCGCGATATCTATGAAGCGACGGCGAATCGCGTCGTCATTCCCGACTGCACCGACCTGCACTGCTTCCGCGTCGTGATCGCGTGGGTCCTCGGCGTGCTGCCCGGGCCGTCGGTGGCGAAGTGGAAACTCTACGCGGCGCTCTCGAACGCGGCGGCCGCGGTCGTGCTCGGCCGGTTGTGCCTCGTGCTCGGCCTGTCGAGGCAGGTGGCCGCGATGAGCACGTGGGCCGCGGCGCTCGGCTTCGGATCGCTCTACACGCTGTTCGATCCGTTTTCGTCCGACGCGCTGATGTACCTGATGGGGCCGCTGCTGACACTGCTGCTCCTTCGCGGACGTCTCGCGGCTGCGGGTTGGATCGGTGCGGTGGGGGTGCTGGGGAAGGAATTCGCTGCCGCGCCACTGTACATCTTCACGCTGGCTGCCGCGATGCGGCGGCAGTGGCCGCTGATGTGGCGAGCGCTGGCGACCGCCAACGCCGTGTTGCTCGTCTGGCTCGGTCTCCAGTTCTTCCTGATGCTCCGCTTCAACTACCACTACGGCGACAGCGCCTCGACGCATCTGTTGTCGGGCGGGAACCTCCTGCCGTGGTTTTCGAGGTTGAGCCCGCGCCTCGCGCTGTCCTCGGTCTTCACGGAATACGGCGCGCTCTGGCTGCTGGCGCCGATCGGTTTCTTTCTCGTGCCGTCCCGGCTGCGATACCTCGCGATCGCCGCGGTGCCTGCCGCGCTGGCGTTCGCCTACGTCCAGCAACCGGATCGCGCGCTCTGGAACTTTCACTACCTGATGATTCCGATGGCGATCGTTGTCGTCGCCTGTCTGCCGTCGCCGTGGGCCTGGACGCTGGTCGGCTGCTTCGCGTTCGCGAACCTGCGCCTGGGCGCTCAGCTCACGTTCATCCCGGCGGCGCGCGTCGCGCTGCTGGCGTCGGTCGCGCTGGCAGTCGCCGCCGCGATCGCGGCATGGCGCGCCAGGCGACCAGTCCCCGCCCATTCGCCGGCCGAAGCGGTGGTGCTCTAGTGCGGCGCGTTCCTGTTGCGGCAGTGCTCGCCGCCGAGGCGCTGGCGCTCGCCGCCGCGCTGCTGCTGGTGGCCGATTTTCGCGCGCATCGACAATCCGAACTGCTCGGCGGCGTGAACATCTGGGGCTATCGCGGGCCGGTCGTGCCGCAGAAGGGCGCCGACGAGATCCGAATCGCCGTTCAGGGCGGCGATCTGGCGTTTGGCTGGGGCGTGGCGGCGAGCGAAACGCTGGCGCCGAATCTCCGAATGCACGCCGCGGTTGCGCTCGATCGTTCCGGCCGCGCACGGCATCGAGTCACCGCAGTCAACCTGGGCGCGATGGGACTCCCTCCGTCCGGCTATGCCGCCCACCTCGAGCGACATCGGGACCTGCGGCCCGATGTCATCTGTGTCTACGCCGACCCGGCGCGCGCGGGCCACGGAACGTCGGTGCTGCCGCGCGGGGATTCGGCGATTTCCGCCGCAACCGGGTACGTGCCGATGCTGCCGCTCGTGCTCGTGGACAAGGGCCGATCGATGCACTCGGCCGCTGTCGAGCGGGCGGGCCGCCTGCTCGAGAGCATCGACCGCAGCATGTACGGCCTGCTGTTCGATCGCGGCCACGTGCGTCAGGACGCGAGCTACACCGACGCGATCGAAGCCGCGGTGCGTGCGGCGCTCGGCATCGCCTCTGGAGTCGTGGTCGTCGCGCCGCCGTACAGCGGAACCGATGAGGATGCCAAATCGCATTCGGCGCTGGTCGCGATGGTCGGCTCGACGTTCCACGACGACCCGCGCGTCCGCTTCGTCGACCTCGCGGCCATTCCGGAGCTGACTGCCGGCAGCATTCGCCTCGACGGCGTGAATTTCAGCGCAGGCGGCCATGCCAGAGTCGCCCAGCATGTGGCGCCGGCGGTCATCGATCTCGTTCAGGCCCGCGTTCAGTGATGCACATGTCGCTGCTCGACATCGTCGTCTGTCCCGACTGCCAGGCGCCGCTGGCGTTGGAGCCGGGGGCGATCACAGACGGCCATCACGTGGAGAGCGGGACGCTCGCGTGCGGGACCGGCCATCGATTTCCGATTGCCGGCACGGTGCCCCGCTTCGTGCAGCACGAGCTCGGCGCCGATCAGGCGCGGACGCGCGACTCGTTCGGGTTCGAGTGGACGCGGGTCTACCCCGAGCACGGGCACGCGCCGCAGGAAGCCGAAGCCGAACGCGACATTTTCCTGGAGTACACGCGGACGGTGCCGTCCGATTTCAAAGGCCGCCTCGTCCTCGACGCCGGATGCGGCAACGGGCGGTACGCGAAGCTCGCCAATGACTGGGGCGCGCGCGTCGTGGCCGTCGACATCTCGGCGGCCGTGGACATCGCGTCGAAGAACGTCGCCGATCGTTGCGGTATCGACGTCGTCCAGGCGGATCTGTTCAAGCTGCCGTTCCGGCCGGCGACCTTCGATGCCGCGTACTCGGTCGGCGTGCTGCACCACACGCCGGATGCCCGCGGCGCATTCATGTCGATCAGGGACACCGTCAAGCCTGGCGGATGGTTCGGCATCTTCGTGCACGCGCAAGGCAACCGCGCGCTCCATTTCACCAATCGCGCGTTGCGCGGGTGGACGTCGAAGGCCTCCTACCGGACGACGTGGAATTTCTCGCTGGTGCTGACCGCGATCGGCAGAGTGCTCCAGAAGATTCCCTTCGTCGGGCCGATGCTCTACATGATGGGGCGTCAAGTCCTCTTCTTCTCGCCCGATCAGCACAACAACTTCGATCACTTCAGCGCCGGGTTCACGAGTTTCCATCGCAAAGAAGAAATCCGGCAGTGGTACGGCGACTGGGACGATGTGGCGGTGCGCTACGCGGGCGTCGCCAACGAAAGCATCTACGCGCGCGGAACCCGGCGGCCACGGTAATGGCTCACAAACGCCCAGCCAACCCGGAGCGTTCTTTCGGCATCTCGGTCGGGGGCGTGCTGTGTCTCATCGCCCTCGTGCTGCTGTGGCGCGGGCGCGTGGGCCGCGCCGAAGCGCTCGGCGGCGTCGGCGTCGTGCTCGTGGTCCTCGCTCTGGCGCGGCCGCGGCTGCTCGCGCCGGTCAGCCGTCTCTGGTGGAAGCTCGCCATGGCGCTCGGCTGGTTCAACGCGCGCGTGCTACTCTCGATCTGCTTTCTGCTGATGCTGACCCCGATTGGCTTCGTGTGGCGGCTCATCGGACGCGATCCGCTCGCACGCCGCCGTACGAGCTGGCACGGATGGTCGATCTATCCTGAGCGCTACAAAGACCCGCATCACTTCACGCGGATGTTTTGAGGATCCTGTATGAGCAAGGGTCGAGTCGTTGGAGAGTTCTGGCAATTCCTCAAGGCGGAAAAGAAGTACTGGCTCGTACCCATCGTCGTGGTCTTCGTCCTCTTCGGTCTGCTGCTCGTCTTTTCGCAGTCGAGCGCCGTCGCGCCGTTCATCTACACATTGTTCTGACGCGTGGCCGTCCGCATCCTGGGGCTCTCCGCCTACTACCACGACTCGGCTGCCTGCCTCGTCGAGGACGGCCGGATTGTCGCCGCCGCCCAGGAAGAACGGTTCACGCGCAAAAAGCACGATGCGTCGTTCCCGAAACACGCCGTCGCGTGTTGCCTGCGCGAAGGCGGCATCACGATGCGAGACGTGGATCTCGTCGGCTTCTATGAGAAGCCGCTGGTGAAATTCGAGCGGTTGCTCGAAACATACGTCTCGTACGCGCCGAGCGGTCTCGCGTCGTACCTCCAGGCGCTGCCGCTGTGGCTCGGGGAAAAGCTGTGGATGGCCGACGAGATTGCAGACGAGCTCGGTGGGTACGAGGGCCGTGTGCTGTTCGGTGATCATCACGAGTCGCATGCCGCGTCGGCGTTCTATCCGTCCCCGTACGAGGAAGCGGCGATCCTCACCATCGACGGCGTCGGTGAGTGGGCCACGTCCTCGATCGGCGTCGGCCGCGGTCACACACTCGATCTGCTCCGCGAGATGCGGTTCCCGCACTCGCTCGGGCTTCTGTACTCGGCGTTCACGTACTTCGCCGGCTTCCGCGTCAACTCCGGCGAGTACAAGGTGATGGGCCTCGCGCCGTACGGCGAGCCCAAGTACGTCGGCGTCATCAAAGATCATCTCGTCGACATCCGCGACGACGGCAGCCTGTGGATGAACATGGAGTACTTCGCGTATCCGCAGGGCATGACGATGACCGGCGGCGCCTTCGCGCAGCTCTTCGGGGGCCCGCCGCGTCAACCCGAGTCGAAACTGACACAGCGCGAGATGGATCTCGCGCGGTCGATTCAGGACATCACCGAAGAAGTGATGATGAAGATGGCGGCGTTCGCCCGGAAGGAGACCGGGCAGCGGTATCTGTGCATGGCCGGCGGCGTCGCGCTCAACTGCGTCGGCAACGGCCGCATCCTCCGCGAGGGACCGTTCGACGACATCTGGATCCAGCCGGCGGCCGGCGATGCCGGCGGCGCGCTCGGCGTGGCGCTGGCCATCTGGCACCGGCATCTCGACAAGCCGCGCACCAGCCCGGAACGGATGGGGACGTGGAAGCCGGTGGCCGACGCCGGCGTCGCGCCGGCGGTGCCGCCGTACGCCGACGGGATGAGCGGCAGCTTCCTCGGTCCGCATCCCGCCGATCCGCCGGAGCTCGACGCGTGGCTGCAGCAGCACGGCTACAAGGCACGACGATGCACACGCGACGGGCTCGCAGAGGTCGTCGCCGGGCTGCTGGCGGACGGGCGAGTCGTCGGTCTCTGCCAGGGACGGATGGAGTTCGGTCCGCGCGCGCTCGGCGGCCGATCGATTCTCGGCGATGCGCGATCGCCGAAGATGCAGTCGGTGATGAACCTCAAGATCAAGTTTCGCGAGTCGTTCCGGCCGTTTGCGCCGGCGGTGCTGCGCGAGCACGTGCACGACTGGTTCGAGCTCGACGGCGAGAGTCCGTACATGCTGCTCGTCGCCGACGTGCGGCCGGATCGGCGGCTGCCGGTGCCCGAGGCCGCGAAGACGCTCTGGGGCATCGACCAGCTGAACGTGCCGCGCTCGACGATCCCGGCGGTGACGCACGTCGACTACTCGGCGCGCATTCAGACGGTCCGGCGCGAGGTGAACCCGCTCTACTACGACATCATCGCCGCGTTCCATCGCCGGACGGGATGTCCGGTGATCGTCAACACGTCGTTCAACGTGCGCGGCGAGCCGATCGTCTGCACGCACGAGGACGCGTACCGCTGCTTCATGCGGACCGACATGGACGCGCTCGTCCTCGAGACGTACGTGCTCGAGAAAGTCGATCAGCCGCCCGTCCCCACCGACGAGCTCTGGCGCAAGGAATTCGTGCTTGACTGAACGCCTGCTGACCGACCGTGCCGAGCGGATCTCGGCCGCGGCGTACTGGGAGCTGCTCGCGAACCTCACGCGGCGCGAGGTCATGGGCCGCTATACGCAGTCGCTGTTCGGAGTGGGATGGGCGATCGCGCAGCCGCTCGCCACGATGGCGGTGTTCACGTTCGTCTTCTCGCGGCTCGCGAACATCCCGTCGGGTGGCGCGCCGTATCCGGTCTTCGCGTACGCCGCGCTCGTGCCGTGGTTCTTCTTCTCGAACTCGGTGAACTCCGGCACGCTCAGCCTCGTGACCTACCGGAACATCGTCACGAAAACCTATTTTCCGCGGGAGATTATTCCCTTCGCGCAGATCGCGTCGCGCCTCCTCGACTTTGCCGCCGCTGCGTCGCTGTTCGTGCTGCTGCTCATCGTGTATCGCGTGCGCCTCGGACCGTGGGCGCTGCTGGCACCCGTGTTCTTCGGACTGCTGCTCCTCTTCACCGCGGGCGTGACGCTCGCGACGTCGGCGCTCAACGTCTTCTACCGCGACGTCAACCCCGTCGTGCAGATTGGCCTGCAACTGTGGCTTTATCTGACGCCGGTTGCCTATCCGCTGTCGGCCGCCTCCGACAAGTATCGTCTCCTGTTCGTCCTCAACCCGCTGACCGCGATCGTGGAAGGGTTCCGGTCGGTGCTGGTCTTCGGCCGCGCGCCCGACTGGGCTCTCACCGCGATCTCCGCGTCGATGACGGTGGCGCTCTTCTGCGGCGCGTTCGTGATGTACAAGCGGATGGACAAGTATTTCGCGGATGTTATCTAAGTCCACGTGGGGCTCCGCCCCACACCCCGGCTCGGTCGCTTGCGGGGGCCCGTTGCCCCGCGCCGCTCCCTCGCAGGCGCGCCGTGCGCGCCTAATCCGTGGCGGCACTTGTGTGCTGTCGCCTTCACCCGGAAGCTCTCGACGTTCGAGACGTCCACGTGCCCTCCGTGTCCTCCGTGGTGGAGCGCTTCATTCTCCGACGTCCTCTCAGTCCCGGATCGAATGCCCGGTCAACTTGAGAAACACATCCTCGAGATTCGGCAGCACCGTGCGGAATTCGGTGACGCGAATCCGATTCTCCGATAGACAGTGGATCACGTCGGTCACGAGATCGTCGCCGCGGCCGCGAATCGTGAGCCGGCCGTCGCGGCACGTCACCTCCTCTGCCCTCGGAATCGCGCGAAAGCGCCGGTCGGCGGTCGGGTCCTGGGTGGCCAGGACCACCGTCCGCTCGGGACAGTGGCGGGCGACGAGCCGCTCCGGCGTGTCGGACGCGACGATGCGGCCGTGCTCGATGATGGCGACGCGATCGCACAACCGCTCGGCTTCTTCCATGAGATGCGTCGTCAGGAACACCGTCTTGCCGCGCTCGCGGATGCCGCGCACCAGATCCCAGATCGCCCGGCGCGCCTGCGGATCGAGTCCCGTCGTCAGCTCGTCGAGGAACACGACCTCGGGATCGTTGACCAGCGCGAGCGCGATGAACAGCCGCTGCTTCTGCCCGCCCGACAGATTCATGAACCAGGCGTCGCGCTTGTCCGTCAGGCCGAGCTGCTCGAGGAGGCGATCGCTGTCAGCCGCCGGCCTCCGATACAGCGACGTCCACAGATCGACTGCCTCCCACACTTTGATCCGCTTCTGCAGCTGCGCCTGTTGAAGCTGCACGCCGATGCGCTCCTGCAGCGTGTAGACGTCGCGAAACGGATCGAGGCCGAGCACCGAAATCGTTCCGCGATCCGGCACCCGCAACCCCTCGACGCACTCCATCGTCGTCGTCTTGCCGGCGCCGTTGGGTCCAATCAATCCGAAGATCTCGCCCTGCTCGACGTCGAACGACACCTCGTCTACGGCGACTGTCGACCCGTAGGTTTTGCGGCAACCGGCGACGTGAATGACAGGTTGAGGCGCCACGCTATCGCGGATACGTGGGGTTGTCGGGAAAGAACCGCGCGGGCTGTCCCCGAGTCTTCCGATAGAGATTTCGAATCGATCGAATCTGGCCGCAATGCATCGAGACGTGCATCGCCTGATGATAACCAAGCACATGCGCCGAGCCTGGAGCCGCCGCGGCGCCGCCGTAGGCGGCCGCCGTCCGCTGCTGCAAGCCGTCGAGCGTTGTCGAGCGCAGCAGATCGAGAAACGCGGTGTAGAGCTGTTCGAGCTTGTCGAGATTCGGCGCGAAGTCGAGCGGGACGCCGTCGATTTGCTCCTGAAGCGCTGGCGTCACTTCCGACGGCATCGCCGCGCCGCACAACAGGCTGTCCAGATGCCACTGCGCTTCGATCCGCAGGTGCCTCACGATGATGTTGATGCTGTTGGCCTCGGGCAGCGGCCGCCAGTCGATCTCGTCCTCGCCGATGTCGGCGACGGCGTCCTTCAGCAGCACCCACGCTCGCTGATTCATTTCAAGAACGACGCGCAGCGCATCATCCACGACGATTACTGGTTCCACGGCACGACCTACTGGCTCGGCGTCTTCCGATCGACGTCTTTCTCCCACTCGGCGAGCTGCGCTTTCAGCTTGACGATCAGGTCGGTGTGCTGCGCGGCGACGTCGAGGCGCTCGCCGGGATCGTCGCGAAGGTCGAACAGCAGGTACTGACCGCCGTCGACCAGCATCTTCCAGCGTCCGGATCGCACCGCTTTCTGCTGCCGCTCGGTGCGGACGATTCGCCAGAACAGCACACGATCGCTCACCGCCGATTGACCGGCGATCATCGGCAGGATGTCGACACCGTCGGGGCGATAGCCGGCGGGCAGCTCGGTGCCGGTGGCGGCGAGAATCGATCGATTCAGATCCATCGTGATCGCCACTTGGTCCGACGTCCTGTTTGCGGGCAGCCGGCCGGGCCAGCGCAGAATCAGCGGCACGCGAATGCCGCCTTCCCAGAGCGTGCCCTTGCGGTGATAGAGCGGCGCGTTCCGCGAGAGCCACTCGCCGCCGTTGTCGTTCGTGAAGATCACCAGCGTGTTCGCCGCGGCGCCGCTGCGGTCGAGCGCAGCGAGAATCCTGCCGACGCCCTGGTCGGCGTTCTCGAGAATCTTCACGTAGTCGGCGCGCGTCGCCGCGGGCGTGTCGTCGGCCATCTGAATCAGCCGGCGGTCGCCGGCCTCGTGCGGGCGCGGCGCCCCGGTCCGCCGCGGATCGGACGCGGGCAGATCGGGCGGCTGGAACGGCCAGTGAACCGCGTTGTATGCGACCTCGAGAAAGAACGGTCCCGTCGATGCGGCGGCGTGGCGATCGATGAAGGCCGCGGCCCTGCGGGAAATCTCGTCGGTGAGATAGGCGGGCGTTTCGACCGGCGTCGTGTTCTCGTAGAGGTCCGGCGTCCCGTCGCCGTTGCGATGCGTGTAGTAGTCGGTCGCGCCGCTCAAGAACCCGAAGAACTCGTCGAAGCCGTGGGCGTTCGGTCCGAACTCGGGCTTCCAGCCGAGGTGCCATTTGCCGATGAGTCCCGTCGCATAACCGTTCGTCTTGAGAAGCGCGGGTAACGAGGTTCCTGTCGCGGGCAAACCGCGGTCCCGATCCGCTGCCGAGTCGACGAGCACCCATTCGAGCCCAACGCGCTGCTGGTAGCGACCGCTGATCAGGGCC
>DASYQZ010000099.1:0-3433 GCA_036004865.1 Vicinamibacterales bacterium
GTGTTCATCGGGCGCAACACGATCCTTTCCTGCAAGAATGGCGACATTCAGGTCGCTGACGGCGCGAATCTCGGATTCAACTGCGAGGTGTTCTCCGCGAGCCGCGTGACGATCGGCCGCGGCGCTCTGATCGCGGCCTACAGCTACATCATCGGCGGCGACCACGATTTCTCCGACCCGGCCAAAGCGGTCATCGTGCAGCCGCGCGTGTCGGCCGGCGTGAGCATCGGCGACGGCGCGTGGATCGGCGCCGGCGCCAAAATCCTCGACGGCGTCGCCATCGGCGACCGTGCGGTCGTGGGCGCCGCGGCCGTCGTCCGCGAGAACGTGCCGCCCGGTGCGATCGCGGTCGGCATCCCCGCCCGCGTCGTCGGCTCTCGGGGGAAATGAGACATTGCGGATTGAGGATTGCGGATCGCGGATTTATCGGTCGACTGAATCCGCAATCAATCCGCAATCAGCCTTCAATCCACAATCCCCAATAAATCCGCAATCCGCAATCCTCAATCCGCAATGGTGATCGCCGTGGTGACGTCGAGCCCGCCGGCCGTCGAAGGTGGGCATCTCGTCCTCGCGCGATCGCTCGTCGAAGCGCTCCGCGCCGCCGGCCACGACGCGCATCTCGTGATCACACCCGACTACGGATTCGGCCGTCAGGCGTCGGCGTATCTGGCGACGTGGCGGACGGACGTCTCGACGGTCGGCGGGCGGCGCGTCGATCGGGTCATCAGCCTTCGCTATCCAAGCTATGCGGTCCGCCATCCGGCGCACGTCTGCTGGCTGATGCACACGATGCGGGAGTACTACGACCTGTGGCCGCAGCTCACCGCATCGATTTCGTGGCCGAACCTCGTGAAGGAGAGCGTCCGAAAGATTGCGATTCGCGCGGCGGACCGCTGGCTGCTGACGCGCAATGTCACCCGTGTCGTTGCCGAATCGCAGACCATTCAGCGGCGGCTCGCCGCTGACTTCGGCATCCACGCCGAGGTGGTCTATCCGCCGCCGCCGCAGCGGGCGTATCGCTGCGACGAGTACGGCGACTACATCTTCGCCGTCTCGCGCCTGACGCGGCACAAGCGATTCGATCTTCTCGTTCGCGCCCTCGCCGACGCGGCGGCCACGCACGTGAAGGCCGTGATCGCGGGAGACGGCGCCGAACGGCAGGCACTCGAGCGACTGGCGCACTCGCTCGGCGTCGCCGATCGTGTGACGTTCGCCGGCCGCATCGGCGAGGAGACGCTGCTCGCTCATCTCGCGCGATGCCGTGCGGTCGCGTTCACCCCGATCGCCGAAGACTACGGGTTCGTCACGGTCGAAGCGTTCGCGTCACGCAAGGCCGTCATCACCTGCGCGGACAGCGGCGGGCCCACCGAGCTCGTCACCGGTGACGAGACCGGCGTCGTGTGCGAACCAACGCCCTCGTCTGTTGCGATTGCGCTCGCGCGCCTCTCGGACGACCGCCAGCTCGCAGAACGTCTCGGCGCGAACGCCGCGTCGCGCGTGGCGTCGATCACGTGGCCGACGGCCGTGGACAGGTTGCTCACCCTGTGATTTGGCGTGAACTTGCGCGTCTGATAGGGCGACGGCCGTCTATAATGCGCTCGCGGCCATCTCCCAATGAATCTTCCGCCCGGCACTCGCCTCGGGCCCTATGTCATAGACCGTCCGATCGGCGCCGGCGGCATGGGCGAAGTGTATCGAGCGCGGGACAGCCGTCTCGATCGCACGGTCGCCATCAAAATCATTCCCACGTCGATCGGCGTCGACGTGCGCCAGCGTTTCGAGCGCCAGGCGCGCGATCTCGTCGTTGAGTCATCCACATATCTGTCCGCTCTTCGACGTCGGCGAGCACGAGGACGTCGAGTTCCTCGTGATGGAGTACCTTGACGGCGAGACGCTGGCCGCTCGCGTGAAGAAAGGTCCGCTGCCGATCGATCAGGTCCTGCGGTATGCAATCGAGATCGCGTCGGCGCTCGAGGCCGCGCATCGACAGGGCATCGTCCATCGTGATCTGAAGCCCGGCAACGTCATGCTGACGAAGACCGGTGCGAAGCTCCTCGACTTCGGTCTGGCGAAGGCGGCGGTGCCGGCCGTTCAAGCCGGCCACTACGTTCCAGGCATCACGCTGCAGTCGACCGTCGCAGCGCCGATTACGAGCGAAGGCACCATCGTCGGTACGTTCAACTACATGGCGCCCGAGCAGATCGAAGGAAAACCCACGGATGCCCGCAGCGACATCTTCGCGCTCGGGGCGGTCATCTACGAGATGGCAACCGGCCGCAAAGCCTTCGACGGCGCCACGCAGGCGAGCGTCATCGCCGCGATCATCGACCGCGAGCCGCCGCCGATGACGGCCGTCCAGCCGCTGACGCCTTCGTCGGCGCTCGCCTCGTTTGCGCTGCCCGCGCTCGATCACGTCGTCCAGATTTGTCTCGCGAAGGAGCCATTCGAGCGGTGGCAGACCGCACACGACGTGCTCCTTCAATTGCGATGGATCCGGCAGCTAGAGGATCTGGTGACGGGCGTCGAAGAACCGATCGCCGATATTGCCGATGCGGTCGCGGTCGACGAATGGACGCCGGACGGCCGATTCATCCTCTTCAGAACATTCGGGAAGGCCATCTACGCGTTGCCGATGACCGGCGATCGCAAGCCGAGAATGATCGCCGACACACCGGGTTCGAAAGATCAGTCGCACCTATCGCCCGACGGCCGTTGGATCGCGTTCAACTCGGACGAGTCCGGCGGATGGGAAGTGTATGTGGCGAGGTTTCCGGATTTTTCCGGCAAACGTCAGGTGTCGAATCACGGTGGGACGCAGCCGCTCTGGCGCGGAGACAGCCGCGAACTTTTCTACTTGTCGCCGCAGGGCATGTTGATGGCCGTCGAGACGCGCGCCGCCGAGACGATGCAGCCGAGCGTGCCGCGCGCGCTCTTTCAAACGAACCTGATACCCGGCGCCGGAGTCGGCCAGTATGGCGTGACGGCAAATGGCCAGCGGTTCCTGATCGCCGAACCCGCCACCAAAGACGATCAGTCGATCACGATGATCCTCAACTGGACGCCGCCCCGCCAACCGTGATCGCGGAAGCAGGACGCGACATCCACACGTGACCAGGTGTCGGCGTACCTCCGGCTCGAGCGCGTTTAAAGATTTACAATTACCTGTCATGGCTTATCGAAGCGATCTCGAGGCGCGGCTCGCGAAGAAGACCACCAAGGCCATCGTCGACTACCAGATGATCGACGACGGCGATCGGATCATGGTCGGCCTGTCGGGCGGGAAGGACAGCTGGGCGCTGCTCCAGGTGCTCGACGTGCTGCGTCAGCGTGCGCCCGTGAGATTCACGCTCGTCGCCGTCAACGTCGACTCGGGCTACAAGGAATACAAGCACGGGCTCATCGCGCAGACGTGCGAGGCGCGCGGCTGGGA
>DASYQZ010000100.1:0-4487 GCA_036004865.1 Vicinamibacterales bacterium
TATCCGCCTCTCGCGCCAGCGCGCAGATGTCGACGCAGCGGCTCGAGACGTTGTAACCGAAGTCGTCGGGCGTTCCGACTTCTTCCCACTCGTCCTCGAGGCCCATGATCGCGTTGGCCGCAGCCGCAATCTGCACGTGACTCGCGCCGGGGAATCGCCGGCCCAGGACCGTTTCGAGCTTCTGCCGATCGATCATGGCCGTCTCCCTACTTCTGGTCGAGCCGAGCGAACAAGCCGCCGACGAACATCGCGAACCCGATCAGTCCGACGATGACGCCGACCGGCAGCAGGACCATCGTCACGCCCAACGCGAGGCCGATCACCATCAGCACGAAGCCGACGAGAACGGTCAGGGCGTGTTCGAAGAATCCGACGACGCCGCGCACGCTCACGTAAGCCATGGCTCCCTCCATTCGTTCGCGATCTATCGCCATGACGTGGCAAACGGGATGCCACGCATTATTTCTCGCTGGTGCGCGAGATCCCCCGTACTCACTGCCGGATTTCCGGCACCCGCGCGCTGAGTCCTGGTTTTTCGCCTGCTCTCCCCGAGCACGGGGGTTGCAGTTGGCGTTGGCAGCGGAGGACCAATGCGAGGTGTGTGGACCGCGATAGACGGCAACGAAGCGTGCGCCGGCGTCGCCTATCGTCTGAGTGATGAGCACGCGGCATTGATCGCACGAGCACAACAGCAGATTGCGCGGCGGCCCGCGCTCTATCGCGCGCTCGCCGCAGATCGAGGTGTGTGATGGATCTCGCGACGCGTTATCTCGGAATCGACCTCGCGCATCCGTTCGTCCCGGGCGCGTCGCCGCTCGCCAACGATCTCGACATGGTGCTGCGGCTCGAAGACGCAGGCGCCCCGGCCATCGTCATGCCCTCGCTGTTCGAAGAAGACATCGTGAGGTACGACGAACGTCCGGATTCGTACCTGGAGCAGCTGTTGAGAATCAAGCGGCGCGTCAGCGTTCCGGTCATTGCCTCGCTCAACGGGACTTCACCCGATCGCTGGCTGCGGTACGCCCGCATGATCGAGCGGGGCGGTGCGGACGCGCTCGAGCTGAATTTCTACCATATCGCCACCGACCCGTCGGAGACCGGTTCCGCCGTCGAACGCCGCGTCATCGACATCGTCGCCGTGCTCAAGGAATCGATCGGGATTCCACTCGCCGTGAAGCTGTCGCCGTTCTACTCGTCGATCCCGAACGTCGCGGCACAGCTCGACCGCATCGGTGCCGACGGGCTGGTGCTGTTCAACCGGTTCTATCAACCGGATCTCGACCCCGAGCACCTCGAACCCTCGCTCGCGCTGAAGTTGTCCGATTCCTCGGAGCTGTGCCTCCGCCTGCGATGGATCGCGATTCTGTCGGGACGTGTGAAGGCGTCGCTCGCGCTGACCGGCGGCATCCACAATCCGATCGACGCCGTCAAAGCCGTGATGGCGGGGGCCGATTGCGTGCAGATCGTCTCGGCGCTGCTCGAGCATGGCCCCGGCTTTCTGACCCGCGTGCGCGACGAATTCGCGCGCTGGGCCGACGCGCATGGATACGAGTCGATCGGCGAGATGCGCGGCTGCATGAACATGACCCGCTCCTCCAACCCGCAAACGTTCGAACGCGGCAACTACATCCGGATGCTTCAATCCGGAGCGTGGCCCGCCGCTCACTGATCTCGGGAGGTGCATTATGATCGCGCTCAAACGGATCCTCGTGGCGACCGACTTCGGCGAAGCGGCGGAGGTCGCCCTCAATTACGGCCGCGAGTTCGCGCGCATGTTCGGTGCGAGCCTCGAGGTCCTGCACGTGGGCGACAACGTGATCGCGCGCGGATTGGGCGCCGACGGCTTCACCGTCGATTACTCGGATCTGCAGCGTGACCTCGAAACCGCGGCGCGCAAGCGGCTCGACGCGCTGCTCGACGAAGAGGACCGGACGATGCTGAAAGCGAAACCGGTCTTGTTGATCTCGGCGTCGCCGGCTCTGGCCATCGCCCAGTACGCCGAAGAGTCGCGGGCCGATCTCATCGTGATGGGCACGCACGGCCGCGGCGGGGTCGCGCACCTGCTGATGGGCAGCGTCGCCGAGCGCGTGGTGCGAATCGCGCCGTGTCCCGTGATGACGGTGCACCACCCCGAGCGCGAGTTCGTCCTGCCCGACGCGCTCGTCTTGGTGGCGAAAGCGTGAGATGAAAGTCATCGTCCCGCCGCTGCCTGCTGGCGACGATGCGGCCGAGCGCGTCGTGCTCCGCGACGGATCGGTCGCGACCCTGCGTCCCTCGCGCGGCGACGACGCCCCGTCGCTGAAGCGGTTCTTTCACGACCTGTCTCCGGAGTCACGCCGGCGCCGCTTCTTCACGCTGGCCGAGCCCGGCAGCGCGCTCATCGAAAAGCTCTGCGACTCCAGCGACCCGGTTCGCGCCCTCACGCTTCTCGCGATTCGGGTGGTCGACGGCGAGGCGCGGCCGATTGCCGTCGGTTCGTATCTGGCCGAGAGCCTGACGGCTGCGGAAGTCGCGTTCGCCGTCGACGACCGCTTTCACGGCAAGGGGCTTGGGACGGTTCTGCTCGAGCGGCTCGCCGCGGCCGCGATCGCGCACGGCTTCCGGCGGTTCGAGGCGACGACGCTCGCCGAGAACGCGCAGATGCTCGAGGTCTTCCGCGAATCCGGCTTCGAAATCCGATCGCGGCCCGAGAGCGGCACCATCGCGGTGCGGCTCTCGCTGGACCCGACTGCCGAGGCCGTCGCGTCCGAAGATCGCCGAAACGCGCTGGCGACGGTCGCGTCGATCGCGCCGATGCTCGAGCCGCGCGCGGTCGCGGTGGTCGGCGCATCGCGGGACGCGGCCAGCATCGGGCGCCGAGTCTTCGAGGCGCTGCGTGCGAACGGATATGGCGGACCGATCTATCCGATCAACCCGAACGCGACCGACCTCGACGGCATGCCGTGTTACGGCAGCGTCCGCGAGGCGCCGGCGGGCATCGATCTCGCGATCGTGACGGTCCCGCGCCACACGGTCCTCAGCGTCGCCGACGACTGCGCCGCGGCCGGCGTCAAGGGCCTGCTGGTCATCACCGCAGGATTTGCCGAGATCGGCGACGAAGGGCGCGTCCTGCAGCAGCAGCTCGTCGAAAAAGTCCGCGGCTATGGCATGCGGATGATCGGTCCCAACTGCATGGGACTGATGAACGCCCGGCGCGACGTGCGGATGAACGCGTCGTTCTCGCCCATCATGCCGCAGCCGGGACATGTCGCCTTGTCCTCTCAGAGCGGCGCGCTCGGCGTCGCGATTCTCCGGCTCGCGGCGGACCGCGGCGTCGGATTCTCGACGTTCGTCAGCGTCGGGAACAAGGCAGACGTGTCGGGCAACGACCTGCTGCAGTACTGGGAAGCCGACGCGCACACGTCGGTCATCCTCCTGTATCTCGAATCGTTCGGCAATCCGCGGCGCTTCGCACGTCTGGCGCGCCGGATCGGCCGAAGAAAACCGATCGTCGCGATCAAGGCCGGACGGACGCATGCGGGATCGCGCGCGGTCGGCAGCCATACCGCGGCGCTCGCCGCGAGCGACGCCGCCGTCGATGCGATGTTCCGTCAATCGGGCGTGATCCGCGCCGACACGATCGACGAGATGTTCGACATCGCCGCGTGCCTGGACGCGCAGCCGCTGCCGCGCGGCCGCCGCGTCGCGATCGTCACCAATGCGGGCGGGCCCGGCATTCTGGCCGTCGACGCCTGTGAAGCTGCGGGCCTCACGGTGCCGCAGTTCTCCGCGGAGACGGGCGCCGCGCTCGCGGCATTCCTGCCTTCGGAAGCGAGCGTCGCCAACCCGGTCGACATGGTGGCCTCGGCGGGACCGGTCGAGTTCCGCCGCGCCATCGAGATCGTCCTCGCCGCGGGCGACGCCGATGCCCTCATCATTATTTATACGCCCGTGGATACGGCCTCCTCCGACGCGACCCTCGACGCGATTCGCGAGGCAATTCGCGGCAGTCGGCAGGCCGGCGCCACGGCCAGGCCGATCGTCGCGTGCCTGATGGCGTCGTCGGGCAGACCGGTGCCGCTCGACGTCGGCCCCCGGGGCCCCGGCGGCGACGAGCGCGTGCCGGCCTACGCGTTCCCGGAGAATGCGGCGCGCGCGCTGGCGAAGGCGGCCGCGTACGCGGAGTGGCGTGCCAAAAACCAGGGACTGTTCTGGACCTTCGAGGACATCCGGGCCGACGACGCGCGCGCCATTTGCCGCCGGGCGCTTGACGCCCGCGGCGAAGGGTGGCTGACCGGCGACGAGGTGCGTGCGGTGCTCGGCGCCTTCGCGCTGCCGTTGGCGCCGGGAACGATCGCGCATTCGCCCGACGAGGCAGCCGCGCTCGCCCAGGTGATCGGCTTCCCGGTCGTCGCCAAACTGTCGGCGCGCGCGATCCCGCACAAGAGCGACGTGGGTGCCGTGCGAGTGAATCTGACCAGCGATCAGGCCGTGCGCCAGGCGTTCAC
>DASYQZ010000101.1:0-8326 GCA_036004865.1 Vicinamibacterales bacterium
TGGCCGGCGGCGCGCGCGCGCTGGTGGCGCTCGCGGTCAACGGATCGCCGCGCGACGTGGCGCTCAGCGTCCTCGGCGTGCCGCCGGATCACACCGTGATTCCGTGGGAAGACGCGACGGTCGCCGGCTTCGCGCTCACGCGTCTCGTCGACGAGCCGACGCGGCGTCGACTGAGCGCGAAAGTGCAGGCGCTGTGGCCGCCCGGTCCGCACGCGCTCGCGGCCGCCGCCGTCAAGGCGATCGAATCGATCGGCGGACGGCACCTTCAGACCGTCAGTTGTTTCGTCGCGCCCGACAGCGTCGAGAAGGACCGCACGCGGACTGCCGCGCTTCCGGTTCGGCTCGGCCAAGCGGGTGTCGCGGCCGTCGTTCTTCCGTCGCTGACTGTCGTCGAGCAAGTGCAGCTCGACAACGCGTTGATGTTATAAATTGAGCGTCCGTGTTCGACCTCTGGCAGGATGTTCGGTACGCGTGTCGTCGTCTCGCTGCGCATCCGGGATACACGACCGCGATGCTGGGGACGCTCGCGCTCGCCATCGGTGTCACGACGGCCGTGTTCACGGTTGTCGACGAAACCCTTCTGAGGCCCGCACCGTTTGCGTTCGCCGACCGGCTCGTGGACGTGCTCGACACGAATCGGGCAACCGGGTCCGGCGGCAGCAGCCTGACGCCCGAAAAAATCGCCGGCTGGCAGACCTCGCCGATCTTCGAACGGTTCGAGGGCTACTCACCGCGGCAGTTCGACATTGTCGGTGACGGCGCACCCGAACGAACCTTCGGTCTCCTCGTCACAACCGGTCTTTTCCCGATGCTCGGCGTGCAGCCAGTGTTGGGGCGAGGTTTCGCGTCAGATGAAGGACGACCGGGATCGCCGCGCGTGGCAATCATCAGCGCGGGACTGTGGAACCGCCGCTTCGGCGGCAGCGCCGATGTTCTCGGCCGCACTCTGGTACTCAATGACGTTCGCCACACGATCGTCGGCGTGATGCCGCGGCGCTTTTGCCTGCTCGGCGGGGCCGCGGGAACCGATGCGGTGTGGCTGCCGGTTGATTTCACTCAGCCGGGATCTGAAGCCAAGCCTCAGTTCTACGGTCTTGGACGGCTGGCGTCCGGCATCGCACTCGATTCAGCTCAGGATCGTGCGAATGTTCTTGCGGACCAGTACCAGACGGCGCGCCCACTGGATCGCACGTGGGGACTCTCGATCAGGCCAAAAGGCGTGGCCTTTGTGGGCTCGAATACTCGGACCGTCCTACTGCTCCTGCTCGGCGCCGTGGGCTTCGTGCTGCTGATCGCGTGCGCGAACGTGGCCAATCTGATTCTGTCCCACGCCGCCGCCCGGGAGCGTGAGATGGCGATTCGATCGGCGCTCGGTGCGAACCGCGCACGCTTGATCCGGGCGGTCCTGGTCGAGAGCGTCATCGTTGCTCTGATTGGCGGTGCGCTCGGCGTCGTCATCGCCGGTTGGGGCGTCTCGGCGGCCCTCGCGATGGCGCCAATCGACCTCGCCACGCGGGCCACCACGACGATCGAGATCGACGGCCGCATTCTGGCCGCCGCGTTTCTGCTGACGATGGCCGCGGGGATCCTGGTCGGAGTCGTGCCGGCTCTGCGCGGATCGCGTCCACGTCTGGAGCAGACGCTGCGCGCGTCGGGCCAGAACCTGTCGGCGCGCCGTCCGTTTTCCCCGTATTCGATGTCCGGCGCGCTCGTCGTGATCGAGGTGTCGCTCGCGCTCGTGCTGCTCGTGGGCGCCGCGCTGCTGATGCGGACGTTCGCCAACCTGCACGCGATCGATCCCGGGTTCGACATGCACGGGCTCGTCACCATACGCGTCGTGCTGCCGCTGACGCGCTATCCGACCGAACCGGCGCGAGTCGCGTTCGCGAACGACGTGACGCGGCGGCTCGCCGGCTTGCCCGGTGTCTCCGACGCGACGATCGCGTCGGACGTGCCGCCGCCCGGCGTCGGCTGGTTTTCTGTCGGCCTCGAAGCCGAAAATGGCGCCGCCGCCGATGCGAACGCGGAAGTCGCGGGCAACGCCGTCGCCCCGAATTTCTTTCGCGCGCTTCGAATTCCGCTGAAAAGCGGCCGCACGTTTTCAGCTCAGGATTCCACCGACGCGATCGTCGTCAGTCAGTCCGTCGAGGATCGGTTCTGGCCGGGCGCATCGGCCGTGGGCCGCCGCATCCGACTCGGGTCGAATCAGCCGTGGGCGACGGTCGTCGGCGTGGTCGGCGACGTCGAAATGTGGATGGGCGACACGCGGCTGTCGCGGCAGATGTACACGGCGCTGAATCCACCGCGGGCCTCTTCGGCATCGACATCCATCCCGCGGCCGAGCCTGTTCCGTTCGTTTACTGTGACGATGCGGACCACGCAGATCAAAGCGACCGCATCGGCGGTGAAGACGCAGATTTGGCAGGTCGATCCGAATCTTCCGCTCGACAGCCCGACGATCATCGACGATCAATGGGACAACGTCTTCGGACGGCAGCGATTCGCGCTGCAACTGATGGGCGCGTTTGCGCTCGTCGCCCTGACGCTTGCCGCGGCCGGCGTCTTCGCGGTGTTGTCGCAGCTCGTGAGTCAGCGGACGCGTGAAATTGGCGTCCGTGTGGCGCTCGGCGCCTCACCGCGAGACGTTTTCCAGCTGATCGTGTCGCGCGGATTGCTGCTGACTCTTGCCGGCCTGGCGTGCGGCCTCGGCGGTGCGCTGGGCCTGTCGCGTGTGTTGAGGAGCGTGCTGTTCGAGGTCAGCCCGTACGATCCGGTGAGCTTCGCATCAGGTGCGCTGCTGTTGATAGGCGTCGCCCTGCTGGCGTGCTGGCTGCCGACGCGCCGCGCGATGGCGGTCGAGCCCGCCATCGCCTTACGCGTGGATTAAGTTCCGTACACCGGCCGGTGGAGCGTGAGGCCGCCCGCGAAGTCGGCGAGCTGCTTCCGCAGAATCAGCCGGCCGCGGTGCAGCCGCGACTTCAACGTCTGATCCTTCACCTTCAGCATCGCGCTCGCTTCCTCGGTCGACATGCCATGAAGATCGCGCAGCACGACCGGCGCGCGGTAGATCGCGGGAAGCGCGAGAATCGCGCGCAGCACGCGGCGGCGCAATTGCGTCCGCAGCACGCGCTCGTCGGCCATGTCGCTCCAGTCCGCTAACTCCGGACGGACGTTCGCGATCTGCTGATCGGCATCGACTTCGGCCTGCCGCGCCTCGTCCTGCGACCGCTGATAGCGCGCGGTCCGCAGGCGCGACATCGCGGCGTTGAACGTGATGCGGTAGATCCAGGACGACAGCGCGGCGTCGCCGCGGAAAGAGTCCACCTTCCGGTGAACCTTCATCAGCACGTCCTGCGTGACCTCTTCCGCATCTTCCTTGTTGCGGAGATAGCGGAAGGCGAGCTGATAGATCTTGGTTCCGTAGGTGTCTGCCAGCTCGGCGATGGCTCCCTCGTCACCCGACTGTAAACGTTTTAACAAGTCCTGTTCCCTGGGGTCTCGCATGATGAGATGTCCCTCGATGGGGACGTAAACACCGAGGGTCGGGCGATTATTCCGGATTGGCTAAATTCTTTGATCCCAGCAGTTAAACGCTGGTGGCCTGCGCGATCTTCCGATCGAAGACGGCGCAGAAGGCGGCCGTGATGCGCTCTTCGACCTCGCGGCAGTCGACGGGCCGGCCGAGCAGCCGGGCGAGCGAGGTGACCCCGCGGTCGGCAATCCCGCACGGCACGATGAGGTCGAAATAGTCGAGGTTGGTCGACACGTTGAATGCGAAGCCGTGGCTGGTGATCCAGCGCGAAATGCGCACGCCGATCGCCGCCAGCTTGTCACGGCCTACCCACACGCCCGTCAATCCATCCACCCGCCCGGCTTCCACGCCGTAGCTCGCGGCGGTTCGAATGAGCACGTCCTCGAGATCGCGCACGTAGCGATGCACGTCGCAGCGATCCGGTTTCAGGTCGACGATCGGATAGCCGACGATCTGACCAGGACCGTGATACGTGATGTCGCCGCCGCGCCCCGTTTCGTGAACGTCGATGCCGCGCGCGGCCAGCGCCTCGCCGGTGGCGAGAATGTGCGATCGGCCGCCGTCGCCGCGAACGCCGAGCGTCAGCACGTGCGGATGTTCGACGAGGAGAAGAAGGTCGTCGACGCGACCGGCGCGGCGATCCTCGACGAGCACACGCTGCAGCGCCAGCGCGTCGGCGCACGGCACCAGCCCGAGCCGGCGAACTTCAAGAGTGCGACCCATCTCCTCCACCAGACCTACCCGACCCACCAGACCCACCTGCCTTTCTAGACCACGTTCGGATCCCACGTTTCGAGCGTTTTCTTGATGTGCGACATGAACTCGTCGGCAACCGCGCCGTCGATGATCCGGTGGTCGTAGCCGATCGACAGATACGCCATCGGCCGGATCGCAATCGCATCCTCGATGACCACGGGACGCTTTTCGACGTTGCCGACGCCCACAATCGCGACCTGCGGCTGGTTGATGATCGGCATCCCGAACAGCGCGCCGAAGACTCCGGGATTCGTGATGGTGAAGGTTCCGCCCTGGACCTCCTCGGGCTTCAACTGTTTCGCGCGCGCGCGATTCGCGAGGTCGGCGACCGCGCGGCTCAAACCGAGCAGGTTCTTCTCGTCCGCGTGCTTGATCACCGGCACGATGAGACCCCGATCGAGCGCGACGGCGATGCCGACGTTGATTTCCTTGTGATAGACGATCGTGTCGCCGTCGACCGAGGCGTTGACGACGGGGACCGCGCGTAAGGCGTCGATCGCCGCCTTGACGATGAACGAGAGATACGTGAGCTTCGTGCCGGCTCGCTCGAAGTCCGCCTTGTGCTTGTCGCGCGCCTGCGCCACGCGAGAGAAGTTGATCTCGAACACCGAATGCACGTGCGCCGAGGTGCGGCGGCTCTGGATCATGTGCTCGGCGATGCGCTTCCGCATCGGCGACATTTTTTCAACCGAGTCGAGAGCGACTTGGCTCACTCCGGGGGCCCCTGGCCCTCGGACACGCTCCGCGGGGACTCCTTCGCCCCGCTCCGCTCGAACCGGCGCCGCCTGCGCACCTTTGTCGAGAAACCCGAGGATGTCGTCCTTAGTGACGCGACCTGCGATGCCCGTGCCGTGCAGTTGCGAGATGTCGACGTTGTACTCCTTCGCGATCTTGCGGACGAGCGGAGACGAACGCTGCCTGATCAACTCCTCGGTCGACGCGCCAACAGCCCGCGCTTCCGGCGCAGGCGCGGCTTTCGGAGCCGGCGGTGGCGGAGGCGATGGCGGCTCCGGAGCCGGCCTGGCCGCTGCGGTCGGCGACCCATCGGCTTGCGGCGATGGCTTCGGTGTCTCCACTGGTTTCGCAGCGGGCACCACCGGTGTCGCCGGTTCTTCAACCGGCTTCTGTGCCGGCGCCGCTTTCGCCTCGCCAGATGCGCCAATGACAGCCACGACGCTATTGACCGGAACGGTCTCGCCTTCCTTGACGCGGATCTCGGAGACGACGCCGGCGGCCGGCGACGGGATCTCGGCGTCCACCTTGTCGGTCGAGATCTCGAACAGCGGTTCGTCGCGATCGACCTTGTCGCCGACTTTCTTGATCCAGCGGACGATCGTCCCCTCGGCGATCGACTCGCCCATCTGCGGCATCACGACATCAGTAGCCATAAATCAACAATCCGAGATAAATCCGCAATGCCCAAAATCTGCAGTCCGAAATAAATCCGCAATCCGCAATCCGCAATCCGCAATCACAAATGGATCGCCGCGCCGTGCACGGCGTGAGCTGCTTCTCCAACGGCTTCCGCCATCGTCGGGTGCGCGTGGATCGTGCGAATGAGCTCTTCCACGGTTGATTCGAGCCGCAGCGCCACGGTGGCTTCCGCCACGAGTTCAGTCGAGCGCATGCCGATCATGTGCACGCCGAGGAGCTCGTCGTATTTCTTGTCCGCCACGATCTTCACGAACCCGTCGATTTCTCCAGCCATCTTCGCGCGGCCCAGCACGCCGAACGGAAACGTGCCGATGCGAACGTCGTAGCCGCGCGCTGTGGCCTCACGCTCGGTGAGTCCGACGCTGCCGATTTCGGGATCGCAGTACGTGCAGCCGGGCACGTGATCGTAGTTGAGCGGCCGCACCTCCCACCCGGCGATGCGCTCCGCTGCGACGATGCCTTCCGCCGACGAAACGTGCGCGAGCTGCGGATGGCCCTGGGATGAAAGTCCGCCGAGTGTGATGACGTCGCCGATGGCCGAGATGCCCGGGACATTTGTCTTGTACTGCGCGTCGACCGTGATGTAGCCCTTCTCCATCTGCAGACCGACGCCCTCGGCGTTGAGACCGGTCGTGACCGGACCGCGGCCGGTGGCGACGAGCAGATAGTCGGTGTGCAGCGTCTTGGTACTGCCGTCGGCGAGCTGCACGTCGAGGTCCACGCCGTCCGCGCCCGCGCGCGCGCCGGTGGCTTTCGCGCCTGTGTGACTCGTGATGCCCTGCTTCCGGAACGACTTTTCGAGCTCGGCCGACACCGCGTCGTCTTCGACCGGCACGAGCCGCGGCAGCAGCTCGACGATCGTCACGTCGCTGCCGAACCGGCGGAAGATCGACGCGAACTCGACACCGACCGCGCCGCTGCCGAGGATGGCGATACTCGTCGGCACTTCGCGCAGATGAATCGCCTCGTCGCTCGTGATGATCCGCTTGCGATCGATCTCGATGCCCGGCACGCTCCGCGGCGCCGATCCCGTCGCGACGACGATCTCCTTGCGCGCACGGAGCGTCTGCTTCTCACCCTCGAAAACGTCGACGCCTCCGTTGCCGGTGAGCCGCGCCGCGCCCTTGATCCAATCAATCTTGTTCTTCTTGAAGAGAAACTCGACGCCTTTCGTCAGGCCGTTGACGATGCGGTCCTTTCGCGTCTGAACCTGGTTCATGTCGATGGCGACCGCAGCTTGTCCAATCGTGACGCCCCACTCTTTCGCGTGCTGAACGATCTTCAGCGCGTGCGCGTGCTCGAGCAGCGCCTTCGTCGGAATGCAGCCCCACAGCAGGCACGTGCCGCCGAGCGCTTTCTGTTTCTCGATGACGGCGATCTTCAAACCGAGCTGCGCCGCGCGGATCGCGGCGACGTAGCCGCCGGTGCCCGCGCCGATCACGATCACGTCGTAGTCGCTAGCCATGTCGGGATTTGGGATTCGGGATTCGTGATTCGCCCGGCATCGTCAGCGCTTCAACGATGAGAGAGGAACGAATGCGGTCGCGCCGGTGAGTCGCGACATCTCTTCTCCTGGAACGGCCGGCGAAGGCGGTTCGGGATCCAGACGGTTGACGCGCGCACGCAGTTGCCCGTGCTCGTACCGCAGTTCCCAGTAGGATTCCGTCAGCCGTTCGAGGCGCTTGGCGAGACGGCGCGCTTTGACGAGCGCCGCCACAGCCACGAGAACGGCTGCGCCGGTGAGCAGCCATTGAAAGGTCAACAAACCTCGTACCATACCGAACGGCTTGCAAGAGTGTCAACCGCCTGACACAATACCGCGGTTTCTCGCGGCATGACCCAAAAGCTCAAGACGGTCCTCATCGTCGACGACGACGAAGGGATGCGGGACACGCTGACGGCGATCCTCAAGCGCGAATACCGCGTGCTGCGCGTTTCGAGCGGCGAAGCGGCCCTCCCCATCCTCAATCGCGAGGACGTGGATCTCATCCTGCTCGACGTCCGGCTGCCCGGCATCAGCGGCTTCGAGGTCCTCCGCATCGTCAAGGAGAACTACAGCCTGATCGAAGTCGTGATGATCTCGGCGATCAACGAGATCGAAACCGCCGTGCAGGCGATGAAGCACGGCGCCTACCACTACATCACGAAGGATTTCGACTACGACCAGCTGCGATCGCTCGTGCGAAACGCGAGCGAGCGCCAGGACCTGAATCGGCAGGTGCTCACGCTGTCGGCGCAGGTCGCCGATCAAACCGAGCGCGAGTTCATCGTCGGCCCGAGCAAGATCACGCGCGACATCATCGATCTGGTCAACAAGATCGCGAAGCTGTCCGCGACCGTCCTCATCCTCGGCGAGAGCGGTACGGGCAAGGAGCTGCTCGCGCGGCTCATTCACAAGGAAGCGGCGGATCCCGAGTCGCCGTTCATTGCCGTCAACCTCGCCGCGATTCCGCGCGAGCTCGCCGAGAGCGCGCTGTTCGGTCACGAGCGCGGCGCCTTCACCGGCGCGCATCAGCGGAAGCCCGGCAAGTTCGAGCTCGCGCACTCGGGCACGATGTTCCTCGACGAGATCGGCGAGCTCCACGCCGCGCTCCAGGCGAAGCT
>DASYQZ010000102.1:0-12506 GCA_036004865.1 Vicinamibacterales bacterium
AATCCGCTCGCGGGTGACGGCGAAGTTCTGGCCGACCTCCTCGAGCGTGTGCTCGCTACCGTCGCCGGTCTCCCGTTCACCAGTCTAAGTTGTCCGGCCTTCCAGAAACGCACGAAGCTTCCGGCTGCGCGACGGATGCCGGAGCTTGCGCAGCGCCTTGGCTTCGATCTGGCGGATGCGCTCGCGCGTGACGGCGAAGCTCTGGCCTACTTCCTCGAGCGTGTGCTCGCTGCCGTCGCCGACGCCGAAGCGCATCTTGATGACCTTCTCCTCGCGCGGCGTGAGCGTCTTCAGCACCGACTCGGTCTGCTCCTTCAGATTCAGGTTGATCACCGCTTCGGCCGGCGACACCACCTGCCGATCCTCGATGAAGTCGCCCAGATGCGAATCTTCCTCTTCGCCAATCGGTGTCTCCAGCGAGATCGGCTCCTGCGCGATCTTCAGGACCTTGCGGACCTTCGACACCGGAATGTCCATCCGCTTCGCGATTTCCTCCGAGGTCGGCTCGCGGCCGAGCTCCTGCACCAGCGCGCGCGAGGTGCGAATGAGCTTGTTGATCGTCTCGATCATGTGCACCGGGATGCGGATGGTCCGCGCCTGGTCGGCAATCGCGCGGGTGATCGCCTGGCGGATCCACCACGTCGCGTACGTCGAGAACTTGTACCCGCGGCGGTACTCGAACTTGTCGACCGCCTTCATCAGGCCGATGTTGCCCTCCTGAATCAGGTCCAGGAACTGCAGGCCGCGGTTCGTGTACTTCTTCGCGATCGAGACGACGAGGCGGAGGTTCGCCTCGACCAGCTCCTTCTTCGCCTGCTCCGCCTGCCACTCGCCGCGCAGAATGACGTCGAGCGTCTGCTTCAGCTCGTCGGGCGACTGCTCGAGCGCGTCGCTGATCGATTTGATCCTCGCGCGGAGATCCTTGATCTGCCGCTGGACGTTCTTCCGGTCGTCTTCCTTGAGCTTGAACTTCTTGTTCTTCGGATTGAGCT
Source organism: Vicinamibacterales bacterium (assembly GCA_036004865.1). Taxonomy (GTDB): domain Bacteria; phylum Acidobacteriota; class Vicinamibacteria; order Vicinamibacterales; family CAVVIG01; genus QHWF01. Next base: position 993 of record DASYQZ010000102.1, read on the forward strand.
GCCGGTCGAGCGCTTCGACTTCGCGCTGCACCGAGCGGACGCTCTCGACGGCGTCCTTCATCTCGTCGATGAGGCGCCGCTTCACCGACTCGGTGAACTCGATCTTGCGGATGTACTGCGACAGCTCCACCCGCGCCCGCATCGCCGCCCAGCGCGCCCTGCGGTACTTCCGCTTGTCGCGTGTCGTCGCGCCCTTCGGCGTCGCGGCGAGCTTCTCTTCGAGCTTCTCCGATGCCTGACGCGCGCGGCGGACCGCGTCGATCTGCTTCTGCACCTGCTTGCTGCGCTCGACGATGCGCTCGTCGGTGATTTCTTCGTCGTTGAAGATGACGAGCTCGCGAATCGTCCGCTCGCCGGTCGACAGCTGGTCGCCGAGCTCGATGACCTTCTTGGTGATGATCGGCGTGCGCGAGATCGACTTGATGACCGCCAGCTTGCCGCGCTCGATGCGCCGCGCAATCTCGACCTCGCCCTCGCGCGTGAGCAGCGGCACGGTGCCCATCTCGCGCAGGTACATGCGCACCGGATCGTTGGTCTTGTCGAGCGCGCCCGGAGTGAGATCGAGCTCGAGCTCCTCGGCGCCTTCCTGCGTCCGGTCGATCGGCTTGACGTCGTCGCGGAGGTACTTCTGATCGGAGTCGATGACCTCGATGCCTGCGCTGCCGAACGTGTTGAAGAGATCGTCGAGCTCGTCGGAGGAGGTGATTTCCGACGGCAGCAGCTCGTTGACCTCGTCGTACAGGAGGTAGCCCTTTTCCTTGCCGATGTTGATCAGCTGCCTGACTTCGTCGTACTTCTCTTCAATCGACAAGTCGCCTCCTACGTCAGTTCCTCGATGCGATGGAGTAAGTCTTTTTTCCGCTGCCATAAGGTATCAATCTCGTGTCCATGCTGGCTTGCGCCAAGCTGTTGTAGTCGGTCGATTTCGCGCTGGATGGCCGCCCGCTCGCGGTCCCACCTGAGCCGTTTGAGCGCGCGGGCGCAGGCGGCGGGGGGTGCGGGTTGGGTGGCCGTGGCGGCGATGCTGGTGACGAGCTGCGCGTTCACTGTACTTAGACGCTGCAGAAGCGCCGACGGTAAAGCTTCTTGGGGTCCATTTTGCAGGCTCCGCGCCATTTCGAGGATTTCCCGCCCGGCGAGGCCCTCCAAATCCTCGTCGTCCAGCTCGGCGAGCGCGGCAACTGCCCGTGCAGTGTTGTGAATGAGCCCCCAAATCAGCGCCTTTTCTGCGTCTTTCAGTTGGCCGAACGACGGAAGCTCGCGAGTGCTGACCGCCGTCCGTTTCTGGACGGCCGCCTTTCTGATTTCGGCGCGGACCACCTCTTCGGTGATCCGGGCCTTGTGGGCGATCCGATCGGCGAACTGGTCGCGCCCTGCGGCGTCGGGAATCCAGGCAGCGACGGCGAGCATCCGGCTCAGGAATTGTCGCCGATTGTCATCGTGACCGAGGTCCAGGCCTTCGGTCGCCCGATCGAGCAGATACTCTAAATACGGCTGTGAGCCCCTCAATCTTTCACGGTACTGCTCCGCACCCTTTCGACGAATAAACGTATCCGGATCTTCGCCTTTGTCCAGTGCGATTACGTTGACGTCGAAACCTTCCGTGACGAGCATCTCGCACGACCGGGCCGCCGCGCCCTGACCGGCGGCGTCCGGATCGAAGCTGAGTACTACTTTCGATGTAAACCGGTGGAGAAGCTGCGCCTGCTGCGGCGTGAGCGCCGTGCCGCAGGACGCGACCGCCGGCGCCGACTGCGACTGAAACAGCTGCGCAAAGTCGAAATACCCCTCGACGAGGACCGCAAAGCCGACCTTGCCGATCTGCGCCTTTGTCAGATTCAGCCCGTACAGCGTCCGGCTTTTTGAATAGATCGGCGTCTCGGGCGAGTTCAGGTACTTCGGCCCGCCCTGATCGGGATCCATCTGCCGGCCACCGAACGCGATGACCGATCCCGTGTCTCGGCAGATGGGCACCATCAGGCGGTTCCGGAACCGATCGACGACGGAGTTGTCGTCGCGCCGCACCACAAGTCCGCTCTGAAGGAGAACTCCTTCCGAGAACCCCTGGTTCAGCAGACGGCTCTTGAGCCCGTCTCGCGAATTGGGCGCGAACCCGAGACCGAGCTGCTCGATCGTCTGAGCCGAAACGTCGCGGTCTCGTAACTGCTGCCGCGCGCGTGCGCCGGCGGGCGTCGCGAGCTGCTCCTGGAAATACGCCGCGGCGATCTCATGGGCTTTCAGCAGCGCTTCACGGAGGGCGGCATTCTCACGTGCACTGTCGTCGCCCTCGCTCAGCTCCGGCAGCGCGACGCCGAACTTCTGCGCGAGCAGCCGCACCGCGTCGGGGAAGGCAACTTTCTCGTGCTGCTCGAGAAATTTGAAGACGTCGCCGCCGGCGTGGCAGCCGAAGCAGTAGAAAAACCCTTTCTCGGGATCGACCTGGAACGACGGCGTCTTTTCCGAATGAAACGGACAGAGACCTTTGTACACACGGCCGGCGCGCTTCAGCGGCACGTACTCCTGCACGACCTGGACGATGTTCGCGTGCAGGCGCAGATCGTCGATGAATTGCTGCGGAAAGAGCGCCACGAATCCTTGAGTGCTAGTCCTTGAGTTCCACCACGGTGACGCCACCGCCGCCCTGCTCGGGCGGAGCGGTGGCGAAGCGCGCGACGAGCGGATGCTGTTGCAGGAATCCCGTCAGCGCGCGCTTCAGCTGACCGGTGCCATATCCGTGAATCAGGCGCACGACGCGCTGATCGGTCAGCAGCGACTCGTCGAGAAACCGCTCGGCGCGCGCAATCGCTTCGTCCACCGTGCAGCCGATGACGTTCAAATCCGACGCCGTCGTCTCGCGCGGCTGCAGCGCGACGTGGACGTTGACTTTCGCGGGCGGGGCCGCGCCGCCGCCGCTCGCAATCGTTTTGAGGTCGCGCAGACTCGCGCGCATCCGCTTGCCGCGCACGTCGAGATCGGCCGTGCCGTCGTGCACGCCGGTGACGATCGCTTCGAGGCCGAGGCCGCCGACGATGACGCGATCGCCTACGGCGACCTCGACATTGCGGATTGCGGGCTGCGGATTGCGGATTTCAGGCGATCCCTCCGGCGCGCCGGCTGCTCCCGCCAGCACTCGCTTCCCCACGTCCTCGACCGCGGCGCGCGCGTCGCTGCGAGCGGCGCCGGTGTCGCCGGTGGTTACCGCCGAGGTCTGACGTCCCGCCTCCAGCGCCATCGCGTCGGTCTTCGCCTTCAGCTCCGCGATCACGGCGTCGATCTCACGGCGCGCCTCGCGGACCTGCGTGTCGAGCTCTTCGGTCAGACGACGACGGAAGGTTTCTTCGCGCTGCCGGAGCGCATCCTCGCGCTGACGCATGCGCACGTCCGCGTCCGCGAGCGTTTCGCGCTCCTTCGCGGCGAGCCGTTGCTCGTGCTCGAGCGCGCGCATGTCGCGATCGATCTTCGCGAGGTGCTCGGCGAGCTGCGCCTCGCGCGCGCTCAGGTTCTCGCGCGCCTGGGTGATCACGGACGGATTCAATCCGAGCCGCCCCGCGATTTCGAGCGCGAGGCTGCGGCCTGGCGAGCCGTACATCAACTGATAAGTCGGCGCGAACGTCTCGGTGTCGAAGCCGAACGCGGCGGTCGCCACGCCGTCGGTCGTCGACGCGTAGGTCTTCAACGCGTCGTAGTGGCTCGTCGCGATGACCGTCGCGCCGCGGCGGCGGAAATGATCGACGATCGCGACGCCGAGCGCGCCGCCCTCGATCGGATCCGTTCCCGATCCGACTTCGTCGAGCAGGACGAGCGCCGGCGCGGCCATCGACCGATCCATCGAGGCGATGTTCGTGATGTGCCCCGAGAACGTGCTGAGGCTGGCGTCGATCGACTGCTCGTCGCCGATGTCGGCGAAGATCGATCGGAACACCGGCACGCGCGATCCGTCAGCCGCCGGAATCCGCAGGCCGGCCTGCGCCATCAGCGCCAGCAGCCCCGCGGTCTTCAGCGCGACGGTCTTGCCCCCGGTGTTGGGGCCGGTGATGAGCAGGACGGTCGCCGGGGGGATGATTTTGATCGTGACCGGAACCGGATTCTTGCTCTCGCCCGGTGCCTCGGCTCTGCGGATGAGCAGCGGATGCCGTGCCGCCTGCAGCTCGAACGCGCCATCGGTGGACAGCGCCGGCTCGATCGCGTCGATCGAATCGGAGAACCGCGCACGCCCTTGCAGCACGTCGAGCTCGGTGGCCGCCTCGATCGTCCGCGCCAGATCGGCGGCGCGCTGCCGGAACGCATCGGTCAGCGCGAGCAGGATGCGCCGGATCTCCTCCGTTTCCTGCTGCTCGAGCGCGACGATATCGTTGTTGATCTCGACGGTGCTGAGCGGCTCGAGAAAGAGGCTCGCGCCGCTCGTCGAGCTGCCGTGCACGATGCCGGGAATGCCGCTCCGATGCTCGGCCTTCACCACCAGCACGTAGCGGCCGTTCCGCTCGGTGACGACCTGGTCCTGCAGATATTTCGCCGTCTCCTTGCCGCGCAAATACGACTCGAGCGTGGTCCGCAGCCGCGCGCGCTGCTTGCGCAGCCGATCGCGAATCCCCTTCAACTGCGGACTGGCATCGTCGACGACTTCGCCCGACGGATCGATCTTGTCGCGCACCTGCGCCGACTGATCCTTGAAGGACGCGGCGCCGCCGCTCGCCGCGTCGAGCAGAGGAAACGAGGCGGCCTGCCGGCGAATCGCGATGCGCGACTCGTCGATCGAGTCCAGGAAGGCGGCCAGCGTCAGCAGGCGCGGCGCCTCGAGCGGCCGCCCTTCGACCGCGAGCGCCGACAGAATCGGCGGCAGATCGCTCGTCGCGCGCAGCGGGAACAGCCCGTGGGCCGCGATGAATCGGCCCGTCTCGCTGGTGGCGGCGAGAAGCTGGGCGACTTTGTGCGGATCGGTGGACGGCGCCAGCCGGGCGAGGCGCTCGCCACCCATGGGCGTGAGCGCGAAGCTCGTCACGGCCTCCACGATCCGATCGAATTCGAGAGCCCGCAGGGCGCCTGGCTGCATAAGAGGCGAAACCCGGGATTCTACCCTACGCGGGACGGTCTGAAGGGACCTTCCCTAAAGATGATTGATCAATGAGGCAATCGACGCCGCGCCAAAACCGTTGTCGATATTGACGACCGCGACGCCCGACGCGCAGCTGTTCAGCATGCCGAGGAGCGCGGCAATGCCGCCGAAACTCGCGCCGTAGCCGACGCTCGTCGGCACGGCAATGACCGGCACGCTGACGAGCCCGGAGATGACGCTGGGCAGCGCGCCCTCCATTCCGGCGATGACGATGATGACGCGAGCCGAGGCGAGGCGCGCGCGCTCGCCGAGCAGCCGGTGCAGTCCGGCGACGCCGACGTCGTACAAGCGGCAGACGTCGTTGCCCATCAGTTCCGCCGTGCGCGCCGCTTCTTCCGCGACTGGCAGGTCGGAGGTACCGGCAGCGGCCACCACGATGGTGCCATGTCCGGGACTGACGTCGGCTTGACGATATGTGATGACGGACGCATCGGAGTAATACATCGCGCCAGGCACTTCGGCGCGGACCGCCTCGTAGGCGTCGGCGCTCGCGCGCGTGACGAGCAACGTAGAACCGCGGCGTACGATCTCCGCGGCGATCGCGGCGATCTGGGCAGGTGTTTTGCCTACGCCGAGGATCACTTCAGGAAATCCCTGACGGATGGAGCGATGATGATCGACGCGAGCGAATCCCAAATCTTCGTACGGACGCGCTCGCAGGACATCGATCAGATGCTCGCGCGCCGTGTCGGGATCGAGCTCGCCGCGCGCGACTTGCTCGAGCAGATCCTGAAGCTGTTTGTTTGACGTCATCCGACCCCAACAGTAATATAAATGATTGTGCGCGTAGAACATGACGCCCGTTGAGACGCTCACCCTCGCGACATACTTCTTCGTCCTGATCGTTCTGGCGATTTACGGCTGGCACCGCTATTACCTCGTGTACCTCTACATGAGGAACAGGGGCAACGAGCCGAAAGCCGAACGGCCGCTCGATCCGCTGCCGGTCGTCACGATTCAGTTGCCGCTCTACAACGAGGTGTACGTCGCCGATCGCCTCATCGACGCGGTCTCGGCGATGGACTATCCGCGCGAGCTGCTCGAAATCCAGGTGCTCGACGATTCGGTCGACGAGACACGCAGCATCGCCGAGTCGGCGGTTCGCCGTCTCGCGGCGCAGGGCCTCGACATCAAGTACTTCCACCGGACCGATCGCGTCGGGTTCAAGGCCGGCGCGCTCGAGGCCGGTCTGAAAACGGCGCGCGGCGAGTTCATCGCGATCTTCGACGCCGACTTCATCCCGACGCGCGATTTTCTGACGAGGATCATGCCGCACTTCGGCGATCCGGGCGTCGGCATGGTGCAGGCCCGCTGGGGGCACATCAACCAGGACTACTCGCTGCTCACGAAGATCCAGTCGATTCTGCTCGACGGCCACTTCGTGCTCGAGCACGGCGGCCGTAATCGCAGCGGCCGTTTCTTCAACTTCAACGGGACCGCGGGCGTCTGGCGCCGCATGGCGATAGACGATGCGGGCGGTTGGCAGCACGACACGCTGACCGAGGACCTGGATCTCAGCTATCGCGCGCAGCTTCGCGGCTGGCGCTTCGTGTTCCTCTCGGATTTGATCGCGCCGGCCGAAGTGCCGGTCGAGATGAACGCCTTCAAATCGCAGCAGCACCGCTGGGCGAAGGGATCAATCCAGACGTGCCGCAAGCTGCTGCCGACGCTGCTGCGCGCCAGACTGCCGCTCGGCGTGAAGGCCGAAGCGTTCTTCCACCTGACGGCGAACTTCAACTACCCGTTCATGTGCGTGATGTCCATCCTCATGTTTCCGGCCATGGTCATCCGCTACAACATGGGCTGGTACGAGATGCTGCTCATCGACGTGCCGCTGTTCTTCGCGGCGACGTTCTCGGTCTGCAACTTCTACATGGTCTGCCAGCGCGAGATTCACCGCGACTGGCGCGCGCGCATCAAGTACCTGCCGTTCCTGATGTCGATCGGCATCGGCCTCTCGATCAACAACACGCGCGCCGTGTTCGAAGCGCTCCTGAACAAGCAGAGCGATTTCAACCGCACGCCGAAGTACCGCATCGAGGGCGAGGCTGACGAGTGGGTGAGCAAGAAGTACCGGCAGTCGGTGGCGGTGCAGCCGCTGGTCGAGCTGGTGCTCGGGCTCTACTTCACGTGGACCGTGTTCTACGCGCTCGCGAACCAGATTTACGGAACCGTCCCGTTCCTCGTGCTGTTCCAGATCGGATTCCTCTACACAGGTCTGCTCTCGATCGTGCAGCAGTACGCCAGCGACGAGGTGGTCGCAGGACTCCAGCCCGGCCGTCAGGGCTCATGACGTCCAAGGTCGCGGTCGTCCGGGTCGCGCCGGACAGCATCCTGTCGGACATCGATCGTCTCGTCGATCTCGCCGGCGTCTCGCGGGCGCTCGCGCCGGGCAAGACGACGATTCTCAAAGACAACATCTCCTGGCATTTTCCGTTTCCCGCGGCGAACACCACGCCGTGGCAGCTGGAAGGAACGATTCAGGCGCTCGCGCGCCGCGGCTTCGCCGATCAGGTCTGCGTCCAGAACAAGACGGTCGTCACCAACGCCTTCAAGGGCGAGGACCTCAATCACTACGTCCCGATCTTCAAGCGCTACAACATTCCCGTCCTGTACAACTTCAAGGACGAGGACATGGCGTGGGTGCGGTACGAGCCGAAGGCGCGGATGCGCGTGCTCAACCAGATCTACCCGGAGGGCATCCGCGTTCCCGACTTCTTCTTCGGCAAGAACATCGTGCATCTGCCGACGACGAAGTGCCACATCTACACGACGACGACGGGCGCGATGAAGAACGCGTTCGGCGGACTGTTGAACACGCGCCGCCACTACACGCACTCGTGGATTCACGAGACGCTCGTCGATCTGCTCGCGATTCAGAAAGAGATTCACCCCGGCCTCTTCGCGATCATGGACGGCACGACGGCGGGCAACGGCCCCGGACCGCGGACCATGTACCCCGTGGTGAAGAACGTGATGCTCGCATCGGCGGATCAGGTGGCGATTGACGCCGTCGCGGCGAAGATGATGGGCTTCGATCCGCTCACGATCGACTACATCCGCCTCGCGCACGAGGACCGCCTCGGCATCGGCGATCCGCGGCAGATCGAGATCGTCGGCGACGTCGACGCGGCCAGGGAGAACTGGCGCTTCCACGTCGGCAAGAATCTCGTCCGCCTCGGCGGCGGCGACCTCATTTGGTTCGGTCCGTTGAAGCGGTTTCAGCGCCTGTTCTTCCGCACGCCGCTCGTGAACGGCTTCATTCTGGCCAGCGACGTGTACCACGACTACTACCGCTGGCGGCTGATCGATCGGCGCGTATTCGAGCGCTGGTCGGAGACGACGGAGTGGGGACAGTTGTTTCTCCGCTACGCCCAGGAAGGAACGTTGGGCCCGCAGGGCCAGCCGGTCCTGCCCGACGTCCTCACGTCGACCATTCCCACGTCGACTCGAATTCACTAAAGACTGTTTCTACTTTGCGGCGGGGCCCACCCCGGCTGCCGGCATACGCTTCTGTCTGGCGCCGGCACAAGTGCGCGCGTATCATGCGCGTCGTTGACTCTGTTGACTGAGCGGATAGTCGCGAATAATCAGCGCGCCGAGCCGAAGGCGAGGCGTGGCAGGCGTGGGGGTGGGGCCCCACGCAAATAAGAAAGGGAGTGCGCGATGAATTACGGGCGTCTCGCCGGTGCTGCTGTCGCCGCGGCTGTCGTCGACATGATCTATGGGTTCGTCGTGTACGGGATGTTGCTGCAGGGTGAATTCAGCCGGTACCCGGCCATCTATCGGCCGCCGGAAGACATGTCGTATATGCCGTATCTGATGCTCGGGATCCTGATTGGTACTTTCACCGCGACCTACATCTATGCGAAAGGCTACGAAGGGGGCGCGGGCGTTGCCGAGGGCGCGCGCTTCGGCGCGTGCCTCGGTGTCTTCGTCGGCGGCTACATCGGCCTCGTCAACTACGCGGTGATGAACATCGGCCGCAAGCTCACGGCGAGCGTGGCGGCCGCCGGGTTCTTCGAATGGGTCTTGCTAGGTGTCGTGATCGGTCTCGTCTATAAACCGTCGCCGGCCGCGGCTCCGCGCAAAGCGGCGGGAGTATGATCCAGCCTTCGGGGACAGACTCCGCGAGCGCCGAGCGGGGGCGGGGCCCCGCGAGTATTGAAGAATGACGACCGCTGCGAAACCCAAAGCGGGTCTCGAAGATACCGTCGCCACCTCGTCTGCGATCTGTTATCTCGACGGCGACCGTGGCGTGCTCGCCTACTGCGGATACGACATCCACGATCTCGCGAAGCACGCCACGTTCGAAGAGGTCTGCTTCCTGCTCTGGCACCGGCGGCTGCCGACGCGCGCCGAGCTCGGCGATCTGCAGTCGCAGCTCGTCGCGGCGCGTCCGCTCCCCGAGCCGATTCTGCGTCTCGTCCGGCAGTTGCCGTCCGGCAATGCGATGGATCTGTTGCGGACGCTGACGTCCGCCCTCGGCCATTACGATCCCGACGCTGCCGACAACTCGCCACACGCCAATGACCGGAAGGCCGTCCGGCTGACGGCGCAAATCAGTTCGCTCGTCGCGACGCTCGGCCGCGTCAGCGCCGGACCGGGACCGATCGCTCCCGATCCGGTGCTGGGTCATGCCGCGAATTTCCTGTACATGCTCACGGGCGAGCGTCCGAGCGCGCTCGCGACGCGCGCGTTCGACGTCGCGCTGATCCTGCACGCGGACCACGAGCTGAACGCGTCGACGTTTGCCGCGCGCGTGGCCGCGGCGACGCTCACCGACATCCACTCGGCGATCGTCGCCGCCATCGGGACGCTCAAGGGACCGCTGCACGGCGGCGCGAACGCGGACGTCATGCGGCTGCTCCTCGACATCGGCGCCGTGGAGAGAGTCGAGGAGGTCGTCCGCGCGAAGCTGGCGAAGAAAGAAAAAATCCCCGGCTTCGGCCACCGCGTGTACCACACCGAGGATCCGCGCGCGACGCACCTGCGTCAGATGTCGCGCGAGCTCGGTCAGCGGGCGGGGCAGCCGGTCTGGTACGAGATGTCGCAGCGCATCGAAGCGCTGGTGAAGTCGGAGAAGAAGCTGAACGCGAACGTCGATTTCTACTCGGCGTCGACGTACTACGCGCTCGGCATCCCCATCGATCTCTTCACGCCGATCTTCGCCGTCAGCCGCATCTCGGGCTGGACGGCGCACGTCCTCGAGCAGTACGCGAACAACCGTCTCATTCGCCCGCGCGCCGACTACATCGGTCCCGAGTACCCGCAGCGCTACGTGCCGCTCGACGCGCGCTGATCAAAAACAGTTCACCGTCGACAGTTGACAGTTGGGCGTCGGCCCCCTATAAAGCGGGCCATGTCCCACCCACTGTTTCGATTCACGCTCCTCGGCGTCTTCGCGTGTCTGCTGATCGCTCCCGTGGCGGTTCGCGCCGACATCACGCGATTCGATCTGTCGGGCACCATCACCGACGCGACCGGCGGCGTCCTTCCCGGCGTCACCGTCACGCTGAAGAACGCGGACACGGGGTTCAACCGTTCGACGGTGACCGACGCCGACGGCCGCTACTCGTTCAATGCGGTGCCGCCGACCGGAAAGTGGAGTCTGTCCGCGGAGCTCCAGGGGTTCGCGCCTCAGCACCGTCAAGGACTCGAGTTCCTGGCCAACACCAAACCCGAGATGAATTTTCAGCTCGGCGTCGGTACGCTGCAGGAAGCGATCACCGTTCAGGCCGAGTCGCCGCTCGTCCGCACGCGCGAGAGCGAGCTCTCGTCGATTCTCGACGCGCGACAGGTCGATGCGCTTCCAACGAACGGACGCAACTTTCTCTCGTTGCTGCAAACCTCCGGCAGCGTTGTGCCGACCGGCGGCGGCAGCGGCGCGCTCTCGGTGAACGGGCAGGGGATCCGCATGGCGAACTTCGTCGCCGATGGCGTGTCGATGACCGGCCGCGAAATCCGGACGGTCAACGGCGAGTTCGGCGGCGGCAACGGTCTCTCGCTCGACGTCGTGAAAGAGCTGCAGGTCATCACGAATGGCTTCAAGGCCGAGACCGGTCAAACCGGCGCCGGCACGATCAGCATCGTCACCAAGAGCGGCACGAACACGCTCGCCGGCAGCGCGTACGGATTCTGGCGGCCCACCGACTGGGTCGCGGCCAATCTCCTCACGGGCGCGAAGACGACGCAGAAACGCCAGCAGCTCGGCGGGACGATCGGCGGTCCGCTGAAGAAGAACGTGTCGCACTACTTCGCCAATGACGAGGACACCAAGATCGATGACGCGGTCGTAGTGACATCGGTGCTGGCGCCGGGGACGTTTCCCGCGCCGCAGCGCCAGCATCAGGGCTTCTTCAAGCTGAATCACCGCTTCAACGATCGCAACGGCTTCGACG
>DASYQZ010000103.1:0-13846 GCA_036004865.1 Vicinamibacterales bacterium
CGGCGATCAGATCCGAGACGCTGACCGGATACAGGGAAAACGCGACCGCGGCCTTGCCTGAGTCGACGAGCCGTTCGAGCTCGCTGGTGCCGCGCTTGCCACCGACGAAATCGATCCGCTTGTCGGTGCGCACGTCGGCGATCTTCAGGATCGGCGCGAGCAGGTGATCCTGCAGCACGCTGACGTCGAGCGATCCGATCGGATCCGAGGCGTCGGGTTTTACGCGCGGACCGAGCGTGTGCCAGCGGCCCTGAACGTACATCGAGATGTCGCCCCGCTTCGCGGGACTCGCCGGTCCGGTCTCGACCTCGAACCGTTCGCGCAGCGCTTTCATGAAATCGTCAGCCGACAGTCCGCCGAGATCCTTGACGCTGCGGTTGTAGGGCAGGATTTGGACCTGATCGTGCGGGAACGCGACCGCCAGAAACGTCGACGCGTCCGCGCCGTCGCCGAGGGCCGCGCCTGACAATCCGCGGCCGCGCATCTCGTCGCGGGCGCGCGCGGCGCTCGCCGCGCGGTGATGACCGTCCGCGATGTAAAGCGATGGGATTCGCGCGAAGGCTGCGACCAGGGCGTCGCGATCCGCGCCGGCCACGCGCCAGATGGTGTGCCGCACACCATCGACTGCTTCGACATCCAGGAGCGGCGCGCCGGACATTGCGCGACGGGCGTTGTCGTTGACCTCCGCCTGCGCGCGATACGTGAGAAACACCGGACCGGTCTGCGCGCCGAGCGCGATCATGTGGCGCGTGCGGTCGTCTTCCTTGTCGCGGCGCGTCCGCTCGTGCTTCTTGATGACGTCGCGATCGTACTCGTCGAGCGAGAAGCAGGCGGCCAGGCCGGTTTGGGTGTGGCCGCCCATCCGCAGCTGATACAGATACACGCTCGGTTCGTCCTCGACGACGAGCGACGACTGGCGCAGCGCGGAAAAATTCTGGACCGCGCGATCGTACACGGCGTTCGAATAGGGATCGGTGCCTTCCGGCAGTTCGAGCTCGGCACGCGACACGCGCAGGAAGCTCAGCGGATTGCCATCCGCCATCGACCGCGCTTCGTCGGTGCTGACGACGTCGTAGGGAACGGCTGCGATGCTGGCGGCGGCGTCCGGCTTCGGACGCAGCGCACGGAAAGGATGGAGCGTCGCCACTGCGGCGATTATGGCTGAACTCTAGGGATTCGGGATTAGGGATTAGGGATTAGAAAAACCTAATCCCTAATCCCTAATCCCAAATCCCTGCACTAAAGCGGCTCGCTGCGGACTGTGAACGCGTTGCGCAGCCAACGCAGCGGCGCACGGTCCATCACGCCTTTCGCGCGGCGCGCGCGCGGCGCGGGCGCCGGCGGCGTCGCACGGCGCACGGCGCGTTTCGCGACCGGTTTCGCGACTTTCTCCACGCGCGATCCGGTTGTCGCGACGGGCACGGCTGCGGGAGTGGAAGGGAGACGCACGGCGTCCTGCTCCGGCAGCGGCGCGATCGGTGCGGGATCGCGATCCGGCGCAGGCTGGGCGTTGACGACCGCCGCGTGAAATGGGGCCGACCGCGTGTGCATGAACTCACCGACCCTGATGAGGCCCAGTCCAACCGCGACGCCGATCGCGAGCGTCGACGTTCGACGGCGCTCGGGCGGTGGATTCTGGTGAGCTGCAGCGCCGACGCTTGGGTCAATCCCAGGGCCGACACGCGGGTCGGCCCCTACGAGCGTGCACGTACGGATGCGCGTGTCCGCGGCGGGAACGATACGTTGGTCGGCCGATACGACGGTGTAGGGGCGGACCCGCGTGTCCGCCCCCGGGACAATACGTTGGTTGGCCCCGACGAGCTCGTAGTACCGCGCGTCGGCGGCGCGCAGCTCGCGGCGGAATTCGGTCGGCGTCGGCATCAGCCGCCGCCGATCCCGCACGACGAGCCGCATCCGATCCAGACACACCGACTGTGCACGCGCGACGAGCGTGCGCACGACGGCGGTCCGATCGCCCCGCTCGAAGCGTGCGAGCGCGTCCGACAGCTCGTGGACCGAATCGAATGGCGGCGCGTCGACGTCGAGCAGCGCGCGCGCCACCGTGTAGCGCAAGGCGCCGGGAACGAGCGGCGTTCCGGGCGGCAGCAAGGCCTGCAGAAGGATCGCGATCTCGGACACGGCCGGCGTGGTCTCACACGCGCGGCAGGTCACGAATCCCTCCTCGTCCAGGTATACGTTGTCAGGAGCGGGCGGTCCATGCAGAGGATCGATCGGCAGATCGCCGGCGATCGGGTTGTGGATGAGCTGTTGCACGATCGCGACAGCTTCGTCGGGGCGCAGGGTGATGCCGGTTTTCTGGATTTCGGTAATCGAAGTCAGCGTCGCCATCGCAATCGCAGATTGCCAAACGCGGGCCACCGGCGTGTGAGAGCACACGCGCAGCATCGACGCAAACGGCTGAGCCGCGATCGGCGCGTTATTTCACGATGGCGTCGGTTTTTGCGACGCGTGCGGCGTCGATGACGGCAGGCTGCGAGAACGACGCAAACGCGCGATCGCGCGCGGCCGCGAATGACGCCAACTGAGCGGACGGAACGGGTTCGCCCGGCGGCATCCCGCGGTGCGCGGTGACTGGATTCACGAACACGCCGTTCTTCTTCAATCGGTAATCGAGATGCGGACCGGTGGCGAGCCCCGTCGCGCCGACGCGGCCGATGATCTCGCCCTGCTCGACGCGCGCGCCGCGGCGAACCGCAATCGACGAGAGGTGGAGGTACTGCGTCTCGTACCCGTTCGCGTGGCGGAGATGCACCATCCGTCCCGACCCGCCGCTCGACCCCGCGGCCACGACCGTGCCGCCGGCCACGGCGACGACCGGCGCGCCCGTCGGCGCCCGGTAATCGACGCCGAGGTGCGCGCGAACTTCGTGCAGCACCGGATGCAGACGGCTGCGCGAGAACCCCGACGTGACGACCGGATCGAATTTCAACGGCGACTTCAGGAAGAAGCGGCGCAACGAAATTCCCCGCTCGTCGAAGTAGCCCGGCGATCCGCCGTCGGGCGTGAAGCGCACGGCGCGGAAGCGATGTCCGGCGTTCTCGAATTCGGCCGCGAGAATCGGGCCGTATCCCGCAAACTCTTCTTGAGGCTCGCGGGGCCCCGCCACCATTGGTTGACGCTCGCGGGGCCCCGCCACCATTCGTTGACGCTCGCGGGGCCCCGCCACCATTCGTTGACGCTCGCGGGGCCCCGCCACCATTCGTTGACGCTCGCGGGGCCCCGCCCCCGCTCGCTCCCGGTACTGCTTCTCGACCAGCAGCTCGAAGCGATCGCCGGGCTGCAGATCGGTGTTGAAGTCGATGTCGCCGCTGAAGACGTCTGCAAGAGCGAGCGTGAGATCGATCGTCTCACCGGCGGCATCCATCGCGGCGACGAGCGACGAGGTCTCGCGATCGATGCGGCCGCGCACGATACCGGGGCGGCGCGTTTTTTCGATCGGCAACACCGTCGCTGTCAGATCGTCGTCCTGACTGGCGGGCCGGCTGACGCGCAGCACGCGATCGCCGTCGATTTCGTACTCGAACCGCCGGACGGTACCGTCGGGCCGCTTCTCGAGAAGATACGGCTGATTCGTTCGCACCTTCCGCACGTCGAACACCGACGCGGCGCGCCGCACGATCGCTTCGACCTCGTCTGTCGCAACCTGCTGCGCATGAAGAATGGTCGCGAGCGTCGCGCCGGCGGCGACGCGCGCGGACACGGACGTGAAATCCGCCGCCAGCGCGATGTCCTCCGCTCGAACGCGCCGGTCGTGGCTCACACCGCTCCGCATGTCGCATGCGGAGGACGCAGCAATGGCCGCCGTGACAAAAAGTGTTAAACGAATGCGCACAGCTTAGTGGATCGTCATCGTATCGGCCGCAGGAATTTCGGACGTTAGACCCGTGATAAAGTCCTGCGCCGGAGGATGGGGTATTCCATGAAGATCGACCGCAAGCTTGCTTTACTCCTCGTCGTCTCGGCGCTGGTGGCCGCCTGGGCCCTTCCGCTGGCCGCCGATTGGCCGATCACCGAAAAGGTTGACCTCGACGCCATTTACAAGATCAAGGAAGAGGGACTGCAGCGCTCGAAGGTGATGGAAATCGAGAGCTACCTCACCGACGTCTACGGTCCGCGCCTCACCAATTCGCCGAACTTCCGGGAAGCGGGCGAGTGGGCGCAGAGCACGATGAAGGAGTGGGGCCTCGCCAATGTGCACCTCGAACGCTGGCGGTTCGGCCGCGGCTGGCAGAATCAGCGCTTCGTCGCGCTCGCGTTGACGCCGCGCGCGTATCCGCTCATCGGTTACCCGAAGGCCTGGACGCCCGGCACCAACGGACCGGTCACCGGCGACGCGGTCGTTGCCGTCGTCGCCGACGAAAAGGATTTCGACACGCACCGCGGAAAGTTGCGCGGCAAGTTCGTACTGTCGATGACGATGCGGGAGGTGGCGCCGCAGATGACGGCGCCGGGACATCGCTACACCGATTCGGAGCTGGAGGAGCTGTCGAAGCAGCCAGCGGCGGGAGGGCGTGGCGGGCGAGGCGGCCGCGGCGGCGCTGCCGCCGATTTCGCCCGCAAGCGGACGCAGTTCTGGATCGACGAGGGCGTTGCGGCCGTGGTCGACTTCAGCGGCGGTGACGGCGGTGGCACCGTCTTCGTTCAATCCCCGCAGGGCGTCTCACGCGAGCCGGACGGGGCCGCGCAGCCGCCGCAGGTGACGCTCGCGATCGAGCACTACGGGCGCATCTACCGCACGCTGCAGAAAAAAGTTCCGGTGACGCTGCAGATGGACATCGACAACAAGTTCTTCGATCAGGATCTGAACGCCTTCAACATCGTCGCCGAGATTCCGGGAACCGATAAGGCCGACGAAGTCGTGATGGTCGGCGCGCACTTCGATTCGTGGCACACCGGCACGGGCGCGACCGACAACGCGGCGGGATCGGCGGTGATGATGGAAGCGCTGCGCATCCTGAAGGCGACCGGCGTCCGGCTGCGGCGGACCGTGCGCATCGGGCTCTGGGGCGGCGAGGAGCAGGGACTCATTGGATCCCGCGAATACGTGAAAGCGCATTACGCCGACCCGGCGAACATGCAGCTCAAACCAGAGCACGCGAAGTTCGCCGGCTATTTCAACGTCGACAACGGGACGGGTCAGATTCGCGGCGTGTACCAGCAGGGCAACGAAGCGGTCGCGCCGATCTTCCAGGCGTGGATGGAACCGTTCAGGAACATGGGGATGAACACGCTGACGATCCGCAACACGGGCGGGACCGATCATCTGTCGTACGACGCAGTCGGTCTGCCGGGCTTCCAGTTCATCCAGGATGACGTGGAGTACAACTCACGCACGCATCACTCGAACATGGACGTCTACGAGCGCATCCAGGCGCAGGACATGATGCGCAACGCCGTCATCGTCGCGTCGTTCGTCTACAACACGGCGAACCGCGACGACAAACTGCCCAGGAAACCACTGCCGAAGCCGACGCCACCTGCAGGCCGCGGCACGTCACAGCCGTAGCCACGACGATCGACGCAGAACCCGCGGAACTCGCAGAAACTGTTTTGACAGAAATTGATTCTGCGGTTTCTGCGGGTTCTGCGTTCAACGTCGTCCGTATCGTTCCGACCACGCGCGAAGCTGTGTCTGACGCTCGCGCGCCTCGGGGATGTCATCCAACCGATCGCTCGGCCACGGCAGGCGGAACGACCAGTTGTGTTCGCCGACGGTCGCCGGCTCGTTGATGCGATCGCGCCAGCCGAAGACGTCCTGCACCGGCAGCAGCAGGAGATCCGATCCCGACGCGAAGAGCGCTTCGAGCAGCGCGTCGCGCACTTTGCTGTCGTACGGCGCGTGCGCGAAATCGTTTCCGCCGGCGATGCGTTGAATCGTCGGCAGCGCGGCGACCTTGTGACGCTCGTCCTCGGACGCGCGCTCCCACCACACGCCGAGCGGCTCGGTGTCGTGTGTGCCGGAGGTCGCGACCGACGCGGGCGGGTAGTCCTTGGGATCGCGAAACGGCTGTCCGTCGCTGTGCCAGTAGCGCTCCCAGCGGAACACGCGAAAGCCCGGCACGCCGAGCCGTGCGAGCGATGCGCGCACGAAATCGGGGACGGTACCGAGATCCTCGGCGACGATCTCGGCGCCTGCGCCGCGGAAGATTTCGAGGACGCGCTCGCCGAGCGCCTGCTGCGACCGCTCATCGGGCGGCGTGAAGAACGGATCGCCGCCGTTCTTCGGCCGTCCGTACGTCCGGTAGAAGCCGACGAGGTGATCGACCCGGTACCCGTCGAAGAGATCGGCGCCGCGCCGCGCGCGCTCGCGCAGCCAGCGGTAGTCTTCCATCGCGACGAAGTCCCAGCGGTACACCGGCATGCCCCAGTCCTGCCCGGTGGCGCTGAACGCATCGGGCGGCACGCCGAGTGACACGTCGAGATCGAACTGATGCTGGCGCGCCCAGACGTCGGCGCTGTCGCCGTCGACCATGAACGGCAGATCGCCGAACAACTCGACACCGTGCGCGCGCCGCCGCGCCTGCTGCCACTGCGTGCTCGCGATCCATTGCAAGTACTGAAAGAAGAGGACCTCGCGCGACAGCTCTCGCCGCGCACGATCGATCGCCGCCGGCTCGCGCCGCTGCAGCTCGGACGGCCACGCGGTCCACGCCCGCTCGCCTTCGCGGGCGTGAATGGCGCGAAACAGACTGTAGTCCTCGATCCACCACGCCTGTTCGCTCAGGAAGGTGCGCAGCGCGCGCGCGCGTTCGGAATCGCGGCACCACTCGGACTCGAAGAATCGCTCGAAGGCGGCGCGCAGCGCCGTTCGCTTCAGCGCGCGAACGGCGGCGTGCTCGACGCGCGGCGAACGGCGCACCACGTCGAGCTGACAGCGATGCTCCGGCGACAGTCCCGCTTCGCCGCCGAGCGCTTCGAAATCGGCGACGTCGGGCACGCGGATGAAGATCGGATCGATCGCCATCGCGCTGATGGCCGAGTACGGCGACTGCTGACCCGGCGCCATCTCGTTGATCGGCAGAAGCTGCAGGACGCGCTGGCCGCCGGCGGCCAGCCAGGCGGCCGTCGGCTCGATGTCCCCGATGTCGCCGATGCCCCAACTGGCGGTGGATGGACAGGAGAAAAGCGGAATCAAAAGGCCTGCCCGGCGCCGGCCGGACGGTCCCGCTGATGTCGACGCGGTCATTCGTGATCTCGTGCGCTGCAATCGAAGTGCCGCAGGATGCGCCCGACGCCTTCCGAAAACGCCGCCGTTGACGTCAGCAAGCTCACGATCAAAAACGATTCGTGATGAAAGTCGAAAAAATATCCGGGATGCGTAAGGACCCCATCCTTTATCAATAGCCGGACGACGAGGTCCTCTTCCGGTTCGAGTGTCGGGACCTGCAGGACCGCATACCAGCCGCCTTCAGCCCGGCGGCACGTGCAACTCGATGACACGGATTTGGACGCGAGCCAGGAGTAGTTCGTCCCCACGCGTTCGGCGATCTGCGCCCGGACCGCAGCGCCGCGATCGAGAAGCGCGGCGGCGGCCACCTGTGCCGGAGTCGACACCGACAGATACGTATCGCAGATTAACTCCAGACGAGCGAGCGCCGCATCCACGATCGTCTCGGGACCCGCGACGGCGATCCACCCGAGCTTCACCTGCGGCAGTCCGGCGCTCTTGGACAATCCGCCGAGCGAGAACGACAGCACGTCGCGTCGGAGAGACACGCGGCCGGCCGCGCGCGCCGCGCCCGGTTCGAGCTCGTAGTCGAGGAACACCTCGTCTGCCACGATGGCCGCGTCATACTCGGCGGACAGCGCCACCAGCCGATCGAGCTCGTCACGTTTGACGAACGATCCGGTCGGGTTGTTGGGACTCACGACGAGGAGGGCGCGCGTGCGATCGCTGAATGCGCGCTCGACGCTCGCAGTATCGATCGTCCACGCGCCGTGATATTCGAGATCGTACGGCCGCGCGATCACCGATTCCAGCTGCGTCAAGTGATCGAATAGTGGATAGCTGGGCCGCGGCACGAGGATCTCGTCGCCGGGATTGGCGAGCAGCTTGAACAGGAGCGAGTACGCGTCGCTCGTGCTCGCCGTCAGCACGATGCGATCGGGCGACACGTCGAGGCCCTGCCGCGCGTAGTCGCCGGCGACCGCGCGCCGCGCGTCGATCGAGCCGAACGGACGCGGATCGTACGTCAGCGCGTGAGGGTCCGACAGCGGCGCGAGGAGATCCGGCGGATAGTCGAAGCCGGCGCGCGTCGGGTTCGACAGAGTGAGATCGATGATCGGCTCTCCAGCGGCGCGCCTGGCATCGAGCGCCTGGGTCAATCGATTGCGAGCGAGATACGGCGGCAGGCGCGACGAGAACATCACGCCGCCCACCATCACGACTCTCCACCACGGAGGACACGGAGGACACAGAGGTCCAATCCCTGGAGAAACAGGGTCGTGCCTCCGTGTCCTCGGTGTCCTCCGCGGTGGAGAGCGTGATTCTGCAACGTACTCTTGGATTGAACTCAGAACGACGAAGTGGTTGTGATCTCGATCCGCTCGATCACGTCGCCCTCGAGAATCTGATCGATGACCTCGACGCCGGTGAGGATCTGGGCGAAGACCGTGTAGTTGTGATTGAGGCGCGGGTTGTCGACGAGATCGACGAAGATCTGCGCGTCGCCGGTGTCGCGCCCGCGCGTGGAGATGCCGACGGCGCCGCGAACGTGCGGCCAGCGGCCGACCTCGTCGCGCATGAACATCGCGTCGCCGATGTACTCGTTCGCGCCGGGACTGCCGCCCTGAATCACGAAGTTCGGCACGACGCGGTGAAACGTGAGGCCGTTGTAGTAGCCCGATTCGGCGAGCCGGACGAAGCGCAGCACCGTCGCCGGCGCTTCGTGCGCGAACAACACCAGCTCGAAGATCCCGACGTCGCGAATCGTGACGCGCGCCCGCGCGGCCGCCAGCCGCCGGAGATCGTCCGGATCGAGATCGCCCACGCCGTTGGTTTGGCGCGATGCCGTAGGGGCGGACCCACGTGTCCGCCCGGGGCCGCCACGCGGGTCGGCCCCGACGCTTTGAAGCGTCTTCTCGATCGCGGCGCGAACGTCGTGGGAATTGTCGTGACCTTCGGCGACCAGACGTTGATTGCACGCTTTCAGGGCAGCAACCGCGGCATCCGGAGTCGGCGTTCCGGCGAGCGCCGCCGCCGCGGCACGCAGCACCTGATGCCCGTTGCGCGTGAGCTGGCGAACGTACACGGCGTCCGCATCATGACCGGCGATCGTCACCAGGCCGTCGACCGCCGCTTCCCGCACGTTGTCATCCTGATCGTCGGCGAGCTTCTCGAGGGCGGCGCGATCCTTCAGCGCGGCCGCGGCGCGCGCGGCATACATCCGGAGCTGCCAGATGCGCGACCCCGTGAACTGACCGAGCGCCGCGGCGCCGCGTTCCGGCGCGGCGCTCGCGAGCGCGACCAGCGCGTGCGCGGCGCGATGCCACGCGCGCGTCTTGCCCGCGTCGGACAAATCGTCCACGACATGCTGGAGGATCGCGACGGCGTCGGTGGACGCGCCGCAGATCGCGAGCTCGTCGAGCGCCACCAGCACAACCTGCGGATCGCTGTCGCCGGTGGCAATCACCGCGCCGGGACACATGACGTCCCTGCCGCGGACGCGCATCGCGCGCAGCGCGTCGATGCGTACCATCGCCACCGAATCGGTGAGCCCCTGCGTGAGCGTGTCGACCGGGAACGTCGAAGCGCCCGCGGCCCGCATGGCGAGACGCCTCACTTGCGGATCGGGATCGTCGGCGGCGTGGTCGAGCGTCGCTCGATCGATCCCGGCATTGTCTCCAGCGCTTCCGGCGCTTGCAGCGCCTCCAGCGCTTGCGGCGGCGATGAGCGCCTCGAGCGCGAGCCTTCGCACGCGGACGTCGCGCGACGGGTCGGGCGGCAGCCGTCCGTTGGGTGGCGTCGTCGCCGCCAGCGATCGCAGCGTCGCAATCGCGCCGTCGCTCGGGGGGTGCTGGCGGCGGTGCAGCCGAACGAGGGCCTCGAGTCCGCCGGCGAGGCCCAGGCGTCCGTCGATCGTGCCTTCGTGCGCGGCGGCCGTCACGAGGACGTTGTCGACGCGCTGAATCTCGTCGACCGTCGACGGCACGCGACCGAGCGTTTCGTAGATGGCGCCGCGAACGCTCGGTTCGGTCTCGACGTTCAGCCGCGCAATCAGCGCGTTCAGCACGCCGTCGATCGTGGCCGCGGGAGTGTCGGCGCCCGCCGCCCCGGCAAGCGCCTGACCGAGCGCGTTCGCGGCTTCCGCGCGGACTTCGGGCAGCTCGTGCTTCAGCGACGGCAGGATGTCGGGCACGACCGCCGGCCGCTCGAGCCGCCCGAGCGCGCGCACCGCGACGGCCGCCGTTTCCGGATCGCTGCTGCGCGTGCCGGCCCGAATCGTCACGAGGTCACGCGGCGCCGGCGCACGGCGATCTTCGGCCATCAGGATCGCGAGCCGCGTCGTGCGTGGGGCGGGGACATCCTGCGCGTCGACGCCAGGAGGCCCGGCGAGAACGCAAAGCGCGCAAAGGCCGCAGAAACGAATCCTGGATGGCATCGTGCGACGGTCATTGTCGCAGATGGCGGGTCGCGGCGGCGTACTCCAGCATCTGGGCGGTCAAATCGAGCGGGTACGCGATCGTGACGTCGGTGACGTCGCCCTCCGCATTCGTCACCGCGTCGAGCCGCGGCATGACGAATCCGGTGTAGGAGGGGAGATGCAGCCGGTCGACACGCGCCACGACCTCGTCGCGCAGCGCCGGATCGAAATGCACGCCGTACGTTTCGACGAGCGCCTTCGCCGCATCGTAATCACCCTCGCCCTTGATGCGCTGAACTTCGGCGAGGAGCCGGCCGACGCCTTCGCGAAACGCCGGCGCATCCGTCATGACGTAGTACGTCTTGCCGTCGCGCGTCCGCACGTCGATCGCCGCGGTGTTCGCCATCAGCCAGCGGACGATCATCTGGCGATTGCGCATGTGATCCTCCTCGATGTGCGTCCCTTCACGGATGCGCCGCAGCTGCACGAGCGCGTTGCGCGCGTACCCTTCGTACTCGGCGAGCACAATGGCTGCGTGATCCTCTTCAGGGACCAGGCCGAAGTCGACGAGCTTTCGATCGGGGAGGAAATACAGCGCAACGAGATCGGCGCGCGATTCTTCGATCGCGGAGAACTGCTCTTTCAACGCGCTTTGCGGACGTCCATTCAACCGTTCGTCGACTGTCCCCGAACCGTGGCCGATGACCTCGTGCATGTTCGTGGTCAGTTCCGAGGCGAACGTCCCCCACTTGACGGCGCGCTCGGCTTCCTCGGCCGTCCACGAGAACTCGATGCGGAACTCCGGCAGCGTCGATTTGTCGTAGGCCTCGTTGACGTTGCTGAGCGACACCGACTTGCTGCCGTATCGCTCGCGGATGCCTTGATCGTTCGGCAGATTGATGCCGACCGGCGTCATCGGACCCGAATCGCCCGTTTCGACGACGATGTCGATGGCCTTGGCCGAAACGCCGCGAACACCGGCCCTGCGGTACTTCGGATCCCACGGCATGTGATCCTCGAACCACTGCGCGTTCTCCGCAATCACGCGAATCTCCAGCGTCTTTTCGCGATTCACGTAGAAGACGAGCGCTTCCCATGCGCCCTTGATGCTGCGCGCGTCGAGATACACCTCGACGAAGCCGTTGATGGTATCGACCGGCGATTCGCGGTCGCGGACCCACGCGATGTCGTACGCCTCGCGGTCCGCCGTGTCGCCCGTGCGGTAGAACCTGATCAGCGCCTCGAGCGCGCGAGCCATCGGCTCGGTCGCGTACGGAATCGCCGCGTCCAGGTGGCGCACGATTTCTTCGATGTAGCGGCTGTAACGGCCGCCGATGCGGTACACCTCTTCGACGAGCTGGCCGTCCTGCCCTCCGCCATCGCTTCGGCGAGGCCGGCCGAAGCCTTCAGGCGAAGGCCGCTTTACGAGACGCGAGTTCAGCGGATACCGCTCGACGAACCCGCGGAGGTCCTGCATCGCGACGTCGACGTAGAGATTGTTGGCGCTCGCGGTCAGGATGTCCTCGCCGTCGGGCGGCGTCTTGCTCGTGACGGTCGGCTCGAACGACATATCGAAGAACATCGGCTCGAGACGTGCGAGCAGCGGGTCGAGGGGCTCGCCGCTCCTCAACGGAAACGCCGCGCCCGCCGTCTGGGCGGCGCGCGCCGCGGCGGCAAACGCCTCGGGCGTGCACTGCAGCACGAACTTCCGCGCCGTGATGTTGTTGTAGGGTCCCGTGTTGATCCAGAAAAGCTTCGTGTAGCGCCGAATCTCCGCGAGCGTTTCGGCGCCACACGAGGAGCGCAAAGGCCGCGAAGAGGAATTATCTTTGCGCGCTTCGCGGTCTTCGCGTTCCTCGTCTTCGACGTGCATCAGAATCGCTTCGAGCACGTCGCGCATGTCGAGGTTGTGAGCGTAGCGTTGGTCGTAAAAGATGTCGCGGCCGGCGATGGCGGCGCGTGACAGATGCCAGACGAGCGTCTTCTCGCGCAGCGCCAGATTCTGGAATCCGTCGGCATAGACCTGCACAACGGCCGCTTCGTCTATCCGTTCGAGCGAATAGGTGCGGTCGGCCTGCGAGGCTGTCGTGGCGGGCGCGGGGCTGGATGGAGTCATCGACCATAAGTTAGCCCAGGTCGAGCGGGACGTTTGCGCGGTACGCGGCAATTTGCACAGGCCATTGCTTCTCGGTCGTTATCCGTGCATCGAGCGCCTCGAGCGCGACCGGTTCGCCATGGACCAGGTATGTCATCGTCGGCGCGCGGGTGAATCCTGAAAGCCAGCGCATGATCTCGCCGGCGTCGGCGTGGGCCGACATCGAGTCGATGCGCTCGACGCGGGCAGCGACGGGCACAACGCAACCGAGCAGCTTCACTTGTGGAGCGCCGTCGACGAGATCGCGTCCTCGCGTCCCGACCGCCTGGTAGCCGACAAACAGCACGGTGTTTTTCGGATTGGGTAGCGTCGCGGCGAGATGTCTGAGCACGCGACCGCCGGTCGCCATGCCGCTCGACGAGATCACGATCGAGGACTGGCGCGAGGCGACGAGATCGGCTGACTGTCGCGGCGAGCTGACCGTCACCAGCCGGGTGGTGGCAAACGCCGCCACCTGGCGCGCACCCGGCGGCAGACGTCGCATGGTTTCACGGATGTCCGGATCCAGTTCGTTCAGGCGCGCGGAGTAGAACTGCAGGGCTGCAATCGCCATTGGACTGTCGAGGTAGACCGGCAGGATGGGTATCCGCTTCGCGTCTTCGAGTCGCTTCAGCCAATACAACACTTCCTCGACGCGTCCGATGGCGAACGACGGGATGATCACCTTGCCGCCCCGCGCCGCGGTGTCGTTGACGATGTGCGCAAGCCGCTCGCCGTCATCGTCCGGCTCGTGCAGGCGGTCGCCGTAGGTCGACTCGACGAGTAAGTAGTCAGCCTCGGAGATCGGCGACGGGTCGGGCAGCACGGGACGGCCGTAGCGTCCGAGGTCGCCTCCAAAGAGAATCATCTTGTCGCCGACCCGCACCCGCGCATACGACGACCCAAGCAGGTGGCCCGCGTTGATGAACTCCACCGTCGGATCGTTACTAGTCAGGCTAGAGCCTGACTGCAGCCTGACTTCAGCCTGACTAGAGCGTGACTGCAGCCTGACTTCAGCCTGGCTTGTAAGGATCGGGACCGGGCGGTCGTAGCCGACGGGTTGCAGCTGGGTCAGCGTGCGGGCGGCGTCAATTGACGTGTATAGCGG
>DASYQZ010000104.1:0-8692 GCA_036004865.1 Vicinamibacterales bacterium
TTGATCGACCGCGCCCATGGCCGCGCGTCCTCGTAGGTGACGAGCGACATCGGCGCGACGCCGTCCGCGCGATGGCACTGCTGGCAGCTCCGCTGCAGGATGGGGGCAATGTCTTTCGTGAACGTCACCTCACCCGGCGAGCTGCCCGGCTGGGCGGTCGGCTGGGTCGGAATCACGAAGACGACGGCCGCGACGGCCAACGCGATCCGGAGTCTAGCGTGCATCGCACACTCCTTGCGGCAGAAGGCGGGAACCCCAGAACGCTACTCCTCGCGACCCGGATCGTCAACAGATTAACCGCCCGCCATCGCGCCCACGACGAGGAAGGGCTCGGCCCCTCTCACGACGGCGTCGGGCAGCGGCGCGTCCGGCATCTCGTGCGACAGATCCTCCTCGCACGCGAAGAACCGCAGGAACGGACGGCGCCGCTCGGTGACGTGATCGCGGATCGTTCCACGCAGCATCGGGTAGCGGGCTTCGAGCGCGTCGAGGACCGAGCGTTGCGTCGCCTGGCCCTCGACGTCGAGCTCGACCTCACCGTTGACGCGCGCGAGCGTCCGCAGATGTGCCGGAAGGACAACGCGGATCATGAGAGTGTCTGGACCTCGACCGACAGCACGGCGGGAAGATCGCGGACGATGGGCGCCCAGCTGTCGCCGGCGTCGGCCGACGCGTACACCTGACCGCCGGTCGTGCCGAAATACACACCGCACGACTCGAGCGCGTCGATCGCCATCGCGTCGCGCAGCACGTTGACGTAGCAATCCTGTTGCGGCAAGCCCTTCGTGAGCGGCTCCCACTCGTGTCCGCCCCTGCGGCTGCGATACACGCGCAGCTTGCCTTCGGGAGGAAAGTGCTCGGAGTCGCTTTTGATCGGCACGACGTAGATCGTCTCAGGCTCGTGCGCATGCACGTCGATCGGAAATCCGAAGTCGGTCGGCAGATTTCCGCTCACCTCGTGCCACGACTCGCCGGCGTCGTCGCTGCGCATCACGTCCCAGTGCTTCTGCATGAATAACACGTTTGGACGAGACCGGTGCATCGCGATGCGATGCACGCAGTGTCCGACCTCGGCCGTTGGATTCGGAATGCCTTCGGATTTCAATCCGCGGTTGATCGTCCGCCACGTTTCGCCCCCGTCATCCGTGCGGAACGCGCCTGCAGCCGAGATGGCGATGAACATCCGTTGTGAATTGCCCGGGTCGAGAAGAATCGTGTGCAGTCCCAGCCCGCCGGCGCCCGGCGCCCACGCGGACCCCGATCCGTGGCCGCGCAATCCGGGGAGCTCGTGCCAGGTTTGTCCGCCGTCGGTCGTGCGAAACAGCGCCGCGTCCTCGACACCCGCGTAAACCGTGTCCGGATCGCCGAGCGACGGTTCGAGATGCCAGACACGCTTGAACTCCCAGGGATGCGGCGTGCCGTCATACCACTGATGCGTGCCGGGAACGCCGTCGTACGCGAACTTGTTGCCGACGGTCTCCCATGTCTTGCCGCCATCGTTCGATCGCTGAATCACCTGACCGAACCAGCCGCTCGTCTGCGACGCGTACAACCGATTCGGGTCGGCCGGCGATCCCTTGAGGTGATAAATCTCCCAGCCCGCGAAGTGAGGACCGCTGACGTCCCATCGCTCGCGCTTTCCATCCGACGTGAGCACAAACGCGCCCTTACGCGTCCCAACCAACACACGTACCTGGCTCATCTTGTCTCCTTTTCTGCACTGGCGGCGGGGCCCCACCCCCGCCGCGAGCTGTCGCTGATGCCGCGCGGCAGACCGCGCGACACGCCACCCCAGCGCGGCTGCCGCGCTGGGGGCCCCGGCATGGCCGCAGGCGCTTGCATGCAGGTCACGAGCGGCGGCCTCGAAAGGAACGTCGATCGAGCCGGACTGAAATCGACATGCGCGTGCGGGACATGAGTTCTTTGCGGCCTTCGCGGTCTTTGCGTTCTTCGTCGCGTGACGTCAGGGCCGGAATGTTTCGGCCGAGCCGCGGGCCGTGAACGCGATCTCGCGGCCACCTGCACGGCCGGTGACGCGATATGTGCCGCTCAGCTGCAGGAAATCCATCGGCGTCGCGAGGCTCACCATCTCGATCATCGAGAGCCGGGTGCGGACGTGTTCGGCGACCATGAAGCTCAGCGTCAGGTCGATCGCGCTGCCGGTCGCGCGGACGGTGACGTCGCTGGGCGTCCCGCCGCCGCCGGCTTCGACGATGGCGACGTTGGTTGAAAACGCGATGGGACCGTCCCGGCCGATGATGGCGAGCACGCCTGGAATTCGTTCGGGATCGGCCACGTTCGCCGGCGGAAACACGCGGCCCCACACGATCGACAGATCGCCGTCCGCGACCTGACCCCACTGCCAGCGCACGCCGTCCCAGAAACCCCAGTTGTGATCGTGATAGCCGGCGGCGCCGTCGAGATTGATCGGGTCGCCGTCGACAGTCAGCTCGCCCTGAATCGTGCCGGACAGCACCGGCACGACGTAGCCGGACACCCAGCCGCGAGCACCGTGAATGGTTCCGGGCGGCAGCGAACGACCCGGCACCGCGTCGAGCGTGATGTCGCCGACAAGCGATGTGGCGCGGGGCGCCCCGCTCGCAGGCTTGACCATTGTGGCCCCACCGGCCTCTTTCATGAGCGCCAGGCGGATCCGATAGCGCGCCCCGTCGAGCCGAACCCGATTGCCGGCGACATCGAGGTCCGGCGCGTGTTCGAGCAGCGTGCGCTCGTCGATCAGCGCAGTCGCCGAATAATTCGTCGAGCGTCCTGCGCGATCGAGCTGGAGCCGCACGAGCGCCGGCCGCGTCCCCGTGCCGCTGCCGCCGCCAACCAGGAACGTCAGATAGAAGCGCAGCCGGCCGTCGCTCGTCCTTCCATTGAAGTACAGCCACTCGGCCCAGGACGAATGCGCCGCATGACGCGGGACCGGATGAAATCGATCCATCGCGCGAAGAATGTCTTCGGTCGCCGGCCGCGTCCAGCTCGCGTCAGCCGGATCGTCGGTCCAATTCTCCTGCCGTGAGACTTCGGGATCGCCCACGGCCTTCTGAAGACTCGGAATCGCGCCGCGAACCGACACCGGCACGACGTCGCCGGGTTTGACGATGAGGTACAGCCCGGCCCTTCGCGATGGCGATGCCGCGGCAGTGCGCCGCCGGAACGCGTCCGCGCCGATGACGTGTGCGAGCAGAAACCGTGCGCTGCCGACCGGTCCGTTGGCGCCGGACAGGACGAGATCGCCGCCGCCGGCAAGCGCCGGCGATCGCGCCTGTTCGAGAATCACTTCGCCGACGCCGAGCAGCGCCGCCATCACCGCGATGCCGAGCCCGAAGCCGGCGGCCAGCACCGCGCTCCTCAGCGGCCGCGTCGCGAGCGATCGCACAGCGAGGCGGAGGATCATCTGAGACGTACCCGTCTCGTGTTTTCGTGTTTTCGTAGTTGCATTTGTGATCGCGATCGCCGTGTGACAGCGCGGCTCATGACACGAGGCTCCCGCTCTTCATCGTGAGCCGGCGTGACGCGCGCGCGGCGAGCACCGGATTGTGCGTGACGACGAGGATGGCCGTGCCGTCCGCGTGCACGCGATCGAAGAGGTCCGCGATGTGCTCGCCGGTTTGCTCGTCCAGCTCGCCCGTCGGTTCGTCGGCGACGAGCAGCGCCGGGCGGTTCGCGAGCGCGCGCGCGATCGCGACGCGCTGCATTTCGCCGCCCGAGAGCTGCGACGGCAGATGATCGGCGCGATCGGCCAGGCCGACGTACTCGAGCAGCTCGCGCGTTCTGGCGCGGCGATCGGCCACGGGCACGCGCGCTTCGGCCTGCGGCAGCTCGATGTTCTCGCCCGCGGTGAGCATCGGGAGCAGAAAAAAACGCTGGAACACGAATCCGATTCTCACCAGGCGGATGCGGCTGCGCTCCGCCTCCGTCAGCGCAGCCACGTCGCGCGCGTCGAACAGAATCTCGCCGCTCGTCGGCTGATCGACGACGCCGACGAGATGCAGCAGCGTCGATTTGCCGCACCCCGACGGTCCGCTGACGGCGACGTACTCGCCGTCGCCCACCGACAGCGACACATCGCGCACGGCCGCGACCGGGCCCGCCGCCATGGGAAAGAGCCGCGTGACCCGGCGCGCTTCGACGACGGCCATCAGCCGACGACCTCGCGCCTGAGCGTCGCGGCGATTGGCAGCCGGGCGGTCAGCCACATCGGGTACGCGGCGGCGGCCGCCGCGGTGACGCCGAACAGCGCCGCATGCGTCGCGACCGCGCGCCATTGGAAGACGAAGAAGTGCAGCCGCTCCGGAAGTCCCGGCATCTGCCGCAGCAGCTGATCGAGGCCCAGCGCCAGCAGACCGCCGAGCGGCAGCGCGAGCAGCGCGCCGCCGCCGACGAGCAGCGCCGACTCCCAGAGCAGAATCGAGGCGATCCGCCCGCGGCTGATGCCGAGCGCGCGCAGCGCCGCGATCTCGCCAAGCCGCTGATTGACCGAAACCGTGAGCAGTGTGGCGACGAGCAGGAAGGCAAAGACCATCGTCAACGACGACAGCACGAACGAGATTTGACGAAAGTAGGCGAACCCGTTCTGGTTGAACAGCGCCACGACGTCCTCGTTCGAGTACGCGCGCAGATCGGGCCGGACGCGCTGGATGGCGCGAACGGCAGCCGCCGGCCCGGCCGCGGGCTGCGATGCGACCAGCATCAGATCGGCATCCACCGCGCCCACGCTCAGCGCTTCCTGCAGCGCCGTCATCGTCGTCGCGACGCTGTGCTCGCCGGTCGACGCGAAGAAGAAATTCACGACGCCGGTCACGCGACAGGCCACCGGCGGCAGCGCCGAACGAACGCCCTCGGGACTGACGCTGATCTGCACCGATGACCCGGGCTCCACGCCGAGCGAGGCGGCGAGGCGCCGGCTGACGAGGAGTGGACATCGATCCGAAGACGAGTCGCGGGGGAGGTCGTCGCCTCGCACGATCGTGTACGGGCCGCCGCTCGTCTGCGTCGTGCCGACGAGCGTGACGGTGCGCGATGTCCGCTCGTTGGACCACAGCGTCGCGCGTTCGATGCGGATGAGTACGACGTCACGCACCTCCGGCAGCGCGCGCAACTCGGCCGCGAGGCGTGTCGACCCGGCGATCGGAAGCCGGACGATCGGCAACCCTTCGCTGCCGACGATGCGAACGTCGAACCCGCCGCTGTTCAGCAGATCCGCGAACGACGCGAGCAGTCCGCGCGACAGGAGCAGCATGTCGAAGAGCAGCGCGCCGATGACCGCCACGCCGATGACCGCGAGCACGGCCCGCACGCGATACCGCTTCGTCGTCCGCCACGCCAGCCAGAGCGAGGTCATCGCCGGAACAGCGACAGGATTTCGCCGCGAAGGAGCGGCCACGACGCGGCGATGCCGGCGGCGAGGCCGAGGGGCAGCGCAGTGGCGACCGATCGCAGCGCGATGGATGGGGTGACGCGCAGGAACACGAGCGCCGTGTCGTACCGTGCCTGAAAAAAGCGGTTGACGAGCCCTTCAGCCGCGAAGGCGGTGAGCACGCCGAAGATCGCGCCAATGACCGCGATGAGCAGCCCTTCGATCGCGACGGCGGTGAGAAGCGATCGGCGTGAGATGCCGATGAGCCGGAGGATCGCGACCGTGTCGCGCCGCTCTTCGGCGCGGATGACCATCAGCGCCAGCAGAAACGCCGTCGCACCGATGACCGTCACGGCGGAAATCGCCAGATGAAATCGATCGAGCACCGCGAACGGATCGTCGTCTCGAGCGCGGCCGGTCGGCGTGGCGGCCACGCCCGGCGCGCGCGCGGTCAGCTCCGCCGCGAAGCGGCCGGCGTCGCCCGGATCGGTCAGCTTCACGTTGATCGTGTCGACGGCTTCGCGCGCCGCCGGATCGGCCGGATCGGCCCCGTCGGCGACGACCGCCAGCAGATCGGGCAGGTGCATGTGCGCTTCGAGCCGCTGCGCCGTGAAGCGCATCGGATCGGGCGTCGGCTCGTAGATCCCGGCCACACGCAGCGTCACGGTGCGCGTGCCTTCGGGGTCGGACGCGAACGTGACGCTGTCGCCGATCGACACGCGCGCCCTCGCCGCGAGCTGACGCGACAGCAGCACGCCTGGCGCCTGTGTGTCCACGGGAGAATCGCCGGCATGCGCCAGCGCGACGCCGGCCACGAACGCGATCGCCGTTCCCTGCAGCCACCGACGGATCACATCGCGATTATGTCACTTCGCTGCGACCACATATCGTCGTTCGCCGGACATCAGCGATACTGATCGCCGATGCGCATCGACGGCTACGCGCCGATCGAAGACTACGCGCTGATTGGCGACGGACGCACGGCGGCGCTGGTCGCGCGCGACGGCGCGATCGATTGGCTGTGCCTGCCGAATCTCGATTCGCCGAGCGTGCTGGCGGCGATGCTCGACGCGGCTCGCGGCGGCACGTTCGAGCTGCAGCCCTCCATCCCGTTTCAGTCGTCGCGGCGCTACATCCCGAACACCAACGTCCTCGAAACGACCTTCACCACCGACCGCGGATCGGTGCGCGTCGTCGACGCGATGACGCTGCCGGATCGCCGCCTCGAAGGGTTCCGCGAGATCGTGCGATCGGTCGAGGGCCTCTCGGGTGCGGTGCCGATGCGCTGGCGATTCGCGCCGCGCTTCGGCTACGGCGCGGGCACGCCGCGCGGCGAGTGGCGCGGCGGAATTCCGGTCGCGACCTGCGGCGCCGAGGCGGTGGCGTTGACGAGCTGGGACGCAGGCGCACCGGCCTGGATCGACCAGGCGCTCCAGGCGCAGTTCGAAACCCGGGAGAACTCGCGCGCCATGCTCGCGGTGATCGGAACGTACGCCGAGCCGCTCGTCTTCCCGCAGCGCCACGCGCTCGCCGCGCGGCTCGATGGCACGATTCGTTTCTGGCAGCAGTGGATCGACGCGCGAAAGTACCGGGGGCCGTGGCGCGATCAGGTCGCGCGCAGCGCGCTCGTGCTCAAAACGTTGATCTTCTCGCCGTCGGGCGCGAGCGTCGCCGCGCCGACCGCGTCGCTGCCCGAGGAGATCGGCGGCCAGCGCAACTGGGACTATCGCTTCTGCTGGCTTCGCGATTCGAACTTCCTCGTCGACGCGCTGCTCGAGCTCGGCTGCTACGACGAGGCGCTCTCGTCGTTCTGGTGGTTCATGCACGCGACGGCGCTCACCGAACCGCACCTCCACGTCCTGTATCGGCTGGACGGCGCTGTCGGCATTTCGGAGCGAGAGCTCCCGCTCGACGGCTACCGTCACTCCCGTCCGGTGCGCGTCGGCAACAGCGCGGTCGAACAGCTGCAGCTCGATATTTACGGTGCGTTGTTCGAGACCGCCTGGCTCTACAGCGGAGGGCATCACGCGCTCGACGGCGATACGGGCGTCGTGCTCGGGCGGATTGCGGATCGCGTGTGCGACATCTGGCGCCTGCCCGACTCCGGTATCTGGGAAGTGCGCAACGGTCCGTTCCATTTCACGCACTCGAAGGTGATGTGCTGGGTCGCGCTCGATCGCGCGGCGCGGCTCGCCGGCCGCGGCGAGCTGCCGTCGCGGCACGTCGACCGGTGGACGCGCGAGGCGGCGGCTATCCAGCAGTACGTCGAAACGGAGTGCTGGTCCGATCGCCTGCGCAGCTACACGCGTACTGCCGGCAGCCCCGGGAAGGAGGTCGTCGATGCGAGTCTGCTCATGCTGCCGCTCGTCGGCTACGGCACGTCGAACATCGAGCGGGTCCACAACACGATCGACGCGGTGAACCGCGACCTGCGTCACGGCGACTTCGTCTATCGCTATCATGCAGACGATGGTCTGCCGGGCGGGGAAGGATGCTTCCTCAACTGCTCGTTCTGGCTCGTGGCGGCGCTCGCGCGCGTCGGACGCAAAGACGAGGCCGCCGCGCTGATGGAACGCCTCGTCGCGCGCGCGAACGACGTCGGTCTCTACTCGGAGGAAGTCGATCCGCTGACCGGCGCGTTCCTCGGCAATTTCCCGCAGGCGCTCGTCCATCTCGCCCTCATCGAAGCGGCGTGCGCGCTCCGTTGATGGCGCTCATTCCCTCAGCGCTCGCCGGCGGATTCATCGGGACGCTCGTGCTGATCACGATCATCCGCGCGGCGAGCGAGTTCGGGTGGACGCGGATGGACCTCGCGTTCCTGCTCGGCACGACGGTCACGGTGAATCGCCGCAAAGCCAAAGCCATCGGCTACGTCTTCCAGCTTCTGCTCGGGATCGTCTTCGCGATCCTGTACGGCGAGTTCTTCCAGATCGTCGGCCGCGCGTCGTGGTGGCTGGGCGCGCTCGTCGGCGCGCTGCACGCGGTGTTCGTCGCGACGGTGCTCGTCAACATCCTGCTGCCGGTCGTCCATCCGCGCATGGGCACGCCGGAGACCGCCGCGAACGAGATCGCGCTCATCGAGCCGCCCGGTTTCCTGATGCTGAACTACGGCCGCAATACATTTCTTATCACTCTCCTCGCCCACATCGCGTACGGGGGGATCGTCGGGCTCGTCTTCAATCTTCAATAAATCCGCAATCCGCAATCCGCAATCCGCAATGACATATGATCGCCCCGTGTTCCGGCGAAAAACATCCGGCTCGGTGGTGTGTCCGTCGTGCGGCTCGCTCGTCGGCGTCCGCGACGACAAGTGCTACTCGTGCGGGC
>DASYQZ010000105.1:0-3458 GCA_036004865.1 Vicinamibacterales bacterium
TGCGCCGGCGCGCGAAGATCCCACGCCACTCGCTGCAGCCCTTTCGCGACCGGACCGGTCACGACGCGGACGGGCGTGCCTCCGGGACCGGCCACGGTCAGCAGAATTGCGGGCGCCTCCTCGTCAGCCTCGGCGCGCAGCTGGTCGGCGGACGGGTACGTGATCGGCTGGCCCGCCTTTTCCGCCGCCTTCTCTGCGTCCGTACGCTTCTCCTTCAGCGTCTTGATGCCGTCTTTCACGTGGTAGGTGAACACGGCGCCGTACGGAGGATTCGCAGCGGCATAGAGCATCTCGCCTTGAAACCCCTTGCCCGGCATCCCGTACTGGAGCGTCGGGACGAACAACACGGCGTCTCTGACTGGGTACAGCGCCGCAGCCGTCGTGATGCTGGCCGGCGTCGCGACACGCACCGGCGAGTAGTCGTCGACGATGTAGACACCGCGGCCGAAGGTGCCGAGGACGAGATCGTTGTCGCGCTTCTGGATCGCGATCTCGCGAACGGCGATCGTCGGCACGCCGGCAATCTTGATCCAGTGCTGGCCGCCGTCCTTGCTGCAGTAGGCGGCGAACTCGGTTCCCGCGAACAGCAGATTGGAATCGACGTGGTCTTCGGCGATCGAGTACGTCGAGCCGCGCGCCGGCAAATCGCCGGTAATCGACTTCCACGAGCGGCCGCTGTCGGTGCTCTTCAGCAGGTACGGCGCGAAGTCGCCGTTCTGATGATTCTCGGCGGCCACGTAGACGGTCGCGGCGTCGTGCTGCGACGCGCGAATCCGGGCGATGTAGGCGTCGTTGGGAACGCCGGGCAGCTTCTCGATCTTGCGCCAGCGGCCGCCGCCGTCTTCGCTCACGTGGACCAGGCCATCGTCGGTTCCGACGTACAGGAGGCCTTCCTTCTTCGGGCTCTCCGCGATCGCGGAGACGTTGCCGTACAGCGCGGTCGACGTGTTCTTCGCGACCGCATCGGGTCCCCAGATCTTTCCCATCACCGCGAGCGTGTTCCGATCGATCTGCCGCGTGAGATCGGGCGAGACGATCTTCCACGAGTTGCCGCGGTCGTCGGAGCGGTACAGAAACTGTGACGCGAAGTACAGCCGCGTGTGGCTGTGCGGCGAGATGATGAACGGCGAGTCCCAGTTCCAGCGCAGCGGCACGCCGCCCTTCTCTTCCTGCGGCTGGATGCCGATTTTCTCGCCCGTCCGCTTGTCGTAGCGCACGATCACGCCGTGCTGCAGCTCGGAATAAATCGTGTTGGGATCCTCGGGATCGACGTGCGACACGAAGCCGTCGCCGCCGTGCGTCACGAACCAGTCCTGGTTCAGGATGCCGTGCTCCGATCGTGTGCGCGACGGCCCGCCGAGCGAGTTGTTGTCCTGCAGTCCGCCGTAGACGTTGTAGAACGGCGCCGCGTTGTCGACGTCGACGTCGTAGTACTGCGCGAGCGGCAGGTTCTCGAAGAACACCCACGTCGCGCCGCGATCGTACGAGCGGTACAGCCCGCCGTCGTTGCCGACCAGGAGATGATTCGTGTTCTTCGGATCGACCCAGATGATGTGGTTGTCGACGTGCATGTTGCGCTGGCCCAGCGCCCGCATCGTCTTCCCGCCATCGTCAGAGACCTGGAAAATCACGTCGGGGACGTACACCCGCTCGACGTTCACCGGATCGGCGAAGATGTCGCCGTAGTACATCGAGCCCTGGTTGTAGTCCGCGCGCTTCTCCCACGTGACGCCGTTGTCGCTCGATCGGAAGATGCCGCCCTTGCCGTTTGCCGCCTCGACGTTCGCATAGAAGACATCTGGATTCACCGGCGAGATGGCCAGTCCAATCCGCCCGAGCTGTTCGTCCGGCAGTCCGGTGTTCACCTTCTTCCACGTCTTGCCGCCGTCAGTGCTGCGGTGAATCGCGCTCTCCGGCCCGCCGTTGATCATGGTGAAAAAATGCCGCCGCCGTTGATATGCGGACGCGACGATGACGTCGGGATTCCGAGGATCGAGAACGACGTCGGTGACGCCGGTGTTCTCCGAAATCTTCAGCGGTTGCGTCCACGTCTTGCCGCCGTCGATCGTCTTGTAGAGCCCGCGGTCTCCGCCCGGCGCCCAGAGCGGACCTTGTGCCGCCACATACACGGTGTCGCTGTCTTTCGGACTGATGACGATGCGGCCGATGTGCTCGGAGCTTTTCAGCCCGACGTTCGTCCACGAGCGTCCGCCGTCCTCGCTCTTGTAGACGCCGTCGCCGTACGCGACCGATCGCTGCGAGTTGCGCTCGCCGGTCCCCACCCAGACGATGTTCGGCCGCTTTTCGTCGATGGTGATCCATCCGATCGAGAACGACCCTTGCGTATCGAACACGGGCTGGAACGAGGCGCCGCCATTCACGGTTTTCCATACACCGCCGGATGCCGCGCCGACGTAGAACACGGCGTGGTTCGACGGATCGACGGCGATGGTCATCACGCGACCCGAGGTGACGGCGGGTCCGATCGACCGCGCGCGCAGGCCGGAGAACGTGTCAGGCGAGAACGATTGCGGGAAGACGCGAGTGACGCCGATGAGCACGAAGAAGATCGTCGCGATGAGGGCGAGCCGTTTCATGAGCAACTCCGGAGCAGTGAGTGGTAATCTTCATCTGCCAATCGCAGATCCCGCAACATGATGACACGGCGTCAGATTCTTCGAACGCTTGCGGCTCTCGCGCCGGCGGGGATCGCCTCGACGGCGCGCGCGCAATCGCCGCCGGCACAGACGGCCGGCATCGGACCGCTCGATCAAAGCGTCCTCCCTCGCGGCGTGCGCGCGCGCGTCGTCAACAACGTCAACGGGATCCGGATGCACGTGCTCGAAGCTGGATTCGAGACCGAACGCCGGCCTGCCGTTCTGTTGGTTCATGGTTTTCCAGAGCTCGCGTATAGCTGGCGGAAAGTCATCGCGCCGATTGCCGCCGCGGGCTATCACGTGATCGCGCCAGATCTGCGAGGCTACGGGCGCAGCGGAGGCACCGACGTCACGTTCGACGATGACCTCGCGCCGTGGCGGACGCTGAACGAAGTCACCGACATGGTGGCCCTGGTGTCGGCGTTCGGCTATCGATCGGTCGCAGCCGTCGTGGGACACGACTTCGGATCGCCGGTCGCCGCGTGGTGCGCGGTCATGCGGCCCGATGTGTTCCGCGCCGTCGTGTTGATGAGCGCGCCGTTCGCCGGTCCGCCGGCACTTCCGTTCAACACGGCCGATGCAGCGGCGGCGATGTCGACAACGTCTATCGGAACGGTCGCGAACGCGCCGGCCGATCGCATCTACGACGATCTGGCGAACCTGACGCCGCCTCGCAAGCACTATCAGCGGTACTACTCGACGCGCGAGGCGAACGAAAACATGCGACACGCGCCGCAGGGGCTGCACGCGTTTCTGCGCGCCTACTACCACATGAAGAGCGCGGACTGGAAACCGAACCAG
>DASYQZ010000106.1:0-10395 GCA_036004865.1 Vicinamibacterales bacterium
CGGCGCGGCGCCGGCTCGCTGTTCGCCTCCAACCGCGGCAACGTGAAGAAGCTCGAGAAGATGCCGAAGAACCCGACGCTGCTGGACTTCTACAAGCTGCGTTTCGAGCCGGCCAATCACGTGCTGCAGAGCGCGACGCGCGCCCTGAAGACCGGCATGACCGAGGAAGTGATCCTCGCGTGTCTCTGCCACGACGTCGTGCTGAATCTCATCAAACCGGATCACGGCTGGTGGGGCGCGCAGCTCTTCGAGCCGTACGTGCCCGAGAAGACTTCGTTCGCGATCCGTTATCACCAGACGCTGCGCTTCTACGCGGATTCCGAAGCGGGCTACGAGTATCCGGACCAGTACTACCGAATCTTCGGCATCGACTACACGCCTCCGCCGCACATCGAGGCGACCTACAAGATGCTGAAGAACCACAAGTGGTACATGGAGCCGCGGCTCGTGACCGTGAACGATCTCTATGCGTTCGATCCAAAAGCCGTCGTGACGATCGAACCGTTCCTCGACATCATCGGCCGCCACTTCAAGCAGCCGAAAGAAGGACTGGGGAACGACAACTCGCCGTCGGCCCACATGTGGAGGACGATCGCGAACCCGGACAATCCGCTGTAGCGTCGTGCGCAGCGCGATTCTGATTCTTGCCTGTGCTGCCGTGCCGGTCGCCGCGCAATCGGCGGCCGGCAAACCGGTTACTTATAAAGGTCTGGAGATGTCGGTCGCGAGTGTAGAACGCGCCGCGACCGCGAGCCTGAAGGACTGCCCGCCCGGCGACAACCGCGTGAACGCGATGACGAAACCCGGCGAAGAGTTCGCCGTCATCACGTTGAAGTTCAAGGTTCTGCCGGCGTTTCAGGCGAACACGATCCTGAAGAAGCCGACGCTGACCGACAGCGGCGGCAAGACCTACAACACCGCCGTGTCGTTCGTCGACGTCGGCAGCGTGCCAGAATTCTCCTGCGCGATTCCGTTCCGCGTGCCGACCGGCACTGCTCTGAAATCGGTGCAGGTCGACAGCGCCTCGCTCGATCTCTCAGGCAAGTAGCGCAGCCCTTCAGGGCTGCCCGGCGCGGCGTCGGCAGGCCTAAAAGGCCTGCGCGACGATTTCTTACGCCGACTGCGGCATCGCGGCGAGGTTGACGTGCATCTGTGACTCGACGGGCAGCGTCAGGCGGAAGCACGCGCCCTGGTCCTGCGGCACGAGCATCAGCGTTCCGCCGTGCGCCTCCGCAATCCCGAGGCTGACCGACAATCCGAGGCCGGTGCCTTGCCCGACCCCTTTCGTCGTGAAGAAGGGTTCGAAGACTCTGCCGGCGAGCGCCGGCGGCACGCCCGGTCCGTTGTCCGATACCTCGACGAACACGCAATCGCCGTCCGCGCCCACGCCCGTGCGGACGACGATCGTACCGCGGCGTACCATCGACTTCACGGCGTGCTCCGCGTTCAGCAGGAGGTTCAGCAGGATCTGTTGAATCTCCTCGCGGTTGATCACGACCACCGGGACGTCGGGCGAGAGGTGTTCCTTCAGCTCGATGGTCGCCGTGCGCAGCTCGAACGCGCGCAGCACGGTCGTCGATCGCACGATCTCGTTCACGTCCGCGACCGCGCGTTCCAGCGTCGAGCGGCGCGCGAACGCCAGCAGGTGTTGCACGATCTTCGCGACGCGGTTCGCGTCCGAGTGAATCTGTTCCAGATCGCGCCGCGTCTGGCCCTCGGTCTCCGAGCCGAGCAGCAGCTCGGTGAAGCCAATGATGCCCTGCAGCGGGTTGTTGATCTCATGGGCGACGCCGGCGACGAGCTGACCGACCGCCGACAGCCGCTCGGAGTGAATGAGCTGTTCGCGCAGCGTCCGCTCCTCCGAGATGTCGCGCTCGATCGACACGACGTGCGTCGTGGCGCCGGCTTCGTCGACGACGCCGGCGACCGATGCCATCACCGGAAACGTCGTGCCGTCCTCGCGCGTGCGCGTCAACGTGCCGCGCCAGGCGCCGCCGGTCCGGACCACCGTCGCGATGTCCTCCGAGGAAATCCCTTCGTGGACCATCAGCTCGCGCGCGTGCCGGCTGGTGAGCTCGCGGCGCGAGAAGCCGGTCGCCCGGCAGAAGGCTTCGTTCGCATGCCGGCACCGGCCGTCGGCGCCGACGACGAGAATCGAATCGTTCGCCTGCTCGATCACCTGCGCCAGCAGCTTCGTCGTGCTGCTCGCCTGCAGCAGCTCGGCGCGCTCCGCCGCGATGCGCGCCACCAGCAGCGGCAGCACCGACATGATCGTCAGCGCGGTCGACAGATCGCGGAAGCCCTCGAAGGAGGGGTTCGGCGAAATGCGCCGCAGGCCGAAGTCGATGAATGGCAGCAGCGCGACCGCCGCGAAAATCACCCAGGGCCGCGGCCGCGTCAGCTCGGCGTCGTCCGCCTCTTCTCCATCTTCGGCGACCGATTCGGGCGCCAGCCTCGCGGCCCACGCGTAGAACGCGAACGGCAGAATCCAGGTCAGGTCGTAGATGAACGCGCTGTGATATTCGACCGTCGCGATCTCGACGTTGCTGAGCGTCAGCGTGATGAGGCTGACGAGCGCGCCGAGCGC
This sequence comes from Vicinamibacterales bacterium, assembly GCA_036004865.1. Taxonomy (GTDB): domain Bacteria; phylum Acidobacteriota; class Vicinamibacteria; order Vicinamibacterales; family CAVVIG01; genus QHWF01. The sequence goes on from DASYQZ010000106.1 coordinate 2,588, forward strand.
GAGACGGCGGAAGGTGCCGCGCCACGGCGTGCTCCAGCCGACGACCATCGCACCGACCAGACCGACGAGCACCAGCACCTGCTGCAGCTCCGACACGAGACGCAGCGACGATGACGCGAGCCCGCTTTGCGCAGGCGCCGCATCGGGCGCGATCACGAAAAACGAATACAGAAAGCCGGTGACGACCACGAGACCGGCGATGTCGACGGCGGTGGTGACGGCGAGTGACTCGCGCGAGCCGCGATGCGGCTGCGCCATCAGCGCGAACAGCGGCGCCATCGCGCCGAAGAGCGCAAACACCGCGGGCCACGCCAGCCATGTCTGGCGCTTGAACATCAGCTCGTCGGCCGCCCAACCCGTCAGACCGATCGCCGACATCGTGAGACCGAGCGCGATGGTCGCCCAGAAGAGCCATTGACATCCGCGCCAGGTCTGCCGGCGGGTGAAGACGACGGCGGCTCCGGCCATGGGCGGGATGAGGAGCGCGACGCCCCGGAACCAACTCCACGTCGCAGGCTGGTCGCGTAGGAGCCATCCGACCACGGCGTAGCCGATCGAATACACCACGCCGAACGCAAGCCAACCCATGTCGTTGCTCTTTTCGGCAGGACATGAGGCGTTCTCCACAGGTGTCTCGAAACGGCTCAGGTGTCGGTGAGCCTCCCGGCCAATCCGGCGCGCATTCACAGGTGTAGAGAGGAACCGATGAAGACTCCTGTGATCATCGTGGCCGCGCTGACTCTTTGTCCGATCGCGGCGCGCGGTCAAACGGCCGAGCCTCCGCTTTTCCGCGCCGACACGACGGCGTCCATCGGCTGGTTCACTGCCAGCCATTCCGAATCCGGAAACTGCTGTCGTGACTGGTCCTCCAGCCTCTTCAAAGGCGTCGGCGGCGGTTACTACTGGACCGACCATCTGAAGAGCGAGATCGAGATCGCCTGGCCGGGCCCGACGCGGGCGTTCACCTACTCGAACGCGCGGCCCACCACCGGGCCCATCTCTTATACGTCCGAGGAACATGCCTATCGCGGCGTCAAGATCTCAGGGAGCCAGTTGTATCAATTCGGACATAACGCGATGTTCCATCCCTTCGCTGGGGCGGGCTTCGACGTCGACCGCGAGCGCGACGCGATCACGCGAACGATTCAACAAGGCAACACGTTCACGCGAGTCGATCTGAGCGAGCGCGAGACGCATGTGAGACCGTTCGTGACCACCGGATTCAAGGCGTACTTCTCCGACCGCGCGTTCTTCCGGACCGAAGTCAAGGTGGGATTTTCGCGTCGCGTCGATCAGCTCGTCTGGAAATCCGGCATGGGCGTCGACCTGGGACCGTTACCGCGGCCGCGCGCCAACCGGCCTGCGGCTCCGCGAGCCCCCGAACCGGAGACGCCGCGCGGCCGCGACGCGCCCGAATTGTGGCGCGCATACGTCGCGAAGCTGCCGATCGGATCGATCGTTCGAGTCGGCGCCCGCCTTCGCTCGCCTGATCCAGCGAGCTTCGGTGGGCAGGCGCACTCGGACACGTTCGTGGCTTCGCTGCTCGGCATCGACGACACCGGCATTCTGCTGAAGCCGAGGACGCGCATCCCGGAACCGGCGCGACACATTTCGTTCGATACGCTGGAAACGCTCGAACTGTACGCCGAAGGGACCACGGGCGACCGTGCCGGCGCCATCGTCGCCGGCATCGGTTCCGGCGCCGGCGCGTTCTTTCTCCTGTTACTCGCCCTGGTTTCGCAGATCGATTAGTTGTCACGAGTCTGACACGTCAGACTCTTTACAAGGAGAGACATCATGCGGCGAACTGTCTCAGCATTGATGATTTTCTGCCGCGTCGCGATCGCTGTCGCGACGACGGCAACGATTGCATTTGCGGAACAGGACATCGAGCACAGGGGCGCGCTTCCGAACGCCGACATGTGGCGCGCGTATGCGGATCACATCCCGATCGGATCGACGTTGACGATACGTACGACCGCGGGCGAACGGCTGACCGCCGTGCTCTTCGTCGTCGACGACACGGCGATGACAGTGAAGCCCAAGACTCGGATCCCCGAACCGGCGCGGCGCGTGACGTTCGATCAGATTGAAGAGCTCACGGTTCGCCGCGATCGCGTGAGCATTCCGAAGTACGCCGGGATCGGCGCCGGCGTTGGAGTCGGACTATTCGTCTGGCTGCTGACGGCGTCGATCCGATAGCTCAGTAGGATGGCTGATTGATTGGCTGGACGAGCTGGTTGGCTGTTCGCCAGAATCTGTACTCGCATGAGGCTGACTAAGTAAGAAGTTCTTCCCGCCATTTTTTGTCTCACCGAATCTCTTCCGTTTTTCTCACGAGAAAAGTTGCGCGGCGTTTCTGGATGTTCTGAAACGGCGCAGGCGTCCGCCTTGCCCTCTTGTCTGCGCGTGCAGGTCCTCGCACGTCGTGGTTGTCGAACCCGAGGACAAAGGGAGGCAATGGGATGTACAAGAAACTGGGCGTCGCCGCACTGCTTTTGATCGTCACGATCGCTTGTCACGGGCGCGGTAATACACCGGCCGCTCCCTCGTCTCAGATATCCGCCGCTGTCGCACCCGTCGAGATCAGCGGCACCATCGATGGCATTTCATCCGACGGCATCATCGTCGCTGGCCGCAGCCTTCGCGTGATTCCATCCACCGCGATCGTTTTTGGAGACCGGTCGCTTGCGTTCGACGATCTGAAGATCGGCATGGGCGTGCGCACGACGTCGACCGATGCGGGCGGCATGTTGACCGCGCTCCGCATCGACGTGGAATCGATGCCCGTGTCTGCGTCTGCGCCATCACCAGCGCCATCGCCCGCGCCTTCTCCTACGCCGTCGCCGTCACCGTCTCCGTCGCCATCACCGTCGCCATCGCCGACGCCATCACCGTCGCCAACGCCCTCACCTTCGCCATCGCCGTCCCCATCTCCATCGCCCTCGCCTTCTCCATCGCCGTCGCCCTCGCCATCACCATCGCCCACGCCGGCACCAAGTCCGTCGCCGGTGCCCAATCCCGTCGTGGTTTCAGGATCGGTCAGCGGCCTCACCGGCGTCTGTCCGCTGCTGACGTTCTCGGCGAGCGGATCGAATGTGACGACATCGCCGGCGACTCAGTATTCGGGCACGAGCTGCGTGGGCCTGAAGCAGGGAGATACGGTGGAGGTCCACGGCTCGCCGGGAGCCGGCGGCACCATCGTCGCGGATCAAATCACCAAGCGGTAGTCAATCGCCATCGAGCGGTCGGCGAAGAGCGCAAAGCGCGCAACGGCCGCAAAGGCACACGCAGGAAACTCTGCGGCCTTTGCGGCCTTCTTCCCGAGCTCACGAACCAGGAACGCGAGCTGCAGCGCGATGAGCGAAAACACGACCGCGAACGCGACTGACAGCGTGACGAGCGCAGCCGAGTAGTGGTGCATCGCCTGGAGCCGCATCGAAGCCATGGCGACGTAATGCAGTCCTGCGATGGCCGCTCCCATGAAGCCACTGCCGGCCACGACGCGACCCACGCCGACCTCGCGCCGGCTGACGAGGACGAGCGCGGCGACCGAGGCAACGAACGCGATCGCGTACGACAGCATCGCCGTCGGCCAGTGGTACCGGACCGGCACCGGCAGACGGAACGCCACCATCCCGACGTAGTGCATCGACCAGATCCCGAACCCCATCGCCGCGCCGCCCCCGCCAAGCCAGCCGAGCCGTCCCCATCCGCGAGACGCGGCGACTCGTCCACCGAGATCGACCGCGGTGTACGACGCCATCACCGCGACGACGATGGACAGCGCGACCAGCCGGTAGTCGTAACGGCCGACGATCGCGGCGTCCGCAGCATTCATGTGCTGCGGTCGGCAGTGGCGCAGACGGCGTTGATCGCGCGCGCGAGCTGCGGCGTCGTGAAGGGCTTGGACAACAGCGGCGCGCCGGTGTCGCGCATGCGCTGCTGCGCTTCGGGGAGTGCGGTGTATCCCGTGATGAAGATGATGCCCACGCCGGGCCGTACCTTGCGCGCCGCCGCGGCCAGCTCGATTCCGTTCATCCCGCCGCTCAGCACGACGTCGGTCACGAGCACGTCGGGCGAACCGCTCTGAATCAGCAACAGCGCTTCGGTGGCCGCCTCGGCCACGAGCACCCGGTGACCGAGGCTCTCGAGCTGCCGCCGCACGATGGTGCGCACGTCGGCTTCGTCCTCCACGACGAGAATCGTGCGAGCCACACCAGGCGTGTCGGCCACAGGGACGGTGAGTGCGGGCGACTGCTGATCGCGCGTCGCGATGGGCAGGAACATCGTGACCGTCGTGCCGCGCCCCGGCTGTGATGCAATCGTCACGGCGCCGCCCGACTGCTTCGCGAAGCCATAGACCATGCTGAGGCCGAGGCCGGTGCCCCGGCCGCCCGCCTTCGTCGTGAAGAACGGCTCGAACACGCGGCTTGCGATCTCGGCGGACATGCCGGTGCCCGTGTCCTCGAGCGCGAGCGCCGCGTACGATCCAGGTTTGAGATCGTCGTCCGTGGTTGGCGCCTGGACGACGTCGACCTTCGACGTCCGGATCGTCAGCGTGCCGCCATCGATCATCGCGTCGCGCGCGTTCAACGCGACGTTCAGCACCGCGGCCTCGAGCGCCGCGGGATCGACGAACGCGACGCCGGCCTCGTCGCTCGTCGCGGTCGTCACGCGAACGGTCGCGCCGAGGGTCCGGCCGAGCAGGCGCACGATGCTGTCGACCAGCGCGTTGACGTTCACCGGCTGCGGGTTCAGGAGACGGCGCCGCGAAAACGCCAGCAGATGACCGGTCAGGTCCCGACCGTGCATCGTCGCGCGCAGCACCGCGTCGATGATCTCGTCGGCGTACGGATCGTGCGGGAGATACGCGCGGAGCAGCTCGACGTTGCCGAGGATGATCGCGAGGATGTTGTTGAAATCGTGCGCGATGCCGCCCGTGAGCTGTCCGACCGCTTCCATCTTCTGCGAGCGGAACAGCGCTTCGCGCGTCTGCTCGAGGGTCTCGTGCGCCTGCTGCAGCTCGGTGATGTTGTGCGAGATGCCGTAGAGGCCGAGAGTCTGCCCGTTCTTGTCGCGATACACGCCCTTCGTGACGAGATAGGCCTGCTTGGTGTCGCCTTCGCCCGTCGCAATGCCTTCGAACGACTGAGGCTCGCCGGTCGCCAGCACCTGCTGATCGGCTTCGATGAAGCGGCGGGCGGTCTCCTCGGGATACAGCTCGAGGTCGCGCTTGCCGACGATCTCCGCCGGCGATTTGCCGATGAAGCGGGCGAACGCCTCATTGACCAGGACGTAGCAGCCGTTGAGATCCTTGACGAAGATCGCGTCGGGCGTCGCCTCGATGACGGCCTGAAGAATGTCGTAGCTGTAGGGAATCGCCATCGCGTCCGATCAGAGTAGCAGACTCGCCGGATCCAGTTTCCCGGAGCGGCTGACCTTGCACAAAAATGACGTCATGCGCACGCGCGCCAGCCGATCGCATCGTTACCGGATGGCGGCGCCGACCGCGGCGGCGGCCAGCGCCAGCGCCGCGGCGCCGATCATCACGAGACGGAATGCCGAGACGAACGCCTCGTCGATTGCGCGGCGAACGCCGGGCCGTTGATGACGATCGATCGACGCCGCCGCGTTCACGTCGGCGCCCGCCATCCTCGGCAGCTCGCGATCGATTTCCATTCTCGCCTCCGGCGTCAGCGCGAACCGGTCGAGGCGCGGCCTCACGCGCGCGTCGAACGTGCGCGCCAGCACGACGCCGAAGACGGCAATCGCCAGCAGACCGGCGACGCGCGCGACGGCATTGTTGACGCCCGACGCCACGCCCGCGCGCGAGGTCTCCACGGCGCTCATCACCGTTGTCGTCAACGGCGCGACCGTGATCGCCATGCCGAACCCGAGCACGGCCACCGCGGGAAAGAATGTCGTCCAATAGGAGCCGCCGATGCCAGGCCGCGCGTGCAACGCGAGGCCGAGCGCCGCAATCGCCGGGCCGGCGGTCAGCGGCACGCGCCGGCCGATGCGCGCGACGAGGCCGCCCGACCATCGCGACAGCGCGAACATGATGATCGGAAACGGCAGCAGCGCCGCGCCCGCGGCGGTCGCCGTGTAGTGCTGCACCTGAATGAGATTCATCGGGACGAGAAACAAGACCACGCCGAGCGCGGCGTACAAGAGCAGCGTGAGGACGTTCGCGAGCGTGAACGTCCGCGAGCGGAAGAGATCCAGCGGCAGCATCGCGTTCCGCGCACTTGTCCACCGTAGCGCGAAGCGCGGAGGTGGACGACGCTCCACGACGAGGAGCAGCGCGAGCGACAACGCGCCTGTCGCCAGCGCACCGATCACTTCCGGGTGGAACGCGCCGCGATTCGGCCATTCCAGCAGACCGAACACGATGCCGCCAAGACCGAAGACGGCGAGCGCGGCGCCGATCCAATCGATCCGGGTGCTTCGCGACGGATCACGGCTCTCCGTCATGAATCGAAGCGACAACACGATGACGATCGCCGCGAGCGGAACGTTGAGAAAGAACGCCGCGCGCCAGCTCACGTGCTCGATCAGCCAGCCGCCGGCCACGGGACCGATCGCGGTCGTGATCGCGCTGAAGGCCGACCACGTGCCGATCGCCCGGCCGCGCTCGGCGTCGTCGAACGTCGCGCTGATGATCGCGAGGCTGCCCGGGACGAGGAATGCCGCGCCGATCCCCTGCAGCGCGCGGCCGGCGATGAGCGCGCGCGGCGAGGCGGCGAGGCCGCAGAGAATCGACGCGGCCGTGAAGAACACGACGCCCCCGAGGAACACGCGCTTGCGCCCGAACTGATCGCCCATGGCGCCGCCGACCAGAATCAGCGCGCCGAGAAACAACGCATAGGCTTCGACGACCCACTGGACGTCGGTGATCGTGGCGTGAAGGTCGGCCTGGAGCACCGGCAGCGCGACGTTGACGACCGTCGCGTCGATGAACGTCATGCTCGACCCGAGGATGGTCGCGACGAGAGTCCACCGGCGCGCCGACGGCCACGAGCTCACGCGCGCTGTGCGGGAAAGCTCTTGCCGTTCAACACAACCGCCGTGGCCACCAGCTTGCGGTGGCCGGTGCGCTTCGCGTCGACGTTGTCGACGAACTCGAAATCACCTTCACGGAGATCGAAGACTGCGACATCGGCTGGCGCGCCGGGGGCGAGCGTCCCGAGATCCTTGAACGCCGACACACTCGCCGCGGCGTGATTCGTCACGCAGGCGATCGCCTGATCGAGCGGCATGCCGAGCATCAGGAATTTCGAGACGACCGTCGGCAGATCGAAGACGCGGAACTGTCGCCCGGGACCCGTGATGTCCGACGAGATCGTGTCCGGCCAGAAGCCGTCGCGCGTGGCGGCGTCGACGATCGGCCACGTGATGTGCCCGTTCCGCCCGTTGCCGACGTCGAACCGGACGCCTCGCCTCCGCGCCGCGCGAACGTCCGGCAGGACACGATTCGCCGCATCCAGCAGACTGTTGGGCGGCGGCGAATAGATGTGCGTGACGATGTCGCCGGGGTTGAGCAGCTCCAGGATCTTCGGCAGCGGCGAGAACGTTTGGCCGACGTGGAGCATCACCGGCAGGTTGCCGGCGGCCTGACGCGCTCGACGCACCGCTTCGAGATCGCGATCGCCGGCAACGTTTTGCGACAGGCGAACCTTGATGCCCGCGATCCACTCGCGATGCCGCGCGATTGCGCGGCGGGCGGCGTCGACGTCGGCCGCCGCGATGTCAATCAGCTCCCTGCCCGTCACGCCCGTGCGAGCGATGTTCAGGAAGATGCGGAC
>DASYQZ010000107.1:0-3179 GCA_036004865.1 Vicinamibacterales bacterium
ATCCTTCAAGACTTTTCAGGCTTCAGACTTCAGACTTCAGACTTTCCAAGTGGCGCTCTCTTTGCACCGGCGCCACCCATGGCGCTGAATGCTGCGGATGTGCTGGTCGATCGGCTCATCGACTGGGGTGTGCGCGTCGTCTTCGGTCTGCCCGGCGACGGCATCAACGGAATCATGGAAGCGCTGCGGGTCCGCAAGGATCGCGTGACGTTCGTGCAGGTCCGGCACGAGGAATCGGCCGCGTTCATGGCGTGCGGCTACGCGAAGTACACCGGTCAGCTCGGCGTCTGCCTCGCGACCTCGGGGCCCGGCGCGCTCCATCTGATCAACGGCCTGTACGACGCGAAGATGGACGGCGCGCCCGTCCTCGCGATCACCGGCCAGACCTATCACGACCTGAAAGGCACGCGCTATCAGCAGGAAGTCGATCTGCTGGCCGTGTTCAAAGACGTCTCGGTCTACAACGAGCTGATGCTCGGCGCCGGTCAGGTGCGCGCGCTCGTCGACGCCGGCTGCCGCGCCGCGTTGTCCGAGCGCGGCGTGGCCCACATCAACTGCCCGGTCGATCTCCAGGAGCAGCCGCTCGGCAAGGACGAGCCGTCGGCGAAGAAAGTCGAGGGTCACACCTCCAACGCCTGGCGGATCCCCGTCGTCGTGCCGTGCGAGCAGGACGTCCGCGACGCCGCCGCGGTACTCAACGCCGGGAAGAAGACGGTCATCCTCGCGGGCCAGGGCGCGCTCGGCGCCGGCGACGAGCTCGAGCGGCTCGCCGATCTGATGGCCGCGCCGATCGTCAAGCCGCTGCTCGGCAAAGCGGTGGTGCCGGACGACTCGCCGTTCACGACCGGCGGCATCGGACTGCTCGGCACCGAGCCGTCCGAAGTGGCGATGGAAAAGGCCGACACGCTGCTGATGGTCGGCACGAGCTTCCCCTACATGGAGTTCTATCCGAAACACGATGGCTGCCGCGGCGTGCAGATCGATCGCGACCCGGCGCGCATCGGCCTCAGGTTTCCGATCGAGGTGCCGCTGTGCGGCGATGCGAAGGCGACGCTGCAGGTGCTGACGCCGCACGTCCGCCGGCGCGACGATCGCTCGTTCCTCGAAGCCGCGCAGGAAGGCATGAAGAAATGGAACGAGCGGCTCGATGCGCAGGCACACCGAGACGAGACGCCGCTCAAGCCGCAGGTGGTGGCGGACGCGCTGAACGGTCTGCTGACCGACGATGCGATCATCTCGACCGATTCGGGGACGATCACGACGTGGGCGGCGCGCTATCTTCGCATCAAGCGCGGGCAGCAGTTCTCGTGCTCGGGCAACCTCGCCTCGATGGCCAACGGACTGCCGTACGCGATCGCCGCGAAGATCGCGTATCCCGATCGGCAATCGGTGGCGTTCATCGGCGACGGCGGCTTCACGATGCTGATGGGCGAATTCGCGACCGCCGTGAAGTACCGGCTGCCGATCAAGGTCGTCATCATCAAGAACAACACGCTCGGGATGATCAAGTGGGAGCAGATGGTGTTTCTCGGCAATCCCGAGTACGGCGTCGATCTCGCGCCGATCGATTTCGTCCGCTTCGCGGAGGCGTGTGGCGGCATCGGGTTCCGCTGCGAGCGGCCTGACGAAGTGCGGTCGGCGCTCGAAGCGATGATGATCGCCGAGGGTCCGGCGCTGTGCGAAGCGGTCGTCGATCCGTTCGAGCCGCCGTGGCCGGCGCGCATCAAGGCGAAGCAGGCGTTGCACATGGCCGAGTCGCTCGCGAAGGGCGAACCGAACCGAGGCCGCATCGCGCTGACGCTGTTCAGAGACAAGGTCCACGATCTGAAGGGAAAGTAATCCATTGCAGATTGCAGATTGATTGGCCTTATTGTCATTCCAATTTGAAATCGCAATCTGCAATCAATCTGCAATTTGCAATTTGCAATCTGCAATGAAAACAGTCGTGATCACTGGCGCATCGGCCGGGGTTGGCCGCGCGACGGTTCGCGCGTTCGCGCGTGCCGGCGCTGACATCGGCCTCATCGCCCGGGGCGTGGGCGGCCTCGAGGCGGCGCGCCGCGAAGTCGAGGCGGCCGGCGGCCGCGCGCTCGTGCTGCCGGCCGACGTCGCGAGCGCCGAACAGATCGAGGCGGCCGCCGATCACGTCGAGCGCGATCTCGGACCGATCGACGTGTGGGTCAACAACGCGATGGTCTCGGTCTTCTCGCCCGTGATGGCGCTGCAGCCCGGCGAGATCGAACGCGTCACCAACGTCACGTACCTCGGAGTCGTACACGGCACGGTCGCCGCGCTGAAGCGCATGCTGCCGCGCGACCGCGGCGTCGTCGTGCAGGTCGGATCGGCGCTGGCGTATCGCGGCATCCCGCTCCAGGCGGCGTACTGCGCCGCGAAGCACGCCGTTCAGGGATTCACCGAATCATTGCGCTGCGAGCTGCTCCACGACGGATCGAACGTCCACCTGACGATGGTGAACCTGCCGGCGATGAACACGCCGCAGTTCGACTGGGTGAAGAGCCGGATGTCGCGCAAGGCGCAGCCCGTGCCGCCGATCTACGCGCCCGAAATCGCGGCGGACGCGATCGTCTGGGCCGCGTCGCATCGACGGCGTGAAATCAGCGTCGGCATGACGACCGTCGCCGCAATCTGGGGAGACAAGATCGCGTCCGGTCTTCTCGATCGTTATATCGCGCGCACGGCGATCGACGCTCAGCAGACGAACGAGCCGGCCGATCCCGATCATCCCGACAACCTGTGGCACCCCGTGCCCGGCGATCACGGCGCGCACGGCCGCTTCGCGAATCGCACGTCGACAATCAGCCCGCAGACGTGGATCAACGAACGGTTACCCGCGATCGCGCTGTTGCTCGCGGGCGGCGCGGGACTCATGTGGGCAGCGAGGCAGCGGCGAACACCCGGCTGAATCAGCGGTCAGCGTCCTGACCATTTGTCGGCCGTCGAGCGCAGCATCCGCAGTTGTGCCGCCCCGAACTCCAGTTCGGTTCCGAACGCCTGCTCGACGATGCGCTCGGCATTTCATGCGTCCTCCGGAGCCTTTAGACGCCGGAGCGCCAGGGACGGCTTCGCGTTTATTCTTTTTCCGGATTCTTTATCGCGGCGGTCCAGACATCCAGCTGCTCGCGCGTCATCGGGCCGTACGGCTGCTCGCGCGCGTCGTG
>DASYQZ010000108.1:0-6508 GCA_036004865.1 Vicinamibacterales bacterium
TTGTCCCGCGTCGAGTAGTCGAACGTGACCGGAATCTCCAGCGCGCCCGACAGCGTGACGGTGAACACCTCGGGCGTCTCCGTGCCCTTGGCGCCTTCCTCCACGCTGGCGTCGCTGATGAAGATCGTCGGTTTGGCGCCGACTTTCACATTGACACTCGCGGTACTCGTTACGCCCTCGCTGTCGGTGATCGTGTAGGTGAACGGATCGAGGCCCGTGAAGTCCGCGTTCGGCGTGTAGCTCACGCCGCCCGCTGTCACCGTCACGCTGCCATTTGCCGGCTGCGTCACGTCCGTGATCTGCAGCGTCTTCGGCGGCGCGACGACGTCGTTGTGCAGCACCGGGATCACATTGCCCGTGCTGTTCGTCATCACCGCCCAGAAGTCCGCCTTCGCACTGGTCGGCCTCCGGTTGAACATCCGCACCGACGAGGTCTGGACCGTCGTCGTGCCCTTGTGGTTGATGACGTGCGTCACGCCGGTTTCCGTCCAGTCGCTGCCGATGTCGGTCAGCGTGAACTGGACCGCCGTGGTCGTATCGGCGACCGCCGCCGTCATCGACGTCGCATCGGTCGTGAATCCCGACGGCGGCGCGATGTTCGTCGACACGTCCCAGTCGCCTTGCGCGACGAGGACGAATGGATACTGCTCCTGCTCCTCGGTCCAATCCATGAACTCGGGCTGGACGATGTTGAGATACGAGCCGAAGAACTCCGCCTGCGCACCCGGCACGACCTTCCCGTTGAAGGTGGCAATCATCGCGAGCGGCACGTTCTTCGTCTGACCAGCCGCCACGCTCAGAACCGGGAAGTTCGAGTACACCGGATCCATGGCGGCCGCCGTCTTGATGTAGTCGAAGTTGGTTGCGCGCGCGATCACCAGATACTGGCTGCTCCAATTCAGGCTGAGCGGCGGCACGATGATCGTCGCGTTGCCGTTCGCGTCGGTGACGCCGGTGGCCTGATAGGAACCGACGGAAACTGGCGCGCAGCCGTCGGCTCCGCCCATACCGTCCGCGCCATCGAAGATGACGCCCCACTTCTTCGGATTGATGGCCGAGAAGATGTTGCCCGTGCACGCATCGGCCGTCGAGAACACCTTCACGATCGCATTCGGCACTGCCACCGTTGCGACCTTCGGGTTCCTGGTGCCGTCCTGCATTGCATGGACCTTGAAGGTGACCTTCAGCGATGCCGACGCGCTGATCACCTGTGAGAACACGGGCGACGTGCTGCCGTTGAAGTTGCTGCCGCCTCCATACACCGCGGTGATCGAGTGTGTGCCGACCGAGAGCGCCGACGTGGTGATGGTCGCGATGCCGCCGGCCAGCGCGGCCGATCCGATCGTCGCCGCGCCGTCCCCGAACGTCACCGATCCGACCGGCACGCCGGTGCCCGGAGCGGACGAGACGCTCGCGGTCAGAGTGATCGGCACGCCGAAGAGCGACGGGCTGTTGCTCGACGTCACGGCCGTCGCCGTCGAAGCCGCGGCGATCGTGATCGTGAACGACTGCGCCGCGCTCGTATCGGAGCCGCCGTTGGCAATTCCGCCGTTGTCCTGCAGCTGCACCGTCACGTTCGCCGCGCCCGTCATGGTCGGCGCGGGCGTGAACGTCAGCGTGCCGTCGGCCGCCACGGCGGGCTGCACGGAGAACAGCGCGTTGTTGCTGTTCGTGACGAGGAAGTTCAGCGTCTGACCCGCTTCATCGCTTGGTCCCGCGCTGATCGCCGCCGCCCATCCCGGAACCGTCTGCGCGCCGGCGACACCGACGACGGTCTGATCGCCGCCCTTCGTGAAGCTCGGCGCGTCATTCACCGACGTGACGCCGATGTAGACCGTGGCGATGTTGCTCGCTTCCCCGAACGAGTCTCTGACCTGGTAGCTGAACTGGTCAGGCCCGAACGTGTCGGGGTTCGGCGTGTAGACGAAAGAGCCGTCGGCGTTCAACGTGACGTGCCCGTGAGTGGCATCGGTGACGAGAACCGCGGTCACCGGATCGTTGTCCGGATCGCTGTCGTTTGCCGTCACGCGGTTCACCGCACCCACCGTCAGAGTCGAATCTTCATTCACCACATACGCAGGCGCCTGGCTCGAGCCGTCGTCGTCCGCCACTGGTGGACGATTTCCGACGGTCATCGACACCGTCGCGGCGTTGGAGATCAGCAGTCCGTCGCTGATGGTGTACGTGAAGCTGTCAGCGCCGGTGTAACCCGTTGCCGGGATGTACGTGACGGCTCCGCTGACGGGGTTGATCGTCGCGATGCCGTGAGCCGGCGCCGACACCGACGCGATGCGGAGCTGAGCTTTCGGCGAGTCGGAGTCGGTGTCGTTGACCATCAGACTCGTCGGATTCAGCGGGTTGCCGCTGAAGGTCTTGCTCGCATTCAGCGTCGTCGTCGCGGCATCATTCACGGCGACCGGTGCGTGGGCCGTGCTGACGAGGATGTCCTGCAGTTCCGGTGTGATCGACGCATTGCTCGTCGCCAGATCGGCGCGGTACTGCACGTACCGGGCATGCGGATGTCTGGTGAACTCACCAGGCGCCGGCACGGCGGCGAAGTTCGTCCACGTGGTGTCGGGCGTCGGCGTATCGCCGGTGCGCTCGTAGATCGCGAGGCTGGTTCCGGCGGGCGTCACGCCTTTCCACAAAATGGTCATCCAGTCGACGGCGGTGCCCGCGTCGAACACGCGTGACACGAACGATCCCGACGTCGCGTACGGCAGCGCGTGTATCCAGTCGACGACGATGTGGCCGCCGCCCGGCTTGAAGTCGCTTGCGGCAATGGGCCGCATCGGGCCGGCAATCGCCTTTGCATGCGACGCGACCTGGACTCCGTCCACGAAGTAGGTCACGCTGCTCGTCGCCCAGTCGATTCGGAATCGATGCGGCGCGCCGAGAAGGTTCGTGCCGAGCGACGTGGCGATTTCGGGTTCCGATTCCGAGAACGTGCGGACCAGGAGCTCCGCGCCGCCGCCCGTGCTGAACATCGCCCACGGCCGGGCATCGAACCTGACGCCGAACCCGGCATGCTGGAACGGGTCGCCCGTGAACGTCGCGACGAACTCGAGCGAATGTCCTGGCGCAAAGATGCCCTGCTCGCAATCCGCCTGCGATCCGTCACACGTACCGACGCGCGCGCCATCCACCGTGAGAACGCCGCCGTTGACCGACACCGACCCACCGACGGCCGGGTCCCACAACACGCTCGTCCACCCGGGTGGCAGGCTCGAGCCGTAGAACTCCGCGCCCGTCGCGGGCGCCAGCGTCACTTCGCCGTCCGCGTTCTGCGAGACGTAGGTGGTGCCCGATCCCGCGAGGAAGTCCACCGAGGCCGTGTCGTGCAGCGTCGGGCCGGGCACGGTGAAGCTCGGCGTCAGGAACACCGACGGGTTGGCGGACCGATCGATCGACGTGATGCGGAAGTAGTACGTGTTGTTGGGCGTCAGGCCCGTGAGCGTCAAGCTGTGATCCAGGACGAACGCCGAGTTCGCCACCGAGAATGTCTGACCCGTCGGGAATGACTGATCGGTCGAGTAGTCGACGCGGGAATCCGCGTCCTCGTTCGTCTTCCAGGACACCACGGCGGTCGTGCCGTCGAGCGCGTTGACGCGAACCTGCGTAATCGACGGCGCGGCATCGTCGGCGACCGATTCCGCGAACGTGACGTCGACCCAGTAATTGGTCGCCTTGAACGACCTCGTCGGGAACGCGCTCGCGCCGTAGACGAAGACGCCGTTGCCCGCGGCCCCCGACACCGGCGCGCGCAGCGGTGGCGAGCTCACGCCGCTCGACGCGAAGTACGCGCTGTCGCCCGGATAGTGCCCCACGTTGGTGTGATAGGACGCGACGTAGGTCGTGTTCGCCAGGATGGGCACGGTCGCGTTGAACCGCAGCTCCTGCCAGCCTGAGGCTGTCTCGTTCGTGAAGGTCCCGGTCGCCAGCAACGTGCCGCCGGCGGTCCACAGGTTGCCGAGGTGCGTGCCGTTATTCGCCGCGCTCTTGTAGAACCGGACGGCGGTGATGAAGCCGTCGATGTCGCTGGAGAAGCGCACGCCGAGCTCGATCGCGCTCGCGTCATTGGCGTCCGCCGTCGTGGGGACCGCCGTTGCGGGATTCCACAGATGGCTGCACGGACACGTGCTGGCGGTCACGGTGACGAGCACGCTCGCCGAGGGAATGCCGACGTTGCCGCTGTCGTCGGTCGCGCGGCTCACGATCGTCGCCACGCCTGCCGATGCCGGCGACCAGTCGTAGGTCCAGTTCGACGTTCCTGTGGCGCCGCGCCATGTCAAGCCGCCGTCGACCGACACTTCAACGCCCGCGACCGCGCCGCCGCCCGCGTCCGATGCGGTGCCGCTCATCGTCAAGTGGCCGCCTGCTGCAGCGGATGCACCAGCCGCCGGCGCCGTGATGGTCGACGTCGGCGCGGTCGTGTCGGCCGACGCGGATCCCGCGATCAGGCCCGGCTGGAGCGACCCGGCCGTCACGCCCATGTCGGCGAACAGATTCACGGTCGCCTGCTTCATGTTCGAATCGACAGGCGTGCCGGCGAAATCGTGATTCGCATCGAGGCCCCACGCCCACTGGACCGTTCCTGCGCCGAAGACGAGCGCGTTGCCGAACTTGTAGAGCGTCAGATGGTGCGACACCGTTCCCGCGCTGTACGTCGACCCGAAATCCTGGAGCTTACCGGGCACGTCGTAAGTGGCGCTCGAGAGATGTATCAGGCCGGCGGGACGGAAGCCGTTGTCCGCGTCGGTGTCCCACTCATAGCCCAGCACTCCGTCGGGCAGAACCAGGCTGCTGTTGGGCGCCAACGACGCCGCCGCGGTGTTGCGCCAGAAACGCAGCTTCCCTTCCGCCTCGCTGACGACGATGGACCGCGATTCGATCTGGTTGTTGACCATGAACAACGTGCCGGTCAGCGCGTTCTCCGGGCGGCCGCCGTCCGCACTGAACCGCGGATCGCGGAATGTTCCGGTCCACAGCGGACTCGGATCGATCTTCGCGTTCGCGTGCGTTTCCTTGTAGGTGACCAGCGTGCGGTAGGGCGTGTTCGAGCCGTCGATGCTGTTCTCCCACCGCGTCTTCCAGAACATTTCGTTGCCGCTGAAGAAGCCGAGGTGCACACCCGCGTCGCGCGCCGCCTGGACGTTCGCGCGCTGCTGGCCCGACCAGTACTCGTCGTGGCCGACCGACATGAAGACTTTGTGCTCGAGGAGCTCGGCGCCGCGGCGCTCGGTGTCGATACCGGTCGTATAGCTGACGTTGTAGCCGTTCGCTTCCAGCCAGCGCACCATCGGATACTCGGCGTTGAACACCCAGCTGCGCGCGTCGTGACCGCGCGTGTCGAACGGTCGGTTGTAGCTGACCTTGTACGCGCGCCCGGCGGGATTGCCGAAGTACAGACTGTTCCCGCCGTAGCGGTTGTACGCCTGCCACGTCATGTCCGACGTCTGGAACAGCAGATCCGAGTGGCTGCTGTCGTCGCGGACGATGAAGACGATGTGGCTCGCGCCCGTCGACGCGATGTCGGTGCGCGTCAGCTTCGCGAGGTAGATTCCCGACGTGGCGCCGGTCGTGTCCCAAGAAGCCGACGTCGTCCAGTTGCCGCAGTCGACGAGGCCGGTCGCATCCGAGATGCAGCCGAGCTGCGGCGACGCTTGCGTGATGATCGACGACGTGATCTTCCGCGCGCCGGCGCCGTTGTAGTAGCCGAGGCGATATATGTCGATTCGGTAGCTGGTCGCGACCGTGTCGATCTTGAAGGCGACCGTCTCCCCGTTGTTGACGCTGATGTCGGCGGCATATCCCTGAAGGGTGGGATCGTTCTCAAGGACTCCATTCGCGTCGACAGGAAGATCCCAGTCGGTGTGACCGGGCTGACAGTTTTCAAGGACGACGATGTTCGCCGGACTCGCGCAGCTGCCGCCGGCTTGTGCCAGCACGGCGACGCGTCCCGAGCCGCGTCCCGCGAGGATCAGCGCCGCCATGACGGCGAGGCTCAGTCGAACGTGTGACCCGCGTGCGAGCTGACGGATTTTGCTGATAGTCATCATGGTCATTCAAGAAAAGTCGCCCACGTCTCACGTTCGCGATGCGCGCGTCCGCTGCCGTCGCTTGCTACGTGTTCGAAGCGCGCGGCGACGGCGCGCGCGCACGATACAGACTTGCTTTCCACTGACTGGGAATACTCGAAGTGGGGATGGTATTGACCGAGTGCGAAATTGAGAATCAGTCGAAGGTCCAACGAGAGTCAGACCAAGGTCGCAGCCGCCTTCTGATCGGTTGTCACGTCTGTGCCGCCGGACACACGAATGTCTCGCGAAAGAGACGGGCCGACGATGTTGCGTGTGAGCCGCGGCCGATCAGCGGCGCGCGTGGTCGGCGGCGGTCGCGTCCTCGTCGCCGGCACGATTCGACGCGTCGGGCACGCACACGGCAGGGAAGTCGTCTGGCGGATCCTGATGCTTCGTGTAGGATCTGTGGCGCGCCGTTCGAAACCGGC
>DASYQZ010000109.1:0-45556 GCA_036004865.1 Vicinamibacterales bacterium
ATCGGGCTCCATCTGCAGTCGTGTGATGCGTTTGCTGTCCACGTCGATGATCACGCGGTGAATCATCGTGACGACTTTGTCGCCGGGCAGCGGGTACTTCCACGCCTGCAGCGTCGGATGGCCGACCTTCGTGTCGACGAGATACATCTCGCCCACGTTGCGCTGGTCCTGCTGGAAGGTGGCAATCTTCTTCGAGTTCGGCGACCAGACGAGAATCGCGCGATCGCTCTTCGTCCAGCCGGCGTTGTCCGTGGCGTAGCCGAAGTCCTTCACGCCGTCCGTCGTCAGCGCCGTTTCCTTGCCGCTGGCGACGTCGCGAATCCACAGATTCCAGTCGCGAATGAACGCGCTGCGCTTGCCGTCCGGCGACGGCACGTCGCGGCGCTGCGACGCGCCGCGTCCGCTGCCGCCGTCAATACTGCCAGCCGTCTCGCGGCGCTCGCACGCCGGCAGGGTGCATTTGCTGCGCGTGCGCTGCGCGGCGTCGACGAGGAGCGCTTCGTCGCCCTGTTCGGTGGTGGTGCGATACCAGAACTTGTCGTCGGGCGGAAGCCAAGCCGCGCGCCCCGCGCTATGCAGCACCAGCGGCGTCGTGTTGTAGGTCATGAACCGCTCGGCACGCGCGTAGTCGGATGCCGTGAGCGCGCTGGGCGCCTGCGCGACGAGCGTGGTCGAAAGAAGAAGGGCGAGCGCGAGCGCATATCGCATATGCGCCCGCATTATAGCCGCCGGGGCCGGGGCCCCCACGGCGCGGAATGTGCGCCGTGGGGTGGACTTACGGGACGCGCACGAGCTGCCCGCGAACGACGCCGCCCGGATTCAGCGCCGAGTGCGAGTTGAAGTAGAAGCCCGCCGGATTGGCGATGATCTGCGTCGCGATGTCGACCGGCGACACGGTGAGGCCGGAGCGCTCGAACGATCCCGATCCGTTCGCGAGCGTTACCGGGGTGGCGGGTCTCAACAAGCTGTCGACCACCACGCTCCCATTCACTCCCGCGACCGCCTGATGGATGTGCGAGAGGATGATTGGCGTGTTCGCCGGCAGGCCGCTGATGTTCACGACAAACGTCGCGGTGGCCGCCGTGATGTTGCCAGAGCCGTCCCGAGTGACGTCGAGCGTGACCGTCGCATTGCCCTGGCCGCCGGACTCGGCATTCGAGATCGGCGGCACTTCGTTGGACGCGCGCAGGTCCGCCGTAAAGGTGAATCGATTGGGCTGGGACGGCGAGCTCGGCGAGTCGCTGCCGCAGCCGGCGGCGAAGAGAGCGAGCGCGAGAATGGAAACGGTCACACGTGTCATCGTCCAACTCCTATCGGGACGGTCTGAACACCGGCCCCCGCAAGCAAGTAAGAAACACGACGGCTCATAGTGAATCCGGTATACGACCGCAGATATAGGAAAAAAACGCAAGAGCATCGTCCGGTCACGAGGCGTCTCCGTCAGCAAGGCCGGGACCAGCGGCAAATCCCTGCAAACGCATCTTGACGTCGCAGGCCTCGTTACCCGGATCGTAAGGCCTTACGATCCGTGTCGAATCACGAAAAAAACTAAAACAGCTCGTCGAACGTGTGCACGACCCGAAGTCCTTCGGACACGTGCTGCGGCGCGTTTCCGGGCCGGACCGAGAGTGCCACCTGACACCCCGCCGATCGTGCCGCGTCGACCTCGGCGGTGACGTCCGACACGAACAACACCTGCTCCGTCGAACGTCCGAGCGCCGCGGCGATCCGCGCGTAGCTCCCGGACGACGTCTTGGCGCCGGACGAGGTGTCGAAGAAATCGGAGATGTAACGGGTCAGATCGCCGAAGGGCGTGGTGCTGAACAGCAGTTGCTGCGCGAGCACGCTTCCCGACGAGTAGATCGCCACGTCGATACCGCGCGTCCGCCAGCGCTCGAGCGCCGGTGGGACGTCGTCGAACACGTCGCCTTTCAGCTCGCCGTCGCGGTAACCGCGCTGCCACACGAGCCCTTGCAGCCGCTTGAGACCGGGCGATTTTCGATCGCGATCCATCAGCCATTCAATATACGACGCCAGGGAGTCGATCGAGCGATCGGAGAACACAGGCGCGCCTCGATTAACGTCGTCGCGCCACTCCTGTTCGAGGAGACCGATCAGCTCGGAGTCGCGCGCGCCCTGAAGGTACTCGCGAAAATGCGCGCGCGCGTACGGAAAGAGCACTTCGTATACGAACGCGATTGGCGTCGTCGTGCCTTCGATATCGAGAAGAATGGCCCGGACGTCAGTCAACAGTCGGCGCGAAGTACGCGGGGCCGAAGCAGACTGGCTGAAATCCTTTGTCGACGCCGCTGTAAGTGTAGTGCGGCGTCCAGCCCGCCGTGTCCTGGAAGAGGCGAATCGCGCGGATGCGGCGATTGACGCACAGGTCGAACCAATGATGCGTGCCCCTCGGCACGCGAATGAGGTCGCCCGCTTCGACTTCGATCGCGATCACCGGGCCGTCGGGCGGATGAATATGAAACAGACCGCGCCCTTCGACGATGAGCCGCACTTCGTCCTCGTCGTGCCAGTGTTCGCTGCTGAACTTCGCGAGCATGCCGTCGAGACCGGGCGTCGAGGCACTCACGTCGATGACGTCGGCGGTCACGTAGCCGCCGAGCGCTTTCAATTCGTCGATCTTCGGCGCGTATGCCGCGAGCAGTTGGTCCGCCGGCGTCCCTTCCGCCACGCCGTCGGGCGTCCACCGTTCGTACGTGATGCCGCGCTCGGCGAGGTACGCAGCGATTGCGGCGGGGTCCGACAGGCCGCGGTCTTCGTCTGGAATTCTCAGTAGCGCCATGCCGTGCCTCCCACCGTCGACGTGCGTCCGACGGTCTCGAGCAGAAACTCCAGGATTTCCACGTGGCGTTCGGCGTCCGCCAGCGTATCACCCCACGTGTAGAGTCCGTGGCGCCGGACCAGGAACCCGTGGGCGTTCGGCTGCTCGGTGAGCGTCTGCGCGACCCGCCGCGCCAGGCGCGGGATGTCCTGGTCGTTCTCGAGGATCGGAATCCATTCGCGGTGCTCGTGCGTCGTCACGCCGGCGAGGCCCTTCAACATCTCGTAGCCTTCGATCGAGACGCCCGGGACGCCGGCGATGCCGGGCGAGCTGCCGCGCGCGGCGAACGCGTCGGACAGCATCGTGCTCCAGACCGAGTGCGTATGCAGCACGGCGCCCGCGTGTCGTTTCAGCGCGACGACGACGTGCAGGAACGTTTCCGCTGAGGGCGTGCCCGGCGCGTCGCAGACGCTGTGGCCCTGGTCGTCGCAGTGAATGATGTGGGTCGGCTGAAGAGTGCCCTTGGGGACCCCGCTCGCGGTGATCGCGAGCTCGAACGGATCGCGCGACAGCACGGTGCTGAAGTTTCCGCTGGTGCCGAGCGCCCACCCCCGTGCATAGAAGCGCCGGCCGATCTCACACAACGTCGTGACAGCTTCCTGGCTCATGGTCGTTGATAGACGATCCTACCGCCGACCATTGTCATCGCGACCGCCATCTTCTCGATGTTTTTCGCGGGACACGACAGTATGTCCTCGGGAAGGACCACGAGGTCGGCGAGCTTGCCCGGCTCGATCGAGCCTTTGATGCGCTCCTCGAAGGTGAGGTACGCGTTGTTGATCGTCTCGACCTGCAGAGCTTCTCTACGGTTGATTTTCTGATCAGCGCCGAGGACACCCCCGCTAATCGTGTCGCGCGTGACGAAGTGATAAATGACCCAGAGCGGCGGGTACGGGACCACGGCCGAGTCGGTGCCACCGGCGACGACGAATCCGTGATCGAGGTACGCGCGCATCGGCGTCGTCCAGCCCGCGCGCCTGGCGCCCCAATAGCTCACGAGGCTCGGTCCGGCGAGATACAGATGGTCCTGCGCGGAGATCACGAGGTTCAGTGCCTTCATTCGCGGAAATTGATCGGCCTGCGGGATGAAGCCGTGCTCAATCGTCCAGCGCCTTGCGGCGATCGAGCGCTCGGCATTCGCCGCTTCGTAAGCCGCGAGCACTTCGTCGATCGCCGCGTCGCCCACGGCGTGCGTCGCGACGCGCCAGCCCAGGCGATTCAGTTCCTTGACGACATCGGTGTACGCCGATGCCTTCATCGTGTTGACGCCGCGGAACGTGTCGTGCTCGCCCCACGGCTCGGCGTACGGCTCGCGCATCCATCCACCTTCGAAGCCGCCGTCGACGCCGAGCTTCACGCCGCCGATGCGCACCCACTCGTCGCCTTCGTCTGGCTTGATGTTGGACGCCGCGATGGCCTCACGAATGGCGTTCGCGTTGTCGGCGCCAAATCGCAGTAACTGGCTGACGCGCATCGTCAGCAGACCGCGACGCGCCATGTCCTGCAGCAGACGGTACTGCTCGACCGAGGCGCCGGGATACCGGATGCTCGTCAAGCCGGCGGCGTTCAGCTTTCGATGCTGTTCCTGCAGCGCGTCGATCGTCAGCTTCGGGCCCGGCGGGAGCTGCACGAGCGACTTCGCACGATCGACGAGCTCGCCGTTCAGTTCGCCATCCGCGCCGCGAGTGATGCGGCCGCCGGCGAGCTGCGGCGTGTCTTTCGTGATGTTCCACTTTCTCAACGCCGCCGAGTTCAGGATGTACTCGTGCCCGCCGCGGACGAGGACGACGGGATTGCCGGGCGAGACGGAATCGAGATCGGTGCGATACGGAAGGCGGTGCTCTTTGAGCTGCGCTTCGTGCCAGTCGCTGTTGCTGATGATGACGTCGCCCGGCCGGCTCGCCCGGACGCGCGCGCCGATCGCGGCGAGAACATCCGCGATCGATCGCGCGCGCGACAGATCGACGCCCGGTCCGCCGCCGGCGTCATGGAGGTGACCGTCGGCAAGACCTGGAATCACGGTCTGGCCGTGCAGATCGATCGTCTTCGTCGCCGGACCCGCGAGCTTTCTGATCGCGGCGTCGGAGCCAACAGCCGTGAAGCGTCCGTCTGCAATCGCGATCACCTGCGCGATCGAGAATTGCGCGTCGACCGTGATCACGTGCCCGTTGACGAGAATCGTGTCGGGCGGACGCGCCGGCGCTTGCGCCGTGATACCGATAGCGAGCGCCCCGGCGAGCGCCAGAATCCTCATTTCGTGGCCGTGACCGGCGCCGCGCGCATCGGCGTCGTCAGCGTGCCGATTCCTTCGATCTCGATCGACACGACGTCACCCGGCTTCAAGTACTCGGGCGGTTTGCGCGCCGTGCCGACGCCGTCAGGCGTGCCGCTCGAAATCACGTCGCCGGGATAGAGCGTCAGGATGGACGAGAGGTAGCGGACCAGGTGGGCTTCGTCCCAAATGAGATCTTTGCTGTTGCCGTCCTGCTTCGTGACGTCATTGACCTTGGTCACGATGCGCAGGTGCGTCGGGTACTCGACGAACTGCTTCGGCACGATGAACGGACCGAACGGAGCGGCGCGATCGCGGCTCTTGCCGCTGAACCAGTTCGGCCCCTGGAACTGCGAGCTTTGCGGCCGGCCGGTGCCGCCGCGATCGCTGACGTCGAACATCACGCTGTAGCCGAACACGTAATCGTGCGCCTTCGCTTCCGGCACGTTCAGCGCCTGCTTGCCGATGATGATCGCGAGCTCGCCTTCCCAGTCGATGTTGCGGCCCGGCGGAATGAAGAACGGCTCGCCAGGGTCGATGATGCAGGAGCGCGGGCTCTTCGCGAACATCACCGGATCGACTTTGTCGGGATCGATCTCGTTCGCGCCGCCGCCCGCGCCGCCGCGGCCGAACATCTCGTTCGCGTGCGAGCGATAGTTCGCCGCCGCCGCGAGCAGGTTGTACGGGTACTTGATCGGCGCCTTGATCGACACCTTCTGGACGTCGAACACGTACGGCAGGCCGTCGGTTTTGACGTCCCTGAAGTAGTTTGCGATGCGGTACAGGCGCGGCGAGACGCGATCGTAGGTCTCAATCAGCTCGCGCATGTCGGCGGGCATCGTCACGAGGGGCAGGCCGCTCTTCTTCGCGACCTCGGCGTTCGCGCCCGCCACGTCGAACACGCGCGTGCCGAGCACCAGCCCGACGCGCGTCTTCCCTCCGGCCTCGAACGTCGCGAGTTTGAACGGCGTTTCTGGTTTGCTCGATATCTCGGTGCGCTGCGCGCGCGCCGGCGCGACGATCGCGGTCACCACCAGAAGAAGGATGAATCGACGCATGACGCCTCCTGATCGCCCCGTATCATACGCTGCCCGTTTGGGTGATTCGCATCGTTCGCGCATCTGTCACGATCGCGGCGTGCCCAACGACCAAGGACCAACGACTAACGACCAAGGACCAACGACCAAGGACAATGACCAATGACCAACGACCTCTTGTCCAGCTTCTCCAATCAACTCGCCGATGCCGTCGACACCGCGTCGCCGTCGGTCGTCCAGGTGCAGGGCCGGCGGCGTCCCGCGAGCGGACTCGTGTACGCTGACGGCGTGGTGCTGACCACGGTTCGTGCGCTCGGACGCGAGGACGGTCTGCACGTGCGGCGGCATGACGGCCAGAGCTTCGATGCCGAGCTCGCCGGCTGGGATCCGACGACAAGCCTCGCCGTGCTGCGCGTCGCCGGGCTCGCCACTGCCTCCATCGCGCCGGCAGCGTCTCCGGCGCGCGTCGGCCATCTCGCGCTCGCCGTCGCGCGATCGTGGAGCAACGCCGTCACGGCGAGCGCCGGCATCGTGTCGGTGATCGGCGGTCCGCTGCCGACCGGACGCCGCCGCGCGATCGATCAGGTGATTCGCACCACCGCGCCGATGCACGACGGATTCGCCGGCGGCGCGTTCCTCGACACCGCCGGCGGACTCGTCGGCATCGCGACGGCCGCCGCCATTCGCGGCCTCGGCGTCGTCATTCCGGCGTCGATCGCGTGGAAGACCGCCGCCACGCTGCTGGAACACGGGCACCTCAAGCGCGGCTACCTCGGGATCGCGGGACAACCGGTGACGCTGGCCGAGCATCAGCAGAGCGCCGGCGGCCGCCCTGGAAGTGAAGCCGCGTTGCTGGTCGTAGGCGTGACGAGCGGCAGTCCTGCCGCCGCGGCTGGCGTGCTCGTCGGCGACCTGCTGCTGGAGTTCGACGGCCACCCGATCGAGTCGCCGGAAGATCTCCTCGATCTGCTCGTGGGCGATCGCGTCGGACGTCAGGTGACGCTGCGCGCACTGCGCGGCGGCGCCGCGACCGAGTTGAAGGTCGCCGTGGGCGAGCGTCCCACGCACTGATGCGCGTGGTGCTCGTCGGATCGCCGTCGGATCGCGCGCGTCTCCGCGCGCAGCTCGACGGATCGATGGACGTCATCGCGGAGTTTCCGACGCTCGCCGCTGCACGCGATGCGGAGCTCGACGTCGATGCCGTCGTGATGGCGCATGCTCGTCCTGAGCTGGGCGAAGGGCGAGACGAGAGCGAGTTCGAGGAGCCGCTGACGCCGCGCGAGATTCAGGTGCTCGAGCTCCTCGCGGAAGGCTTGCCGAACAAGGCGATCGCCGACCGGCTGCAGATCAGCGATCAGACCGTGAAGTTTCACGTCTCGTCGATCGCGGGCAAGCTCGGCGCCGCCAATCGCACCGACGCCGTGCGCCGCGCCGTGCGGCGCGGGCTCATCACTCTCTGAGATTGCAGATTGCAGAATGCAGATTGCAAATTGATTTCAGATTTGGGATTTCGATTGGCGATCGCAGTCCCGAAAATCTCAAATCGAAAATCAATCTGCAATTTGCAATCTGCAATTTCAAGGTTTCTCGCCAGGAATGACGGTCAATTGACGTCGTTGACCGCGGCGCAGGATCGTCAGCGGCGAGGCGACGCCGATGCGCTCGTCGGTGAGGTGGCGATGCAGATCGTCGATGCCGGTCACCGGCTCGCCCGCGAACGCGAGCACGATGTCGCCGTCGCGAAGGCCGGCGATCGCGGCGGGACTGTTCGCCTCGACCGACGCCACCAGCACGCCCGATGACACGGCGAGCTGGTTCGCGCGCGCGAGCGCGCGCGACACCGGCACGTTCTGCCCTGCGACGCCGATATAGCTGCGGCGGACGCGGCCGTCGCGCAGCAGCCGCGAGACGACGAACCGCGCGGTGTTGCTCGCAATCGCAAAGCACAATCCCTGGGCCGGCAGAATCATCGCCGTGTTGATGCCGATGACCTCGCCCCGCGTCGTGACCAGCGGGCCGCCCGAGTTGCCGGGATTCAGCGACGCGTCGGTCTGGATGACGTCGTCCATCAACCGTCCCGATTGCGATCGCAGCGATCGGCCGAGCGCGCTGACCACGCCGGCCGTGACCGAATGGTGAAAGCCGTACGGGTTGCCGATCGCAATCGCGATCTGGCCGACTCGCACGGCGCGCGAATCGCCGAGGCTCGCCCACGGCAGCGACGCGCCCGCGGCGACGCCCGCGCGCACGACTGCGAGATCCGTATCGGGATCGCTGCCGACCACATCGGCGCGGAACGATCGGCCGTCGGGCAGCGTGATCGTCATCTGCGGCGCGCGATGCACGACGTGGCTGTTGGTGACGACGAGGCCGTCGGGCGTGAAGACGACACCGGACCCGCCGCCGCGCTCGGCGTCGATCTTCACGACGGCCGGGCCGACCGCGTCGACCGCCCGAATCACCGCGCGCGAGTAGGCATCGAGCAGCTCGTCGTCATCGGGCTGTTGTTGAGGGATCACGATCCGATGGTACGAGCGCGATCGGGCGGTCCGCACTACCCAAACGGGCGGGTACATTGCGGATTGAGGATTGCGGAGTGCGGATTTATTGGTGATTGTTGATTTGCGAATTGCGGATTCGTTGCGGATTTTCGAAGGTGCCCGCACATGAATCGGTAGATCTCCGATCAATCCGCAATCGGCAGTGTCATTCTCCTTAAATCGCAAATCACCAATAAATCCGCAATCCGCAATCCTCAATCCGCAATTACGGAGTCCACGCCATACCGTCAGGTCCAGTGCCCGTCGAGATCTTCTTCGTGACCTGCCACGTCTTCAGATCGATCACCGCGACGTGGTTGTCGCCGTTGACGGCGACGAAGGCGCGAGAACCGTCGGGCGGAATCAGGATCCCTTCAGGCATCCTCCCGAGCGGCAGGCGCTTGATCTCTTTGCGCGCCGCGGTATCGAGCACGACGAGGTCGCCGGCTTCGAGGTCGGAGACGAGCGCGAACTTGCCGTCGGGCGTCAGCTTGATGCGGTTCGATCGTTTCGTGCCCGCGCTGATCGTGTGCGTCACTTTCTTCGTGGCGACATCGATGATCGACACGCCGCCGTCGCGCGAATGTGCGCTCCAGATCTCTCGTCCGTTCGGCGACAGGTCGATCCCTTCCGGTCCTTTGCCGACGGCGATGACGGTTTGCGTCCAGGTCCCGTCGGCTGCTTGCTCAATCGCCGACACGTTGTCCGACCCGATGTTCGACGTGAAGATCGTCCGCCCGTCCTTCACCGGCAGCACCATGTGCGTGCCGTTCTGCGCCGTCTCGAATTCCCAGTCGACCTTGTTCGTCGCGGGATCGTAGCGCGCGATCTTCCTGTTGGCTTCCGCCGTGAAGTACAGCTTGCCGTTGACGAAGGCCAGGCCGTGCGGCCTGCTGAGCGGTGCGACGTCGATGCGCCGCAGCTCCTTCCTCGCTGCGACATCGATCATCGAAATCGTGTGACCCGGCGCGGGGCCGGTGCCGTAGTTGCTCGCGAACGCCCACTTGCCGTCCGTCGAGGTCACCAGCTCGTGCGGTCCCTGTCCGACGGGGACGGTGCCGAGAGTTTTTCCCGACGCCGGATCGATGATCGCGAGCGTCGCATCTTCTTTGTTGAGCACGAGCAGCCGCGCCGATTGCGCGAAGAGCACGTGCGACGCCATGAGGGAGACGATCGTCACGACAACGAAGCGCCTGCGGCTATGCCGCGCGGTCTGCCGCGCGGCATCAGCGACAGCTCGCTGCGGAGTGCCCGCCTCCGCCAAGGCTACGGCGGGTCCACCGTAGCTCGCGCGAATTGGATGCGAGCGGAGGTGGAGGGCCCCAGCGCCAGTGGAAAAAGGCGTCCAGTTCATACGCGGGAGTATAAACCCGACGCTGGCGTCACCCTCGAATCGCGCGCAGCGTTGCGGAATACGTTGAAGGATCGATACGCGCGTCGATCAGGCTTGGGCCGCGCGCGTCGAGCGCCGCCGACAATGCGCGCCCGAGCTCAGCTTCAGTTGTCGCCACGTGACCGGGCATTCCGGCGCCCTCCGCGATCGACGTCCAGCCGACCTCGCCCAGCGTCACGCCGGCTGACGCGTACTGACGGTGCCGCTGCTTCAAATCGATCAGACTCAACGATCGATCGTTGAACACGATGGTGATGATGCGCAGCTTCTCGCGAACGGCGGTCAGCAATTCGCCGAGACACATGAGCAATCCGCCGTCGCCGGTCAGGGCGACGATTGCGCGATCGCGGGCATCGCTCACGCCGGGATCCCCTGCCCCCCGGAGCAGAGCCGCGCCAATCGCGGCCGGCAGCGCGAACCCCATCGTCGACAAACCGTTTGAGATCAACATCTGATTCGGCTCGCCGGCCGGCCACAGCATCGTCGCGGGCAACATGTGTGCGCCGGCATCGACGGTCACGCGCGCGATGTTCGCAGCGGAGTCGGCCGTCATCTGCACGACGCGATCCGCGGTGAGACTTGTGCGTCGAGCGCAGATCGCCTCGCGCTGCGCCCGGACGCTGCGGCCGACTGCCGCGAGGTCCCACGCCGATTGCTCGAGGACGGCATCGAGCCGCTCGAGAGCGGCGGGAACGTCGGTGACGAGCTGCGCCGCGAACGGCACGTGTCGAGCCTCGACCGGCCACGGTCCGCAATAGACAATCGGCTGCGAGTACTTCCATGAGCGTGGCAGCAGTTCGACGGGATCGAGGCCGACGCCGATCAGCAGGTCGGCTTCGTCGACGATCGGCTGTTCGATCGCGGCATTCGTGAACACGCCCGCGAAGTGCGGGTCGCCGTCGGGCACGACCCCTTTCGCCTTGTAGGTGACCATCGCCGGCAACGCATGACGCGCGCAGAGCGATCGAATGGCCGCGACGTCTTGTGGACGGCGTGCGCCGAGGCCAACGATCAGCAGCGGCGTGCGCGCACGAGCGATCTCCGATTCCGCAGCCTCCCAGGAACCGACGAGCAAGGCGGCGATTTTGGCGTCGTCGCCGTCACGGGTGTCAGAGGGACCCGCGACGATTGACAGAGCGCCGACATCAGCCGGAACGTCGAGATGCACCGGGCCCGGCGGCGGCGCCAATGCGCAGGCGATGGCGCGGTCGACGACGTCAGCGATTCCGGCGGTCTCGTCCGGCGCGATCGTCGTCGACCACTTCGTCGCCGGCGCGAGCAGCGCGTAGTGATCGAGGCGCTGGTGTGCAAACGAATCGCCGGCGGCGGCCGGATGAGAATCGGTCAGCACGACGAGGGGCGCGCGATCGAGCCGCGCGCACGCGACGCCATTCACCACCGACGCCACGCCCGGACCGAGCGTCGTCAGGCAGGCGCCGGGACGGCCGGAGATCTCGGCCTGCGCAATCGCCGCAATCGCGCCGGCGGTTTCTGTCGCGGTCAGCACGAACGGGACGCCGATGCGCTGCGCCGCCTCGATGAGATCGAGATTGCTCCCGCCGCCCGGCACGCCGAACACGGCGCGGACGCCCGCGTCGCGCAGGCGAGCGACGATGAGATCAGCGACGGTCATATGGGCCAGGAAAGGCGGGATAGGCAGAATAGGCAGGATAGGCCGGAAGCGAGGCAGGAGGGGAGGCAAGATGGAAATGGCCCATTGGGCCACGCGTCCTCCGCATCCTGCCACTCATCCTGCCCCTCCTGCCCCTCCTGCCTTCTAATATCATCACGAAGTGCCGGCGACGACCGAGCTCCATCAGGATCTGCGAACGGCGGTCCGCGATCTCTGCAAAGCGTTTCCCGACAGCTACTGGCGCGAGCTGGACGCGAAGCGCGCGTATCCCGAGGCATTCGTCAAAGCGCTGACCGACGCCGGATATCTCGCTGCGCTGATTCCCGAGGAGTATGGCGGATCGGGTCTCGGCGTGACCGAAGCGTCAATCATTCTTGAAGAAGTGAATCGCAGCGGCGGCAACGCGGCGGCCTGCCACGCGCAGATGTACACGATGGGAACGCTGCTGCGGCACGGCTCGGCGTCGCAGAAGCGCGCGTTCCTGCCGAAGATCGCGACGGGCGAGCTGCGGCTGCAGGCGTTTGGCGTCACCGAGCCGACGACCGGCTCCGACACGACGCAATTGAAGACGATGGCCATCAGGAAGGGCGACCGGTACGTCGTCCGTGGCCAGAAGGTATGGATTTCGCGCGCGGAGCATTCAGATCTCCTGCTGCTCGTCGTGCGGACGACGCCGATTGACGAGGTCAAGAAGCGCACGGACGGACTCTCGATGCTGATGGTCGATCTGCGGACGGCCGTCGGCCGCGGCCTGACGATCCGTCCGATCCGCACGATGATGAATCATGCGACGACCGAGCTGTTCTTCGACGATCTCGAAGTGCCGGCCGACGCGCTGGTCGGCGAGGAAGGCAAGGGCTTCCGGTATCTGATCGACGGACTGAACGCCGAGCGGATCCTGATTGCCGCCGAATGCATCGGCGACGGCCGGTGGTTCGTCGAGCGCGCGACGAGATACGCCGGCGAGCGTATCGTGTTCAACCGGCCGATCGGTCAGAACCAGGGCGTCCAGTTTCCGATCGCGCGCGCGCACGTGAATGTGGAAGCGGCGGACCTGATGCGCTTCCGCGCCGCGGAGCTGTTCGACCGTGGGGAGCCGTGCGGCGCGGAAGCCAACATGGCGAAGCTGCTCGCGGCCGATGCGTCGTGGGAAGCGGCCAACGTCGCCGTGCAGACGTACGGCGGGTTCGGGTTCGCCGAGGACTACGACGTCGAGCGCAAGTTCCGCGAGACGCGGTTGTATCAGGTCGCCCCGATCTCGACGAATCTGATCCTCGCGTATGTGGCCGAGCACGTCCTCGGGTTGCCCCGGTCATATTGACGAATGCTCCCCCTCGAGCACATCACCGTCGTCTCGATCGAGCAGGCGCTCGCGGCGCCGTTCGCGACACGGCAGCTTGCGGATCTCGGTGCGCGCGTGATCAAGATCGAGCGTCCCGACGGCGGCGACTTCGCGCGCGGGTACGACACGACGGTCAAGGGACTGTCGAGCTATTTCGTCTGGCTGAATCGATCGAAGGAGTCGCTGACGCTCGATCTCAAGACAGGCGAGGGCCAAGATGTCTTCGTGCGGCTGCTCGAACGCGCGGACGTGTTCGTGCAGAATCTGGCGCCGGGCGCCACCGATCGACTCGGCACGTCGGCAGCCGATCTCTGCGCTCGCCACCCGCGGCTTGTTGTCTGCACGGTCTCGGGCTACGGATCCTCGGGACCGTACGCTCACAAGAAAGCCTACGACCTGCTCGTCCAAAGCGAGGTCGGCCTCATCTCGATCACGGGTACGGAGGACCACCCGGCGAAGGCCGGCATCTCGGTGGCCGACATCGCTGCGGGGATGTACGCGTACTCCGGGATCCTGACGGCGCTCCTGGCGCGCGGCTCGACCGGTCGCGGCGCCTCGATCGACGTCTCGCTGTTCGATGCGCTCGGCGAATGGATGCAGCAGCCGGCGTACTACACCGGCTACGGCGGATCGGCGCTGCCGCGCAGCGGATGCAATCACGCGTCGGTCGCGCCGTACGGTCCGTTTCGCGCCGCCGGCGGCGACGAGATCTATCTCGCCATCCAGAACGCGCGCGAGTGGCAGCGCTTCTGTGCCGACGTGGTGAAGCGCCCCGAGCTCGCGGACGACGAGCGGTTCGCGACCAACTCCGCGCGCGTGAAGAACAGGCGCGCGCTGCACGCCGCGATCGCATCGGCGTTCGCGGCGCTCTCCGCGGCCGACCTGATCGATCGGCTCGAGGCGGCGCGCATCGCGTACGCGCGCATGAATTCGATCGAACAGTTCCTCGCCCATCCACAACTCGCCCATCGGTGGCGCGAGATCGGATCGCCGGCAGGATCGCTGCGCGCGGTGGTGCCGCCCGTCCGGATGAGCGGGGTCGAGCCGGTGATGGGCGACGTGCCGGCGATCGGCCAGCACACCGACGTCATCCTCGGCGAGCTGGGCATCGCACGCGACACCATTGCGCGGTGGCGCGCGGAAGGAGTCGTCTGAATGGCCGTCAAACCGGGCTGGACCGGCCGCGTGTTCGAGGACTTCACGGTCGGCGACGTCTACGAGCATCCGCTCGGCCGCACGCTGCTCGCCGCCGACAACGTCTGGTTCTCCTGCCTGACGATGAACACGAACCCGATGCATTTCGACGCGGAGTACGCGAGCCGCACCGAATTCGGCAAGCCGCTCATGAACTCGTGCTTCACGCTCGCGCTGGTCACCGGCCAGTCAGTCACCGACCTGACGCAGAACGCGGTCGCGAATCTCGGGTGGGACGAGGTGCGGCTGCCGCATCCGGTCTTCGAGGGCGACACGATCTACGCGCGCAGCGAGGTGCTCGAGGCGCGCGAGTCGAAGTCACGGCCGAACGTCGGCATCGTGCGCGTGAAGACGACGGGCGTGAACCAGCACGGCACGCCCGTCATCGAGTTCACCCGCACGTTCATGGTCTGGAAACGCGGTCACGTCCCCTAACATTACAAGTCCGACTTCACTCCGACTCGACTCTGACCTCGCTCGGACTTCACTCCGACGGCAGTCTGGCTCCCGTTCCGACCGCACTCTGATTGCAGTTTGACCGCACTCCGACTGTGGTCTGACTTCACTCTGACTGCGCTCTGACCGCAGTCGGAGTGAAGTCTGACCGCAGTCGGAGTGAAGTCGGACTGAAGTCGGACTTGTAATGTTGGTTACGTTAAGTCCGACAAGTCAGACTCGTGACAAACGGCTACTTCGCGCAGCTGAAGTTCGCGGCGTCGTCGATGCTTCCCGACCCCTTGTACTTCGCGACCTCGGGATACGGGCAGAGCGGCCGCGTGCGGACGACTTTGCCCTCGACGAGCCTCGACGCGGCGATCGAGGATGGCGCGGTCCCCTTCTCTACCCATTCGACAAGTGGCGTCAACGCGTCGAATGTTCCGGTGCCGATCCCGCCCTGGCAATGGAACATGCCGGGCACCATGAACAGCCGATAGAAATCAGCCGTCGACGGTCCGAGCTTCTGCATGACGCTCTCGTAGTAGTTGACGCCCATCATCGGATTGAGCGCCGGATCGGCCCACCCGAAGTAGCTGACGATTTTTCCGCCGCGCGCCTTGAACCGCGACAAATCGGGATCGGTCGCGTCGAGCACGCTGCGCGCCCACTGCAGCTTGTCGAAATCGGCGTCGATGTTGAACGTCAGCCAGTCGTACGACGGATTCGGTTTGCCGAACGCCATGTACTTGAAGAACGTCTCACCGAAATTGATTTGAATCGGCCGGACGTTCGGCGCGGCGACGAACCATGGAATCCACGCGCTCGCCGTGCTGCCGGCCGGTCCGGCCGGTGCGGGCGCGACAACTTCGGCGCCCACCGGCCAGCCTGGAAAGATCTCGACGCCGTTTCGTTTCACGCTGCCGTAAATCGTTTCGAGCGTTCGGACCTGCGCGCTCGTGAAACACGCGGGACCGTCGGCGTCGTCCGCGCAGCGAGGCAGATCGGCCGACGGCTTGAACGCGCATTTCCGCGGATCGTCGATGAGCTTGTCGGTCACACCGTCGATCGCGTCGCACTTGGCATACACCGCCTCAGCGACGATCTTCAGCTTCTCCGGCGCGATCGGCGCCGCGGCGAGCGAGCGCTGCATGCTGGCGTAGCTGATCATCGTGCCCGCAAAATTCAGCACCGGCGCGCCGACGACGATGCCGTCGAAGTCCTCGGGGAAGCGCTGCGCCGAAATGAGCCCCTGCCGGCCACCGGTCGAGCAGCCGTCGAAATACGCATGACGCAGCGACCCGTCGTAGTACGTCTGCAGGATCTTCTTCGCCGTCATGACCGTGACGTGGACGCCACGGTAGGCGTAGTCGAGAAACTTCTGCGAATTGACCGCGAACGTGCCGAGCGGTTCGACGGCGGCATCGTGACCGGTATTCATTTGCGCGACTGCGAATCCGCGCGCGAGCCCGCGGCGCACGCTGGCCACGCGGCCTGGCGCATCGAGCGGTTCGCCGGCATACCCGCCGTTGCCGAACATGTACAGCCGGCCGTTCCAGGCCGTCGGGAGCGTGACCTCGAAACGGATCTCCGGCTGAATCTGTCCCACCACGCGACAGTGTTCCGGCGCCTCGTTCGACGCCGGCACCGGCGCCGCCGTGACGATCGAAAACTCGTAACCGGTCAGCGCCACGAGCGCCGCGCACGCGGCCCGCGGCTTCGCCGCCACGGCATCCGCGAGCGCAGACGGTTTCCAGTCTCTGAACTGCGATGCGTTCTGCGCCGTCGCGCGGGCGCCCGGCATCACGAGCATGCCGACGAGCGCCGCGCCGCCGATTCTGCGGAGCGATGTCATGGCCATAGCGCCTCCGTTACCGTGCGAATGTC
Source organism: Vicinamibacterales bacterium (assembly GCA_036004865.1). Classification (GTDB taxonomy): domain Bacteria; phylum Acidobacteriota; class Vicinamibacteria; order Vicinamibacterales; family CAVVIG01; genus QHWF01. The sequence goes on from DASYQZ010000109.1 coordinate 16,573, forward strand.
CTCGTTCGATTCGATCGCGCGAACCGCCGCCAGCGCATGCTCCGCCCGTGACGGCGGCAGCGCGCGGATTGCACACGACATGAACTTCGCCGCCAGCTCCTCGTCGGCCGCCGGCCGCGCCGGATACCCACGCGCGCCGTTCGCCGACGCGCGCAGCACACGCCCATCGTCGAGCCGAACGGTCACGCGCGCCTGTGTCAGCGGCGGAGCCGCTGCATCGAGCGTCGAGTCGACGCACATCGTCACGCGCTGCAGCGACGAGACGATTGCCGGATCGCGAACCTGCCAGTCTTCGAACGTCTCGATGCCGACGCGGCCGTAGACGATCGCCGCGGCGGCGCAGAACGGCATGCTGAACTTCGCCTGGAGACCATCGGCCGGCCGGCTGTGGATCAACACGGTCGGCGTCACGGCGTCGACGCCGATCTCGACCGCCTGCACCCGGTCCGCGTCGAAGGCTTCCTGTCGTTTCAGATCGAGGAGCACATCGAGCGCCGGATGCGTCGCGGCGCACGACGGATAGAGTTTCACCGTGATGCCGGTGTCGAGAATCTCCCATCGGGTGCCAAGATCGTCGAGGACCCGCTGGAGATCCTTCGCGTCATGCTCACTATCCATCGCCGCGAGAAAACCCTGCGGTCCCTGAATCGCGTCGAGGTTGGCGGTCAGGCCCGCCTGTGCGAGCCGCGCGGCGAGGACGCCGTTGCGCGCCGCGAGGCCCGCGTGCAGCGGCTTCACCATGGATCCGAAGTTGTCTTTGAGGCCCGACGCCTCCGACGCCGCGATGCACAGCGCGTGTCGAACCGCCGCCGCATCGAGACCGAGGAGCCGCGCGGCCGCGGCAGCGGCGCCGATCGTTCCGATGGTCGACGTGCAGTGCCACCCCTTTTGATAATGACGCGGGTTCATCGCGCGGCCGAAACGTCCTTCGATCTCGAACCCGATGATGTACGCGTCGAGCAGGGCACGGCCGCCGGCGCCGGCGAGCTCCGCGGCGGCGAGGGCGCAGGCCACGAGCGGCGCGCTCGGATGCGCGAGCGACACGAAGCACATATCGTCGAAGTCGAGCGCGTGCGCCGCGGTCCCGTTCGCCAGCGCGGCGTTCGTCGCGCTCGCGGCCATCGCGGTTCCAAGCACGCGGCACGGCCCCGACCCTTCGGCGGCAATGACCTGTTGCACGCTGCGCGCTGCGGGCTCCGACGCGCCGGCGAGCGTGACGCCAATCGTGTCGAGCACGGCGCGCGCGGCGGCGGCGCGCGCGGCGGGCGGCGGCGTCGCGACGGTGATGAAATCGACGAGCGCGGTCACGTGGCCGTCACTGTGATGCTGCCCCAGAGCAGGGCGCGATCCTGCCGCGCCCATCCGTCTTCGTCCCGCGTGGCCGGCTCGGCGAAGCTTCGCAGGACCGTCACCGCACCTGGCCGTGCGGCACGCTGAATCGCGGCGCCGAGACGGCGAGCATCATTCGAGTCGGCCGTGTCCAGGATATTCGAGAGCGTGAACGCGTCGAACGACTGCGCGGGACATGCTTCAAGATATTCCGCGGCGCCGGCTTCGACGACGTTCACTGATCCGAGAGGCGCAGACACGGCTTCGGGTGATTCGCCCATCAACAGGAACCGCACGTACGGATTCGTCCGATTGGGGTGCGTCGAGAATCCACGCTCGAATCGATGTCGAAGAATCCGCGCGAAGCCGGCAGGCACCGCGCGAGCGAGCGGCGTCGGGAAGAAGACCTTCAGCGTCATCGGGTTGAGCAACCCGGCGAGCGCCGCTCTCCAGCGCCAGGTGTCGAGATGCGATCGCCAGAACCGGCCCTGCGCGTCGAGATCCTCGAGCGACAGGAAGTCGCGCACCATCGTCTTCGTCCACCCGATCAGACGCATGGCCTGCCGGGCGCGCGACATCAGCCGGTCGACCGAGCCTTCGGCGGATGCAGCGCCCTGCAGGCGCGCGCGCACGAACGCGACCTGCGCCGGATTCAGATCGACGGCCGTCACGTCGTGGCCTCGCGCGGCGAGCGCGATGGCGGTGCAGCCGGCCGACGCGATGCAGAACACGCGGCCGCCCGGCGGAAACAGACGCGCTTCGACGCTCCAGTCCTCGAACATGCGGCCGAACATGAGCCCTGCGTCGCGCCACGGCGTGTCAGACGTGCGCATCGGAGACGATCCAGACGAGTGCGAGCAGAACCACGTTGTTGAGCACGGTGCTGAACGGATCGGGAATCGCTGAACGGCCCCAGACGAGACCGCCGCCGTTCATCACCAGCAGCAGGACCGTCTGCGCAGCCGCTGCGAGTCGCGACCGCCATCCGCTCACAACCCAGATCGCGAGCGCCACTTCTAGGGTGCCGATGATCATCAGCAGTGGTCCCGCGAGATTGCCGATCGGCTGCGGCAACGAGCCCACGACGGCCGCATGCGACGGGCAACGCGCCATCAGTTTGCACCACAGTCCCTGATACAGCCACACGATCGCGACCAGACCGCGCGCCAGAGCGCGCGTCTCGGGTCCGATATACTTGCCGTCGTTGTGCTGCGGCACGCGGTCCCGATCGTCGCACACTTCGACTGGGCACTGGCCGTCACGCTCGCCGCACCGGAAGCCTCGATTCGACCGCTCGTGACTCGCGGCCTTTCACTCGATACGTTCAAAGGGTTCGGCTTTTTCGCGGCCGCCTGCGTCGCGACGCGCCGCCTGCGCCCTCGCGGCCTGCCCGCATGGATGGGCGTCGATTTCTTCCTCGTCGGATACCGGATCTTCGTGCGATTCGAGAGTCCGACCGGCCGTCGATTTCGCGGCCTTCAGATTCTGGGGAGCGAGACCGACCGCTGGCCGATGGCGATTGGCGGCGATCTGTTCACCCACTACGCGTATCGCAAGGTGTCGGCGACCGCTCAACGTGACGGCGGGGTCCTGCACGTCGCAACGTCGAGCGGGTTCGCCGTCACCGTGAAAGATGAACCGGTCCTGCCGCCGAACCCGGTCTTCGCGGACTGGGACGAGGCGCGGCGATACGCCGGGCCGATGCCGTTCACGTTTGCCGCCGCTCGCGGCGGACGCGCCATCGTCCGCATCGAAGGGAGCCGCGCGCATTGGGAACCGCGTCCGGTGCGCGTGACGGCCGCGACAATCCCGTTCCTGTCGCGGCTCGTGCCCGATGCGCTCCCGGTCGCAGCGTTTCTCGTCCAGGACGTCGACTACGAGTGGAAGCGGGGCGTCGTCGAGAATCTGCCGGCATGACGTTGATTCAGGCGCCGATCGGCGACATCGATCGTATGCGCCGGCCGCTCCGTCCCGGGCACGTGCTGGTGACGCTCGACGATCTGCTCATCCTGACATGGAGAGTTCCCGAGGCGGAGATTCGGCGTCATCTCCCTGACACGCTGCGACCGGTGATGTACGAGGGCGCGGGCCTCGTCAGCGCCGCAGTGTTCCGCAATCGCGCGCTGCGGCCGGCAGTCACGGCATTCCCGCGAATGCGGTCGCTGCAGATGAACGTTCGCGCGTATGTGCGGGGGCTGGGCGGCGGTGAGCCGGGCAGCGTGTTCTTTCTTGGCTTGTATCTGTCGCGGCGCTGGATCGCGACGATTTCCTCCTGGATGTTCGGCGTTCCGTTTCGCCATTTGCCGTTCGACATCGTCGTCACGCGACGCGGGCACTTCGAGTGGGAAGCACGATCGGCGGACCATCGCCTCGCCATTCGCGCGCGCGAAGACTCCATCGATGTCGATGCGAACACGCTCGACCTGCTGACGAATCCGCATACCGCCTATTTCCTCGATCGGCGCGGCATGCTCCGCCGGTGGTCGATCTGGCATCGATCGCAGGCGGTTCGCACGATGAGCGTGGAACGAGCCGAGATCGCATGCCTGTCGGGAATCGATCTCGGCGCGATGATGCCGGCGTTGTACGTGCGGTCGGTTGACTACGAGGTCTACTTGCCGCCGCGTGTCGCCTCAGGGTGACTGCCGATCGCAGCCATGAAGCGTTGCTTGATGAAAACACAGTCGAGCGGCGGCTGCGCGGCAGGCGCCGACTCCGAGACCTTGGCGACGATCATCTGTGGCGCGCGGCGTTCAATCCCGCGATCGACGGCGCGCCGGAGTTCGGTTTCGGTGCGTGCCGTCGTCGCGTTCGCAATCGCCATCGCGCGCGCGGCGGCCTCGAGGTCTGCGCCGTGAGCGGTCGGCGTCGGCTGACCGCCGGTCGTCGCGTACTCTTCGTTGTCCATCACCACGAGCACGAGATTGGCGGGCCGCAGCAATCCGATGGTCGCCAGCGATCCGAGGTTCATCAGCAGCGAGCCGTCGCCGTCGAGGACGAACACGCGCACGTCGGGCCGCGCGAGGGCGAGACCGAGGCCAATCGACGAGGCGAGCCCCATGCTGCCCCAGGTGTACAGATTCTGCGGACGATCGCCGGCGGCAAACAGATCGTAGGCCGGGTGCCCGAGACTCGCCACAACCGGCGCATCGCCCGCAAGCTCCACCACGATCCGCGTCGCGACCAACCGATTCATTCGCTCTCCAACATTACAAGCCGGACTCGAGTCAGAGTGGAGTCAGAGTGGAGTCAGACTGCAGTCCGACTTGTAATGTTTGTCACGAGTCGCACCGTACGCCTAGCCAACCGATTCATTCGCTCTCCAACATTACAAGTCGGACTCCAGTCGGAGTGGAGTCAGAGTGGAGTCAGAGTGGAGTCAGACTGCAGTCCGACTTGTAATGTTTGTAAGGCGTCGCGGCAACAACACGGCGTGGGCGATGCGCGTGGCGAAGGCGGTTTCGCCGGTGCGCGCACGGACGCGGCCGCCTCGCGCTCCGACTCGACCCGCGAGTGTGGGACGCCAATCGCCTCGAAAATCGCCGGCACCGATCGCCCCATCGGCACCTGCGCCGCGTTCCACTCGCCGGCATCGCCGCGCATGCTGACGATGATCAAGACCGGAATCTGATACGGGATGAGCAGCGACGTGATCGCGTTCAGCGAATTGCCGAGCCCGCTCGACTGCAACATGACGGTCGGCTTGCGGCCGCCGAGATACAAGCCGGCGCCGATGCCGAACGCTTCCTCCTCGCGCGTCGCGAGCAGCAGCCGCACGTCCCGGAATTCGCGCTCGAAGTTGCGGAGCACGTGCGACAGCGGGTTGTCCGGCACGTACACGACATCTCGGCTTCCCGACGCGTGCACGCCGGCGCACACTCCGGAAGCCCAGGCGGGAACGAGATCCGCCATCAATCGCCGAGAATCCGCGCCGATCGCAGCCACAGTCCGCCGTCGACCACGAGCGTGACGCCGTTCACGAACGACGCGGCATCGGAGCACAGGAACAGCGACGCGTGGGCGATGTCCTCGATCGTGCCCATGCGGCCGAGCGGATTGCTGCTGATGGCGCTCTCGCGCGACCGGTCGTTCGTCAGCCGCCGCATGCCCTCGGTGCCTTCGATCGGACCGGGCGCGATCCCGTTGACGCGAATCCCGTACGGGCCCCACTCGCATGCCAGCGTGCGCGTCAACGAATCGATTCCGGCTTTCGCCGCCGCCGCGTGCGACTGCCCCATCGTGCCGAGATACGGCAGCGTCGCGCTGATGTTCAGCACCGATCCTCCGCGCGCCTTCAGATGCGGGAGCGCCGCACGCGAGACGTGAAACGTCCCTTTCAGGTCGATGTCGACGACGGTGCCGAATCCGTTCGGCGACAGATTCTCGGCCAGGCAGATGAAATTTCCCGCGGCGCCGTTGACGAGGATGTCGAGCCGCCCGAGCTCCTTGACCGTCGCCTCGACGACCTCGGCGACGGCAGCGGGATCGCGGACGTCGGCCGCCCTGGCGATCGCGCGGCGGCCGGTGGCGCGCAGCTCCTCGGCCGTCGGGTCGAGATGTTCCTGCCTGCGGCTCGTGATGGCCACGTCGCAGCCGTGCGCCGCGAACGCGAGGGCGATGCCGCGGCAGATGCCGGTGCCGCCGCCGGTGACGAGCGCGACGCGGCCGGTCAGAAGACTCTTATCGAACACGGTCGAAATCATACTCGTAGCTATCAGCTCTCAGCTGTCAGCTTTCAATTTCTTGCTCTTCCGGTCGGTGTGAAGATGCTCCCTGAGAATTGACTGGCTGAGAACTGAGAGCTGACAGCTGAAAGCTGAACGCTACAGTTGTCCAAGGATCTCCTGCGTGTGCTCCCCCAGCGCCGGCGGCGGCAAGCGGACGTCGGCCGGTGTGCGCGACAGCTTCACGACCGGCGCCAGTGTTTCGATCGTCAGCCCGGGACGCTGCTGCGCGATCAGCGTGCCGCGCGCCGCCACTTGCGGATGCTGGATCGCTTCGCGCATCGACCGTACGCGGCCGCATGGGACGTTCTGCGCCCGCAGCCGCTCCGTCAGCTCGTCAACGGTCAGGCGGGCAAACACCGTGTCGAGCTCCTGCTTCAGCGCGCCGCGATTCGCGACGCGATCGCCGTTGGTCTTGAAGCGGGGATCATCGCGGAGATCGGGCCTCTCGATGGCGTCGCAGAAACGCGCCCACAGGCGCGGATTGGCGACCGCGACGATGATGTAGCCGTCCTTCGCGCGCAGCGTTTCGTACGGCGCGATCGACAGATGATCGTTGCCGACGCGCGTCGGATTCGTGCCGGTGGCGAGCAGAACGCCGAGCGGCAGCCGCATCACCGACAGCATCGCGTCGAAGAGCGCGATGTCGACGTGCTGCCCTGTGCCGCTGCGCTCGCGATCCATCAGCGCGAGCAGGATGCCCTGCATCGCGTAGAGGCCGGCGAGATAATCCGTGATCGCGACGCCGACGCGCGTCGGCTCGCCGTCGGGAAAGCCGGTCATGTCCATGATGCCGGCTTCGCCTTGAATGACGGCGTCGTACCCGGGCAGCTGGGCGTGCGGGCCGGTCTGGCCGTAGCCGCTGATCGAACAGTAGACGAGCCGCGGGTTGAGCGCCGACGCCGACGCGTAGTCGAACCCGAGCTCGGCGAGACTGCCCGGACGGAAGTTTTCGATCAGCACGTCGGCGGTTTCAATCAGCCGGCGGAGCGCCGCCGCGCCGTCCGCGCGTTTCAGATCGAGCGCGACGCTCTTCTTGCTGCGGTTCAGCGCGAGGAAGAAACTGCCGAAGCCGTCGATGTACGGTCCCCAGCCGCGCGAGTCGTCGCCGTGTTCCGGCTCCTCGATCTTCAGCACCTCGGCGCCCATGTCGCCGAGCATCATCGTGCAGAACGGGCCGGCGACGACCCGCGTGAGATCGAGCACGCGTAATCCAGTCAAAGGAGGCATGGTGTCATCTACCACGAGCGGCTTTGCCGGAACGGCGCCGCGCTGAAGCCGTCGCCGCCGCGATCGCGCGCACGCCGGCGAGCGAGAATACCGCGATGTGCTGAGCGATGTCGTCAATCTGCCGTGGCGTCCTCGGCTCGATCGTGAATCCGAGTCGCTCGGCGATCGGATTGTGCAAATACGCCACCGATTGCGCCTGGACGCTCGCCAGACACCGCAGCACGCGCTGGTCCGACGGCGAGCAGCCAATGATCTCGGCGAGGAGGCGCGACAGGTAGTCCACGCGCGGCTTCACGCCCTGTTCGACGAGCGCATCGACGGCCGGCGTCGGATCGTGCACCTCGCGCGTGATCAGCCGGTGGATCGCATCGTTGCCCGCATCGAGAAAGCGGTGCACGAAGATCAGGATGAAGCGGCGCAACCGCTCCTCGGCGCTCCGCCCTTCGCCCGCGCGGCGGGCCGCGTCGGTGGTCGCCTGCATCCGATCGATTGCCGACTGCATCACTTCGCGGTACAGCCCGAGCTTGTCGCCGAAGTGGTAGTTCACCGCCGCCACGTTGGCCTTCGCTGTGCGGCAGATGTCGCGCACGGTGACGTCCTTGAAACCGCGGTCGGCAAACAGCCGCTCGGCGGCGCGCAGCAGCCGATCGCGCGTTTCCCGATCGGTTCGGCTCGTAGGGGCCGACCCACGTGTCGGCCCCTCGTGTGGGCGGACACGCGGGTCCGCCCCTACATCCCGGCGGGCAATCGCCTTCATAGCGTCCGCTTGAACAGCAGCGTCGCGGCCGTCATCGCGACCGCCGAGAAGATCAGGAGGAACGTCAGGTCGTACGCGATCGCCACGAACCCGGTGTTCTTGAGCAGCAGGTTCTTGAACGCGTGGACCGCGTAGGTGAACGGATCGGCGACCGCGATGACGGTCATCCAGCCTGGAAAGCCCTGCTGCGGGTAGACGGCGCCGCTCGGAAAATAGAGCACCGTGTTGAGGATGCCGAACACGGCGCGCGGCAGCAGCGGATCGCTGACGCGCACCATCAGCAGGAACATCAGGCTGATCAGCGCGAACGACGTCACGACGACGACGACGAAGAGGCGGACGAGACGCATCGGATCGAACGGATTCGGAATGCCGGCGATGATCGACCCGATGAGGATCAGGAACATCCCGGCGATCACCGCCTTGATCGTCCCCGACACGTTGAAGCCGGCGATCAGCTCGAACTTGGAAATCGGGGTGACGAGATAGCCCTCGTGCAGGCCGCGCGCCTTGTCGTCGATGAAGATGATGCCGCCGCCGATCATCACCATCATGAAGATCGACATCACGACCGATCCGGGCAACAGGTACTGCACGTACGGCACGTACGGGTACACCTCGACGACGTCGAGCGTCGCCTGACCGGGGACGCGCGGCGCGGTCGCCGGCTGGTTGTAGCCCGCGACGACCGCGCCCATCGTCGCGGCCAGCGCGTTCGAGACGAACGTGTCCGTGTTGTCCGCGATGAGGGCGACGCGCGGCTGCGCGCGCTGCAGGACCCGGCGCGAGAACTCCGGCGGAATCGTCAGGACGCCGTTGACGCGCCCGTTGCGCAAATCGGTCAGCGCCTCTCCCGGATCGGTGTAGTTGATCGTGTCGATCGTCTTCGCGCCCGACGAGACGGCGGACGCGAGCTCGCGCACCTTCACCGCCGGCACGCCGTGATCCTGATCGACGATCGCGAGCTTGAGGTGCTTGACGTTTCCGCCGAACGCGTAGCCGAGCACCACGAGCTGGACGATCGGAAACGTCATCGACATCGCGATGAGCACGGGACTGCGGCGGAAGCGCCGCAGCTCGCGTTCGATAATCGCCCAGGCTCTATACATGAGAATCTATCCCCTCCGCATCATGAACTGCGAATCGAGCGGGCTCGCTTCCTGCAGCGCGTCGCGCAGCGCGCGGCCCGCGTAGTGGACGAACACGTCGTCGAGCGTCGTGCTCTGCACCGACAGCGACGACACGGCGAGACCCGCGCTCTGCGCCATCTCCATCAGCGCCAGCGTCGTCGCGGGCCCGTTGGTCGACGCGATCCGGAAGATGTTCTCGTCAGCCGTCACGCGTTGCACGGACGGCAACTGCTGCAGCCGCTCCAGCCATCCGGGCGGCGTCGACGAGAAGCTGACCTCGAGGATGTTCTTGCCGGGGATCGACGCTTTGAGCTTGAGCGGCGAATCGAGCGCCTTCAGCTCGCCGTGATCGACGATGGCGATGCGGTCGCAGAGCTTGTCGGCTTCGTCCATGTAGTGCGTCGTGATGAGAATCGTCAGGTCGCGCTCGGCCTTGATCTTCTGCAGCATCTCCCACACCGCGACGCGCGACACCGGATCGAGGCCGGTGGTCGGCTCGTCGAGAAAGAAGATGCGCGGCTCGTGCACGAGGCCCCGGGCGATCTCGACGCGCCGGCGCATCCCGCCCGAAAGTTTCTTCACCTGTGCGTGGCGCCAGTCGGTCAGCTCCACGGCCGCCAGCAGCTCGCCGATCAGCCGCTCGCGCTTCGCGCGCGGCACGCCGTAGAGTTTCGCGAAGATAATCAGGTTCTCTTCGACGCTCAGCTCGAGGTCGCTCGTCATCGCCTGCGGGATGACGCCGATCGACTTCCGCACCTGGTCGGCCTGTTTGACGATGTCGAACCGGTTGACGAGCGCCGTGCCGGCGGTCGGCGGCAGCAGCGTGACCATCATGCGGATCAATGTCGACTTACCGGCCCCGTTCGGTCCGAGCAGCCCGAAGATCTCCCCGTCCTCGACGGCGAAGCTGATCCCGTTGACGGCGGTGAAGCCGCCGAACTTCTTGACGATCTCGCGAACCTCAATCGCGTTCATGATCTGACGCCCGGCGGAAGCCTTCGCGCGACGAAACCGGGAGAAGCACGTACGCGGTCATGCCGACCGCGAGGCGGCGGTCCTTGTTGTCGACGCGCAGCCGGACCTCGAACGTCTTGATGTCGCGTTTGGTGCGGCTCACGTCGCGCTGCGTCGCGAAGCCGGCGTCGATGCCGCGATAGAACACCGCGCCCTCGCGCTCGGCGCCCGACGGCAGCCGCACGGTCACCTTGTCGCCGATGCGGATGCGATCGATGTACGTCTCCTCGACGTCGACGCGGACCCACAGATCGTCCGGATTGATCAGTGTCACGATCGGCTGTCCCGGACCGACGACCTCGCCGACGCGCACGGCTCGAACGTCGACGATGCCGTCGATGGGCGCGTGGATTTCCGTGTAGCGGAGCCGCACGTCCGCTTTCTGCCGCTGTGCGCTGGCCGCGGCCTGCATGTGCGCGTTCGCCTGCACCTGGCTGCGCCGCACCGTAATCTGCTCGGCATTCGATCGCGCCAGCGCGACGGCGGCGCGTTGCGCGTCGACCTGCTTCTTCAGCGCCTCGACCTTCGCCTGCGCGGCGGCCTGCGCCGTGCGCGACTGATCCAGCTCCTGCGGCGCGACGACGCCGCCCTTCGCCAGATCCTGGACTCGCGCGTAGGTCAGGCGCGCGTTCTCGAAATCGGCGGCGGCGGCGGCCACCTGCGCTTCCGTCGAGGCGAGCGTCGATTCGGCCTGGCGGATCTGATCCACGGTCTGACGCTCCTGAAAGCGAAGCGCCGCCTCGGATTCCCTGACCTGCGACGACAGCCCTTCGACGTTGTGGGTGTAGTAGGCGGTGTCGGCCTTCAGCTCGTCGGGTTTGAGGACGGCGACGAGCTGATCGTTCGTCACCTGATCGCCTTCGACGGCCAGCAGCTTGTCGATCTGTCCGCCAATCTGCGAGCTGACGATGACGTCGTTGGTGGTGACGATGCCGGTGAGCACGAGCACCGGCGGACGCGACCGCTGATAGTACTGATAGCCGCCCGCGGCGGCGAGGCCCAGGACGAGCAGAACCACGAGCTTGCGCATAAGGCGTCAAACAGTTGTATAAAACAGATGTTTGACTGAGGTCAAGACACGCTTGAAGGCGTGACGGGCGTTAGAAGCGGACGCCGATGCCGACGCCCGCGCGATTCGTGGTGATGCCTGCGTCCTCCGCGAAGATCCGGCCCCACCGGTATTGAAAATCGACGATCAGCGACTGCCAGGCCGGCCATGTCGCGCCGGCGCCCAGCGTGAGCATCGGTCTGGTGACGGTGCCGGACAAATCCGATCCGAGCGTCACGAACGGCGCGAGCGCGCTCTCGGTGGCCTCGGCGCCGCCGAGCGTGAACGTGACGTCGCTCTTGACGCGCGCGAGCCCGACCCCCCCGAGCACGTACGGCTGAACCTTGAGGTTCGAGGACGGCCGGTACTTCGCGCCGCCGCCGAAGAACACGACCGGTTGCTTCGCCGAAACCGCGACGGACGCGGGCTGAAGCTGGGTCAGCGCGCCGGCGATCCTGTCCGCGTCGCTCGTGAACGCGCTGCTCGCGACGCTCTTGATCTTTCCGAACTCGCCGAATATCTGAAGGTCGGGGCGAACCGTCGCGCCGAACTCCACGCCGTACGACTGCGTGGTCACATTCCCGAACGCCGACTGCGCGACGCCTTCGACGTACCCCTTTTCGACGGCCGGGCCCTGCGCATGCGCCACACCGCTCAGGACGATCGCGCTCGCGATCACGGCCAGAACCGATCGCATTCAGTCGTCTCCTCGGAGATCGCCGCGCTGTCAGCGCGGGCGTGAAACACTTGTGAACGTCGATCCGAGGCTCGTGTCGCGCCAGGGCTGCACGACGATATCCGAGCGCTCGTCGATGGTGCGCATGCCAGGCCAGTTTCTCGCCGGCGTGCTGATCATGTAGCCGACCAGCTCGCCGGGCTTCGGTGCCCAGCGGGCCATGACGGTATTCCAGCCGCCGTCGGGGCCGATCGCGTTGGTGCCCTGACCCGTCTTACAGAAGCCGCGACCGACGCGCAGATACTCGCCCGGCCCGCCGTACCATTGACCGCCGATCCTCGCGAAGTACCACTGATTCGCGTACACCTGGACGTCCTCCGCGCCGAAGAACGCCGTGCTCGGCCAGTCATGGCTCGTTGTGAACGAGATGCACATGATCCCTTGGGCCGCCGGATTGCCGTCCTGCTCCACCGCCCCGATCGTCGCGGTCTGCCGCCACGCGGCAATGGTTGGACCGGACGGCGCGGCCGGATACGACACGATGACTCTGCTCAGGTCGATCGCCAGTGACGTCGTGAAACCTTGCGGCGACGTCGGTGCGCTCGACACGGCGTTGGTCGCGTCGATTGCCGTCGCTCTCCAGAAGAGGGCCGTCTCGATCGGGAGATCGGCCGCCGGAATGAAGCCGGTCTCGTTGACCCCTTCAGCCACGGTCGCGGTGACAAGGATGGGACTGAACGTCGATGCCGCGGCGATGTCGAACTTATAGGTAATCGGTCCTGCCGGACCCTGCCGCGTCGCGTTCCTGACGCGTAGCGCCGGCCGCGCGCCGGTTTGCGCTCCGCTCACCGGCCCGATGACCACGGGCGTGTCGATGGTGACCGCCGGCCCAATCGAGAATCTTCGCCCGGACGTGAACGGTCCCTCCGTCCCGCCGGCCTGGGCGCGGGCGCGCCAATGGTAATCGGCATTCGGCGTCAGGCGGTCGAGCGTGACGCTCGTCCGTCCGCTCGTCCCCTCGGCGACACCGCTCTTGGTGGCCACCTTGGCGGCGAAGGCGGCGTCGGTCGCGATTTCGAAGTCGTACGTGTTCGTCCCCCTGGTCGCCACGGCGTTGGCGACGACCAGCGTCACGGGCTGGTCGACGTTTCTTATCTGCGCGCCCGCCGCCGGCGAGATCGCCTGCGGCACCGTCACCGATCCGGTGACGGCGTCCGCATCGACCGTGGCGGCGGTCTCGGTGGGCTGCGTGGGGGCCGTCTTGCTCTTGCCGCACCCGGCAACGAGCAGACACGCGACGATCGATCCCGAAATGATGAGTTCGCCTAGACGCATGTCGCGGCCAGAACTTATCGAAACTTCTCAGGCAAGTCAATTTACTTACGAATTAATCGACATTTCATGTGGAAAAATTTATTGAGCCGCTCGCGTGGCGCATCTACAATTCACCGACGCGATCAGCCAACTGATTCAATGAGCCTCGCATGCCGGTGCTGATGGTCATCGGTGTCCTGCTCACGGCGAACGCGTGGGTCGGCTGGTTACTTGGTTATGGCTCCGTCAGCGGTTTCGTGATCTTCTGGGTCCTGTGCGCGCTCACGCTGGTCACCGCGTGGAACATCGTGACACGCGTCTTCCCACCGATGAGCCGGGTGGATGCCGGCATCCGCGTCGGCGTCGTGAGCGTCGCGGTCATCGTCCTTTCCGGACTCGTCCTCGGAAGCGTCGGGCGACTGACGATCGGGGCTGACCTCGCCCTTCAGATGGCGGTGTGCGCCGCATCCTTTGCCTCTCCGGCGCGAGCATCCGGATTGCCTGGGCCCGCTCGCCCGACCTTCCCCGTCCTGCCGGTCGCCGTGTGTGCGGCGCTCCTCTCTTTCGGCGCGGGGTTCGCCGTCACGCATTCGCCGCTGACCTTGTACGACAGCGTCAGCTATCACCTGTTCTTCGCCGCGCGGTGGCTTCAGGATCGAACGCTCTCGATTGTCCCGACGCCGTTCAGCGACGTCGCGCAGGCGTATGCGCCCGGCAACGGAGAGCTGTGGTTCGTGTGGCTGATGCTGCCGTTCCACGGCGATCTCGTCGCCCGCATCGGCCAGTTGCCGTTCGCTCTCCTGGCCGCCGCGACAATCTATGCGCTGGTACGGCGCCTCGGCGCCCCGGCGCGGCACGCGATCTACCCGCCGGCTTTCTTTCTGCTCTCCCGGCCGATCCTCGAGCAGGCGATCGGCGCGAACGTCGATTTGATCTGCGCGGCGATGTTCCTCACGTCGCTGTACTTCGGCATCGTCGCGATCGACCGGAACGATCGACGTGACTGGATCCTGTGGGGCATCAGCCTGGGGCTGTACTGGGGCACCAAGTACCTCGCGCTCGTGTACACCCCGATCTTCCTGCTGCTCGCCGTCAGTCGCGGACCGCGCGCCAGAGTCGCATGGGCGCTTCCGGGCATCGCCCTCTTCGCGCTTCCGTGGTACCTGCGGAACTGGTTCGTGGCCGGCAGCCCGATCTATCCGGCGAGCTTGTCCATCGCCGGCGTCACCCTGGCGCGCGGAGCGTTCGGACGCGACGCCATGCTGAACACGATCTTCCACACGGGCGATGTGCGGCTCTTTCCCGTGATGGCGGCACATGGCATGGGTCCCACGCTCTTCTTGTTCTGGATCCCTTTCGCGCTGGTCGGCGCCGCGTCGATGATCCGCCGAGGCTGGTGGCCACACGGGCTCATGGCGCTGGTGCCGGTGCTGATGGTACCGCTCTACTGGTTCGGCCTCCCGGTCAACGTCGACTCGCGGTTCCTGATGCCTGCCATCGGACCGGCGATGCTCCCGCTCGCCTTCGCGTTTCGGAAGAGCCGCACATGGAACGTGTTCGTGGAAAGCGCGTACGCAATCGGCATGGTGTGGATTGTCGTCGGCGCGCACGCCGAGTTGCCGGCGAACGTCCCGTGGTTCATGGGCGGATGGCTGGCGCTCAACGGCCTGGTGGAATCGCAGTTCGTCATCGGCTTCGCGGCGTTGACTGCGCTGATGGCGCTCGCCTGGTGGCTCGGCTCGCGCAGCGCCCGGTGGGCGATGCCGCTGATCGTCGCGCTCTGCGCCGCATCGGCCACCGTGCTCGCGGCCGGCGGCGAGCGCTGGTGCCGCCCCTCGCGCTGCGAGTACCTCGATACGACGTCGCCCTACATTCGCGCCAACCTCGTAGCGGGCTGGCGCTGGATCGCGGCGAACGTCAGCCAATCGACCATTGCATATACAGGCATCAACCTGCCGTATCCGCTGACCGGCGAGCAGCTCACGAACCGCGTCCTCTACGTCAACATCGACGGCCGCCCGCGCTGGCGATTCCACGATTACGACCACGCGTACCGGACGGGACGCTTCGATCCAGTGCCTCCGCTGCTGGCGAAGAGCTCGGGTGAATTGATGCCGGTGGCTCAACGAGCAGGACCGCGGGACGATGCGCTGCGTCCGCGGTACGAGCGGATGCAAGGATTTCGGGACGCGTGGATCGCGAACCTGAAGACATTCGGCGTCGGACACCTGTTCATCGCGGCACTGTCGGCGTACGAGATTGACTACCTGTGGCACACCGACCACGGTTTTCCAGTCGAAGAAGCGTGGGCCGCGGGCGATCCGCAGTCGTTCCGGCTCGAGTACCAGAATCCGCAGGTGCGCGTCTATGCCGTCGACCTCCACTGAACGGTCGCTCTCGGTGATCGTGCCGGCTCACTGCGAAGCCGGCAACATCGTCGGCACGCTCGAGAACATCAGCGCAGCGCTGTCGCCGCTGTCCATCGATGCGGAGGTCATCGTGATCGACGACGGCAGCACGGACGGCACGAGCGATCTCGTGCGGGCGAACCTCCACCGGTTTCCGGCCGTGACGCTGCTGGTGAACGAGCGGAACATGGGGTTCGGGTGGACGTATCGCCGCGGCGTGTGCGCCGCGACGCGCGATCGCATCGTCATGGTGCACGGCGACAACGCGTGGGGCGCCGAGACGCTGCAGCAGTTCTTCGGTCACGTCGGCGATGCGGACGTCGTCATCGGGTACACGCGCGATATGTGGACATCGCGGACGTGGCGGCGCGCGGCGATCTCGAAAATCTTCACGGGGCTGTTGAACCTGATCACACGCCGGCGGCTGCAGTATTACAACGGGCTTCAGATTCACAAGGCAGACATCCTCAAGACGCTCACGATTCAATCGAGCGGGTATGGATTCCAGGCCGAAGTGCTCGTCAAGTGCCTGCGCCGGACCGAAACATTCATCGAAGTACCGATGGACCTGATGGAGCGCGAGCACGGCGACAGCAAAGCGTTTCGGATGAAGAACGCGGTCGACGTGATGCGGACGTTGACGCGGCTGTGCGGGCTCGAGTGGGGAGTGGTCAGGGAATGACGCCTGGTTTCGCGCGCCAGTATCTGGACGAGACCGCACAGATCGTCGCCGCGCTCGACGCTGACGCGATCGAGCATCTCGCGTTGACGCTCCTCGCCGTCCGCGCGCGCGGCGGGCGGCTGTTTTTCCTCGGCGTCGGCGGCGGCTCTGCGCACGCGGCGCACGCGGTCAACGATTTTCGCAAGCTGGCCGGGTTCGAAGCGTACGCGCCCACCGACAACGTGGCGGAGCTGACCGCGCGGACCAACGACGAGGGATGGGAGAGCGTGTTCGCGGCGTGGCTGATCGAGAGCCGGCTCCGGCCGGAGGACGGCGTGTTCGTGTTCTCGGTCGGGGGCGGGAACGAGGAGAAGCGCATCAGCGTGAACGTCGTCAAGGCGCTGCAACTCGCCAGGTCGATCGGATCCACGATCGTCGGCGTTGTCGGCCGCGACGGCGGATTCACGGCGGAGATGGCGGACGCCTGCGTCGTCGTGCCAACCGTGAATCCGCGAATGGTGACGCCGCACACCGAAGCGTTCCAGGCGGTCGTCTGGCATTTGCTCGTGTCGCATCCGGCTCTCCAGACCGTGGAGGCGAAATGGGAGTCGACGCGATGAAGGCTCGCGCCGTGTTCCTCGATCGCGACGGTGTGCTGAACCGGACGGTGGTTCGCGGCGGCAAGCCCTATCCGCCCGCGTCGGTCGACTGCTTGGAGGTGTTTCCCGATGCCGCGGACGCGCTCGCTCGCCTGAAGGCGGCCGGTTACCGGCTCGTCGTCGTGACGAATCAGCCCGACGTCGCGCGCGGCGAGCAGCCGCGCGACGTGGTCGACGCCATCAACGCGGCGCTGGCCGCACGACTGCCGATCGACGAAGTCCGGGTGTGCTACCACGACGATGCCGATGGCTGCCGCTGCCGGAAACCGAAACCCGGTCTGCTGCTGCAGGAGCCGCTGCCCGATCTGAACGAAAGCGTCATCATCGGCGATCGCTGGCGCGACATTCAGGCCGGACAGCGCGCCGGTTTGCGTGCGGCAGTGCTGATCGATCACGGCTACGACGAGCCGGTTCCGAGAGACAGCATCGAGCCCGATGTGCGCGTTCGCTCGCTCGGCGAGGCCGTTGATTGGATTTTGGCCGCGACGCCGCGGAGCTGTGAATGACGAGCGGGGAATGAAGGCGATCGCCGATCTTCGCGTGAAGCTGTACGCCGACGGCGCCGACCTGACGGCGATGCGCGCGTTGTATCGCCTTCCGTACGTTCGGGGGTTCACGACCAACCCGACGCTGATGCGGATCGCAGGAGTCCGCGACTACGACGCGTTCGTGCGCGAGGCGGTCTCGGCCATTCCCGATCGGCCGATTTCGTTCGAGGTGTTGTCCGACGAATTCGACGAGATGGAGAGCCAGGCGCGCCAGCTCGCCGCGTGGGGGCCGTGCGTCTACGTGAAGATTCCCATCACCAACACGCGCGGTGAGCCCTCGGACGATCTCATCCATCGCCTGTCGCATACGGGCGTGAAGGTCAACGTCACCGCAGTGTTGACGCTCGATCAGGTGGCGCGCGCCGTTCAGGCGCTGCAAGGGGGCGCGCCGGCCAACGTGTCGATGTTCGCCGGCCGCATCGCCGACACAGGACGCGATCCGGTGCCGATCCTGATCGGCGCGCTCGACATCCTCGCCGTCACGCCGCGCGCGGAACTGATTTGGGCGAGCCCCCGTGAGCTGTTGAACGTATTCCAGGCCGACGCGGTCGGCTGTCACATCATCACGCTCACGGGCGACATCCTGAAGAAGCTCGATCTCGTGGGCCGCGATCTCGGGGCGTTCTCGCTCGAAACCGTCAGGATGTTTCGCGACGACGCCGTGAAGGCCGGATTCGCTCTGCCATCCGCAGGACGGCCAACATGATTGGCTTCATCGACCGCGTCGGCCAGCGCGACAAGATCGTCCCGTTCGGCGATCTGCCACGCCTGCGCGAGCGCTTCCGCGACAAGACCATCATCCAGTGTCACGGCGCGTTCGATTTGGTTCACATCGGCCATCTGATTCACTTCGAGGAAGCCAAGGCGCTCGGCGATCTGCTCGTCGTCACGATCACGGCCGACGCGCATATCACGAAAAAGCGCGGCGTCACCTTCACCGAGGATCATCGCGCGCGGCAGGTGGCCGCCCTCGAGATCGTCGACTACGTCGCGATCGTGCAGGAGCCGTCGGCCCTCTCGGCGATCGATGCGCTCCGTCCCGACGTGTACGTGAAGGGGCCCGAGTACGCCGATCTGATGCTGGACAAGAGTCGCAGCATCTTCCATGAGACACGCGTGCTCGAGAGCTACGGCGGCCGCATGCACTTCACCGCGGGCGAGACGTTTTCGTCGACCAAGCTGTCCCATTTTCTGCTCGCCGCGCCCGAGGCTGCGCAGCGCAACCCGCTGCTGCAGAACGAGCGCATCCTGTTCAAGGATCTCTCCTCGTTTGGATTCACCCTCGGCCAGTTGAAGGCGTTCCTCGCGGCCGCGAGTCCCCTTCGCGTGTGCGTCCTCGGCGAAACGATCAGCGACGAGTGGGTCGACGTCGCGCTGACGAATCTCTCGACCCAGTCGCGCTGTGTTGCGGGTCTGGAGACGGCGCGCGTGCGGCAGATCGGCGGCGTCGGCATCATCGCGCGGCACCTCTCGAACTTCGTCAGCGAGGTGCACTGCTTCACCAACGCGCTCGCCGCGCCGATGCCCTCCAACGTCCACGTGACGCGTCTCTGCGACGGCGAGCTCGTCGAGACGCGCTTCGTGGATCAGGACACCGGCCGGCCCGTCTTCAAATCCAGAAGACTGAGCCTTCCGGAAGCCGCGCCGTCCGAGCTTCCGGACTTCGATGACTACGACCTCGTGCTCGTCGCCGACTTCGGGCACGGACTGCTCGACGCGGCCACGGTGAACGCGCGGATCGCCGCCCGCCGGCGCGCGTTCGTGGCGGCGATGGCGCAGGTGAACTCGGGCAACTACGGCTACAACCTGCCGATCAAGTACGTGGGTGCGAATTACTACAGCCTGAACCGCACCGAGGCCGAGCTCTGCCTGCACGAGCGCCGCCTGCCGCTGCCTGCGCTCGTCGAGCGCGCGGTGGCGCTGCTGCACGGAGACGTGGCGGTGACCGACGGCAGCCAGGGCGCGATGGTCGCCGTCAAGGGTGAACGATTCGCGCTGCCCTCGTTGAGCGTCAGCGCGGTCGACACGATCGGATGCGGCGACGCGTTCTTCACCTTGAGCAGCGTCGCGGCGCGTCTGAATCTGCCCGCGAGCATGGTCGCGCTCGCCGGCAGCATTGGGGCGGCGGCCATGACGCAGCGCCGCTGCAACGAGAGCCCCGTCACCGAGCAGGAATTCCTCACCATCGGGAAGATCGTCATCTGATGGCGATCCTGGTTACCGGCGGCTGCGGCTACATCGGGACTCGATTGACCGAGGCGCTGCTCGCGCGAACCGACGACGAGATCACCGTGCTTGACACGGCGTGGTTCGGCAATCATCTGCAGCCGCACCCGCGGCTGACCGTTCACGTCGCCGACGTGCGCGCCTCAGATCGATGCGATCTCTCCTCCTTCGACACGATCTTTCACCTGGCTGGGATCGCCAACGATCCGTCCGCCGATCTCAATCCATACGGATCGTGGGACGTGAACGTGCTGGCGACGATGCGTCTCGCCGATCGTGCGGCGCGAGGACGCGTGCGGCAGTTCATCTTTCCCTCGTCCGGCGCCGTGTATGGCGTCCGGTCGGAGCCGCGCATCACCGAGGATCTCGATCTGATGCCGATCTCCGACTACAACAAGACGAAGATGGTGGCCGAGCGCGTCATCCTGAGCTACGGCGACCGGATGGTCACGACAATCCTGCGGACCGCGACCGTCTGCGGCTACTCGCCGCGCATGCGGCTGGATCTCACCGTCAACCTGCTGACGATGCAGGCGCTTTCCACAGGCGCGATAACCGTGTTCGGCGGCAACCAGGTGCGGCCGAACATTCACATCGACGACCTGGTGGATGTGTATCTTTTTGCGCGCGAGCGGCGGCTGGCCGGCGTCTACAACGCGGCGTTCGAGAACCTGACCGTCCTCGAGATCGCCCGCCTCGTGGCGGGACAGGTTCCGGCACGGATCGACGTGCAGCCATCGAACGACCCGCGATCGTATCGGCTCTGCTCCGATCGACTGCTGGCGACCGGGTTCGCGCCGAAGAAGAACGTTGCCATCGCCGTTGGCGAGCTGGCCGAGGCGTACCGCGAGGGCCGTCTGACCGACCAGCCCGCCTGGCACACCACGAGCTGGATGAAGGCGCACAACCTTGGGTGACCATACGTGAGCACACCGAAGATTCTGGTTCTGGGCGGCGGCGTCGCAGGATCGTCGATCGCGTACTACCTGAGCGAAAAAGGGTACGACGTGACGGTCATCGAGAAGAACAGCCGCGTCGGCGGCCTGGCGCGGACCTGCTACTACAGCGGGCATCCGTACGAGTTCGGACCGCATATCTGGTTCTGGCCGGGCGGCAGGGAGTCGCCGATCAACGCGACGATCGTGTCGCTGACGAACGACGAGCTGTACTACATCGATCGGCGGCTCTTCACCTTCATCGAAGCCGATCGCCGGAAGTACCGCTACCCGGTGCACTACCAGGATGTCGCGTGCATGCCCGAGCGCGAGCAGATCGAACGCGAGCTCCGCGTGAACCGCGACGAGCACTTGAAGCTCGTCGAACGCCAGCTCCCGCTGATCGGCGACTGCACGTTCTCCGAGTACTTCAGCGCGGCCATCGGGCCCACGCTGTATCACAAGTTCATGGCGCAGTACACCTGGAAGATGTGGAACATCCCCGGCGACGAGCTCGAGACGTCGATGGTGTGGGCCGACCGCTTTCAGAGCGAAAAGGGCGCGCCGACGACGCACACGGTCACCGGATACGATCCGCTGAAGTTCGACGACCACACGCTGGGAAAGGGCATCAGGTTTCAGGTGTACCCGAAGCACGGGTGGAACGCCGTCTGGAATGCGATGGTGGCGCGCTCGACCGTCATCCGCGATCGCATCGCCAGCATCGAGGACGAGCACAAGAGACCGCACGTGCTCACCGAGAGCGGCGACAGGTACTACTTCGCCGACTACCACACCGTCTTCTGCACGATCGACATCGACCAGCTCTGGGGCGAGGACACGCTGCCCTACACGGGCCGCATGATGATCCCGCTGCTCATCCCGGGACTCACGCATGCGTTTCCAGAGGGCGCCGAGTCGCTGCACTACGCGTCGTGCGAGTTTCAGACGCGCGTGACCGAGATGAAGGTGATCACGCGCCACGAGAGTCCGGACACGCTGATCCTCGTCGAGGTTCCCGTGTTGCCCGCCGCGGTGAACTGCTTTCCGAAGAACACCATCGACTACGCGCTCGAGCAGAACCTCTTTGCCGCAAAGGCGTATCCGCAGCAGTCCGGGCAGGCGTTCGCCATCTACGCGGCGTATATCGATCGCGGGCGGAAGATTCGCAATCTGCGGTACGTCGGGCGGCATGCGGAGTTCAAGTATTGGGGGATGGCTGAAACGGTCAACTCCGCTCACGAGAAGTCCCTCGAGTTCGCCGCCGTCTGATGAAGCCTCATCAGATCCTGCCGTCGACGACCTCCCACAAGCGAGAACCGCTCCTGCCGACGCTCGAGATTTTTTCGCGCCTCGGGCTGCGTGATCTCGATCTCAATCTCAATCACATGATCGAGCGCGGTGTGGACGTCGACACCGTGCGAGCGGCGCTCGCCACCAACGGGCAGCGCGTGTGGATCGTGTCGGGCGGCTGGTGCGACTTCTTCGCGCGCGAGCCCGAGATTCAGGAGACGATGACGTCGGTAGCGCGACAGGTGGCGATGGCGCGGGCATTCGGCGTCGATCGGATGCGCCTGTTCTTCGGCCGGCTGACACGCGAGGACTGGTCCGACGAGGTCTTGGAGCGCGTCGCCCGAAACATCCAGCGGCTGACCGATCGGTATTCGAACGTCTCGTTCGTCTTCGAAAACCACGACGGCGCCTCGTCCCGGCCCGAGGTGTGCCGCGCGATTCTCGAGCGGGTCGACCGCTCGAACGCACGCATGAATTTCGATCCGATCAACTTCGAGCACGCCGGCGTCGACAGCCGCGCGGCGCTCGGCGAGCTGCAGCCGCTCGTCGCGCACGTGCATCTCAAAGGGCTCGATCGCGGACGGTACTGTGAATTCGGCGCCGGCGACGTCGATCTGACGCCGGTCCTGCGCACGTTGATCGCCGGTGGATATCGCGGCGGCTTCACCGTCGAGTACGAGGGAGCGTTTGATCGAACCCTGCGGCTCTACGAGGGCGTCCGCCACGCCGAGGCGGTCATCGGCGACCTGACGTCGCGGTTCAGCGATTGGACTTTGGCGCGCGGCGGCGACGCCGCGGCGGGTGCTGGACCTCGATGATCGCGCGCGTGTTGAAGCGCAGCCGCCGATCCTGCCTCCACTCGCGCAACTGGCGTTGCAGTCGCTTCAGTCCGTCTCGCTCGCGCGGCGGCAGCGACCCGTCGTCGAGTCGATCGACGACCGCCAACTCGAGATCGCTCATGCCGCGGCCCGGCTCGAGCGCGAGGAACGCGCGCGTGTCGCTGATGGGAATGAAGTGGACGCCCGGCAGACGCCGGAAGATCGTGCGATTGACGATGATGAGCGATCGGCCGTCGCCGATCGTGACCAGCTCAGCATCGGGTTGGCGGCCGTTGCCCGCCGGCGCCGGCGCCGCGTCCTCCTCGAACATGTGCACGATCGCCCACGCGATGTCGTCGTCGAGACGGCGCAGACCACGCACGACTTCTTCCGGCAGCGTCAGCGCGACCACCCGACTCGGACGGCCGAACTTCGTCGGACGGCCGCGCTTGCCGCGCGCTCGTCGCATGGCGAAAAAGTATACTTGACTCGTCTTGCTTCGCGACCTGCCTGCCCGAGGCCGCTGGTACATCCTCGCAATCATCGCCCTTGGCGCGATCATCTTTTTCGCGCTGTTACCGCGAGCGAACTTCCTGCCGCTGCTGCCGTTCGTGCTCCTCATCCTGCTGTCCTCGCTGACGTCGGCGTTCAAGGTTCAGTTTCCGATCGCGAGCGGCTCCAACATGTCGGTGTCGTACGTCGTCGACATCGCGGCGCTGATTCTCCGCGGCCCGCATGCGACGATGCTGGTCGGCGCCGTGAGCGGATGGAGTCAGTCAACGCTGAACTCGAAGGCGGGGAATCCACTCTACCGGACGCTGTTCAACATGGCGATCCTGGTCATCACGATCCAGGTGGCCGGCCAGATGTACCAGCTGCTCGGCGGCACGGCGAATCCCGAGCTGAACGCAAAGATCGCGGTGCCGCTCATCGGCATGGCCCTGACGTACTTCTTCGTCAACACCATTCCGATTGCGATCGCGATTGCGCTCACGACCGATCAGAGCGCGTTCCGGATCTGGAAATCCGATTTCGCCTCGAGCGCGCCCAGCTATCTCCTCGGCGCGACCGCCGCGGTCGTCGTGATCGCGGTCACCGAGAGCGCGGGGTACTGGCTGACGCTGCTCCTCACCTCGGCGCCGCTGTACCTCACGTACAAGATGTATCGCGCCGGGAAAGAGAGCGAGGCGCGGCAGGGCGCGATTCTCGAGGCGGCCCATGACGCGATCATCACGATGAACGGCGCGTTGAACATCCGCGAATTCAATCCGGCCGCGGAGCAGATGTTCGGCTACGCGAGGCTCGACATCCTCGGACGCAACGTCGCACTGCTCATGCCCACGGCGGATCGCTCGAGGCACCTCGATGCGCTGAACGAGTATCTGGCGCGCGGCAGCGGCCCGCTCGCCGACCGGCAGATCGAGATGACGGGCCTGAAAGCCGACGGCACGGAGTTCCCGGTGGAGTTGAGCGTCGCCCGCATCGGCGCCGAGAACCTCGCCGAGCTGACCGGATTCCTTCGCGACATCACCGAACGGCGCCTCCTCGAGGAGCAACTCCGCCAGTCGCAGAAGCTCGAAGCGATCGGACGGCTCGCCGGCGGCGTCGCGCACGATTTCAACAACATCCTGATGAGCATCATGGGCGCCGCCGACCTGCTGATGATGCAACTGGGCCGCGACGATCCGGCGAAAGACGAGGCGAACGAGATCAAACAGGCGGTCGATCGCGGCGCCGGTCTCACGCGTCAGCTGCTGGCCTTCAGCCGCCGTCAGTCGACGCGGCCGCGGCTATTCGCGCTCGACGAGGTCGTCCGTGGCATGCACACGATGCTGCGCCGGCTGATGGGGCCGGAAATCGAGCTGGAAATTCTCTCGCCGGCCGCGCCGGTCCACGTCGTCGCCGACTCGGGGCACATCGAGCAGGTCGTGTTGAACCTCGTCGTCAACGCGCGCGACGCGATGCCTGAAGGTGGCCGGATTACCGTCAGGGTGGACGCGATCGATCTCAACGAGTTCGCGGCCGGTGCGCTCGTCGAAGCACAGCCCGGCCGCTACGCGCGCCTGAGCGTCGCCGACACCGGCACCGGCATCGACGAGCAGACGCGCGCGAGGCTCTTCGAACCCTTCTTCACCACGAAGGAAATCGGCAAAGGGACCGGCCTCGGGCTCTCGATCGTGTATGGGATTGTGAAGCAGAGCGCCGGCTACATCACGGTCGCGAGCGAGCCGGGCCGGGGCGCGACGTTTCTCATCTATCTGCCGCTGGCGACCGTTCCCAAGCCGACGCCCGCAAACGTGCTCATCAGCTCTCGCTGATCCGCCGGTTGCGGAGCGATCGCGCGCGCGATCGGCCGACGAGCTCGTCCACCATGCGCCGTTCGGCATCCGAGCGCTCGCGCAGATAGCAGTCGATCGCCTCCGTGATGATGCGCCACTGCGGCCGCGACGCGATGAGGCTGATGGCCTGCAGCTTGGCCTTCACCTCACCCGGCAGCCGGATGCTGAGCTGCGGATAGTCTTTCACGCGTTCGCCTGCGCGCGCGCCGGCCGGCGGCCGGCCAATGCGTCGGCGTTCCTTGGTCACCTTCATGCGCATGGACACAACCGATGGCCGAGTTTTTTCACTATTGCTGTGTTTGTGCTACCAACAACCTGCCTGTATAATCCGCGGACCTGTGTTGTCTGGATGCCGGAGAAACCGGCCACATTTGTCCGCGTACGCTCCATGCCTACACGATCGATGACACGCATCACGACCAAGCCGGGGCCCGGACGGCCTCCGGTGCACCACGAGACTTGGTCAAAGGTCTCCGTGGTCCTTTTCGATCGCCAGATCCTCCACCTCGACCGTCTCGCCACCGAAATCCGCGGCAAGAGTGGCAAGGTGCTGAACCGCGCCGAGATCATCCGCGCGCTCATCGACGGTCTCATCGACAGCGGTATGGACATCAGCGGCACCGCGTCGGAGGCCGACCTGCGCGCGCGCGTCGCACGGCGACTGGGCAGTTCCTTTCGATGACGCGGCGCATTCTACCAGTTTGATTAATTAGTTCCATCCCTTTTTTGTGGCGCGACGCGACCGCGGCGCGCTCCGATCGTCGCGTGTAGACTTGCTCGCGTGACGCATGATGCACGCGGATCGCACGACGACCGACCTCGGTGACTTCACCACCACGACCCGCCTCGTTCCCATTACAGCCCTCGCGATTCTGAGCGGCGTCTTTGCTGTATTCTCTGCAACCGGAGGAGAGCTTCCGTGACCGACCAAGAGCGTCAGAAAGCCGAGGAGTTGATCGGCCGTCTCGAGACGTCCGTCGGCGCGATCTTTCCGCGCGACGGCGGCAACGCGTCGCTGATCGCCGGGATGATTCAGACGCTGAACGGCCTGCGCAGCCTCCTCGGCATCGTGCGGCCCCACTGAAACACAAAGGGCGGACCTGATGGCCCGCCCACGGTCCATCGCGATCCGCCCTGTCCGATGGCCGGCACTCAGCCGGCTGATCCGATTTACTTCACTTCGAAGACAGCGAGAACCGGCTCGTGATCGGACGGCCGCACGCCGTTCGCGTCGGCCGTGTTGAAGATCTGCTGGCTCACCAGCTTCAGGTTCGTCGCGCCCTTCGACTGGAAGATGTAGTCGATCCGGTGTGAGCCGTGCGTGATGCCGTTGCCGATCGCTGTTCCGATCGCCTGCGCGGCCGGCCATGTGTCGATGTACGTCGCTGTCATGTTCGTAATCTCGGTCGTGCCGGGCCACGCATTGTAGTCGCCGGCGACGATGCGGTTTTCGGCGAGCGTCGTCTCCCAAGACAAGAGCTCGGCCGTTTCCTTGATCCGGTTCGACTGATACTGGTTGTCGAGATGTACCGACGTGAAATTGATCGTCCGGCCGTTGACGTCGATCGTCGCATCCGCGGCCGAGCGGCCACCGCTCAACAACCTGGTGGCGGTCGCAATGAACGGATACTTCGAAAGCACCAGGTTGCCGTTGCCGCTCGTCGAGCCGTAGCGGTTCATGTAGACCTTGTACCAGGCGACGCTGGTCCGCTTTTGCAGCAGGTCGCGATAGATGACGGTCTGATCGAGGCCTTTGCTCCAACTGTCGTTGATCTCGATTTCATTGAGCGACACGACGTCCGGATTCGCCTTCAGAATCCAGTCGACGATGCGATCGGGGCTGTAGATGCCGTCGGTGCCCCAGCCGCCGTGATGCGTGTTGTACTGCAGCACGCGCAGCGTGCTCGTCGTTCCAGTGACAGGCGGCGGCGCGGGTGCCGGATCGGGCGTCTCGGTGCCGGTGCAACTCGTGCCGCATCCGCCTTGCGTCACCGTGTAGACGATGCCGTTGACGAAAAAATGACCCGTCCGCTTGGTTGGCGACGTGGTGTTCGTGATCGCGCGCACCTTCGCGTAGCCGTTGCCGACCGCTGGCGTTGGCACCGTGCTCTTGACCACGAGCCAGCTGCTGTCGCTCGTCGCTGTCCAGGCGCAGGTGGCCGCCGTCGTGACGTTGATCTGCCAGTTGGCTTCGCCGACGCCCACGGTGAGCGCGGTCTTGTCGAGCGCGACGCCGCACGTCTGCGCCTGAGCCGTCGACTGGCTGACGATCATCAACGTGCCGACGGCGAGTGCGGTCTGAACGAACGTGCGGAACAGTCGCATGGGACCCCTCTGTTGCGGCGTGCAGACACACGTCGACCGTGCTCGGCTCGACCGCTCGAAAAATGCGATGAAGTTGTTTGGAGACGACGCGCGAGTCGCGCTTCAGACTCGCCGCTCGTTTGCGGCGTTGCCTCTCTTTAAGGCAACGGGTATGCCCGTGCGAAGAAGCTGTCAGCTAGGTGCGCTTGAATGCACGCCGTATCGAGTTCACGCCTGCGAACATGGGCGTCAACCAAGATGAGCTCGAGCGAGCGGCGAGAGAACGCTCGAGGTGTCGCTGCTCCGCCGTGGTTACACGATTGCCGCGCTCCTTACGGAATTGTGACGAGCTGTGCCGTTTTCAACGCGCCGGGACGCTCTGAGGAACCGAAGTTTCCTGATCGCCGACGCGAAAGCCGACGCTGAACAGGAAGGTCAGCAGCAATAACAGCGCGGCTGAGATGTATGGCGCCGATTCATCGAGGTGTTGCAACGAGGCGCTCCCCCAGATTGGACCGACCGTGCGCCCGAGGCTCTCCACGGCGCTCGCGGCGCCTTGCACGCGTCCCTGCTCGTCACCACGCGCCGCCAGGCTGACGAGGCTCGCCATCGTCGGATGACCGAAGCCGATGCCGAATGCGAGCGGCACGAGCGTCACGGCGAATACGGTGACCGAGTGCACCAGCGCGGCAGCCACGAGACCGAGCGCGGCGCAACCGAGCCCGAGCATGAACGTCGGCTTGTCACCCAGCCGGCGCACCACCGGCCGGATGAGCGCGCCTTGAATGATCGCGCCGAGCAACCCGAACGCTGCGAGGAAATATCCGGTGCGAGAGGCGTCGAACCCGAACCGCCGGGCGACGAACAGGCCGAACGTCGTCTGAAAGACGGCGAACGCGCACCAGTACATGAAATCGATGACGAGGACGCGGCGGATCAACGGCCGCTCGACCAGACGCGGCAGATAGCGAAACGGATTGCCGACGCCCGCGTGCGCGCGGTGAACAGTTTCAGGGAGCCAGCGCCACGCCATCAGCGTCGCCACGAGCGTGATCGCGGCGGCCGCCCAAATCGGCGCCGTGTAGCTGATGTGCGCGAGCACGGCGCTGAGCGCCGGGCCGAGAATGAACCCCAGCCCGAACGCGGCGCCGATGAGACCGTACGCCCGCGCGCGGTCCTTGGGCTCCGTGATGTCGGCGACGTACGCGCGCGCGGTGGAAATGTTGCCGCCCGACAGACCGTCGATGATGCGCGCGGCGAAGAGCATCGCCACCGAGTGCGCGAGCGCGAGCATCACGAAGCTGACCACGGTGCCCGCGAGGCTGAAGATCAGCACCGGACGGCGACCGTAGCGATCCGAGACGTCGCCGAGCACCGGCGCGGCGACGAGCTGGCAGAGCGAGAACACGGCGAACAGCAATCCGACGACGACCGGCGACGCACCGAACGTTTCTGCGTAGAACGGCAGCAGCGGAATGATGATTCCGAAGCCGACGAGATTGACGAAAATTGTCAAAAAGATGATGAGGAGCGCGCGTGACACAAGAGTGACGACATTCTATACAATCTCA
>DASYQZ010000110.1:0-4201 GCA_036004865.1 Vicinamibacterales bacterium
GACGGGATTCATGTTCCCCCTCATCAAGAGCGTTGAGGTGACCGGCGCGCTGCTGATCATCGACGGACGGTTCGCGCCGCTCGGCCTGCTCATCGTCGCGCCGGTCGTACTCAACATCGCGCTCTACCACATGGTCCTCGATCCAAACGGCAGCACCGTCGCGTCGGTGCTCGTCGTCGCCGAGTTGTTTCTGCTGTGGCGATACCGCGCAGCGTACCGAAGTCTCTTCACGTCCCGGCCGATCGCCGCGTCAGCAGCGGTCGCGGCCGGACCGGCCGCTCACCCCGCGCCGGCAGGCTCATGAGCACCAGACTCGTGCGATGGGACGTGCGTCGCGCGGCAGCCACGTGCGCTGTCGCCGCGGTCGCGGCGATCCAGTCGACCGAACCGTCGCACGGGGCGCACCGCATGATCGACGTCGTGCGTCGGGCTCCATCCGGCGTTGTGAGGATCGCCGCACTCGGCCACAGCCCTCGTGCCGGCGACGTCGCCGGCAACCGCCGTGCGATTGCGGTGCTGATCGAGAACGCGGCGCGCGCCGGCGCGCGCTATATCGTCGCGCCTGAGCTCGCCGCTGTGGCCGCGACAGCCGATGGCTGCTCCATTGCGCGAGGCGTCGCCGAGCCGATTCCGGGGCCATCGACCGCGTTTTTCGGCGACCTGTCGCGACGCTTCGCCGTATGGCTGGCCGTCTCGCAACTGGAGCGTGCCGCGGGCGGCGACTGTTACGTCACGGCGGTTCTGCTCGGGCCCGACGGCACCGTGCGGCGTCAGGCCCGCAAGGTCCTGGTCCGCGGCGAGGCCGACGCCGGTGCCACGGCCGGTCCGTTCCGTGCCGTCGTCGACAGCGTCGACGCGGACGGTGTCCGCATCGGCATGGTGTCGGCCGACGACGTGAGCGCCGGCGTGCCCCGGCTGGCGCATCGCGGCGCGCGCGTGATTCTCATCAATGGGGACGGCCGGTCGGACGACGCGACGATGGCGGCGAGCCTCTCCGAACTCGCGCGAGAGCACCGAACCGTGCTCGGCGCGGCAGGCGCGGCGTGCGAGCTCTCGAAGGCGTGCGTAGCGAATGTCTACGGCGCCACGGCGGAGCGCCGCGTGTTGCCGGAAGGCACGATCGTCATCGCCGCGGCGGCGCCGATTCGCCCGGCCTGGGTGATTCCGACACGGCCCGGTCTACCGGGGACCGTGCCGGTGCCCGCCATCGATTCCGGCAGCGCCGCAATCGCCGAGCTCGGGCGGCAGCTTTTCACCGACCGTCACCTGTCGAGCACGGGGACCGTCGCGTGCGCGACCTGCCACAATCCCACGCGCGCGTTCACCAACGGCCTCCCGCGCGGCGTCGGCGTCCACGGACGGCTCACCAAGCGCAACGTGCCCTCGCTGCTCAATGTGGCCTTCCGGCCGCTGCTGCAATGGGACGGCTACGCGTCGGCCATCGAGAACTTCGTCAAATACCCGATCAGCAGCCGCGACGAGATGGACTTTCACTATCTCGACAGGGCGGTCCCGTACGTGCGTCAGCGCGCCGACTACGTCGACGCGTTTCGATCGACGATGCACGTCGGCACGATTGAGTTCGAGCACATCGCCGCCGCGCTGGCCGCGTATCAACGAACGCTGCTCTCGGGCAACTCGCCGTTCGATCGCTACATGTACCTGGGCCAACGATCGGCGCTCTCGCCATCCGCGGTGCGCGGCCACGAAATCTTCACCGGCAAGGGCGGTTGCGCGCGGTGCCACGCTATCGGTTCGACCAGCGCGCTCTTCACCGACGGCGCGTACCACGATATCGGCGTCGGTTACGAGGCACCGACGGGCCGGTACCGCGACATCGGCCTCGGCGGCATCAGTACCAACGACTTCGCAGGACAGTTCCTGACGCCGTCGCTCCGGAACGTCGCGCTGACCGCGCCGTACATGCACGACGGCAGCCTGGCGACGCTCGACGACGTCATCGACTTCTACGAACGTGCAGGCGGCGAGGCGCGTCGCGGCCTTCCGGCTCTGAAGCTGACCGTGCCCGAGCGTCGCGATCTCATCGCGTTCCTCGAGGGCCTCACGGGCGATCAGCACTACGACGCGACGGGGCGGCTGACGGGTGAAGATGGCCGCACGACGGCCGAGGGACAGGTGCGCCAGGTGATCGATCGGTTCTACGCGGCGGCGCAGCGGCGCGACTGGGACGGCGCGGGCGCGCTGATGGCCCATGACTTCGAAATCAACACCGACGGGGCCGAGAGCTACGGCAAGGAGGCGTACATCGCGCTGCTGAAGGAGGACGATCTGGTGGTCGAGCGCATGGCGCTGCGCAACCTGACCGTCGAGGTCTCATCGGACAGCCGCATGGCGTGGGCGACGTTCCACGGCTACTTCGAGATGACGCAACACGGCGCGCGTCACGACGTTCAGACGGCTGAAACATTGATCCTGTCGCGGCGCGGCGATCGCTGGGAGATCGTGCGCGCTCACGCGTCGGTGAAGACTGCGGAGGGCCAATGACCCCATCCACGCGCGCGGCACTGCTCCGGCAGAACCGGGAGCTCTACGACGATACGTTCGGCCGTGTCTGGAAAGAGGCGATATTCGACGGGCTTCATCAGGGACGCGAGTTCATCAATCTCGGCGGTGCGCCGCTGCTGCGGGTGATCGCGCGGCGCCTGCGCCTGAGGCCGGCGTCGCGCGTTCTGGAGTTGTGCTCGGGCCCGGGCGCGGTGGCAGTGCACCTCGCCAGCCGGTATCAGTGCTCGGTCACGGGGATCGACATCAACCCGAACCAGGTTGCGCACGCGCGCGCGATGAGCAGGCGCGTTGCGGGTGGGACGTCGCGACTCACGTTCATCAATGCGGACGCCTGCGCGTGGCGATCGCCGTCTCGCTATGACGCCGTCGTGTCGGTCGATGGATTCATGCTGCTGCTGAATCCGGCCGCTGCGCTGCAGGTTGCGTACGACAGCCTGGTCGACGGCGGCCGCGTGTGCGTCGCGACGCTCGCCGCGGGCCGGCGCCTGGACGGATCGACGCGGCGCTTCGCCGCGGAGCTGGACGGCATGATCAACCTGCGCAGCCAGCGCGAGTACGAATGGCTCATGCGGGCTGCCGGTCTGTCGGGCGTGCGCGTCGTCGATCTCACGCCGATGGCCGTGCGCGCATCGGTGAGGATGCTGAGATGCCTCGAGCGCGTCGACGCGGGCGAGGGCTGGATCCGCGTGTCGCAACGGTACCTGGACGCGTTCCTCGACGATCGGCTGCGGTACCTGCTCGTGTCCGGGTCGCGGGATTCGTGACTTTCCCGAAGGTCGCCTGATGCGTCATCCGAGCCCGGCCGCTCGCGCGATCAGAAACAACCCTGCCCCGACGACGACCGCTCCGGTGGCTCGCGCGACGCGCTCACCCGCCGGTGCGAGACGTTCGACCGTGATGGCTGCCGTCACGATGGCCATCGCGCGAAGGTCCATGACCCCGACGACCAGGAGGATCGCGATCAGACCGGCACAGCAGTGGCTGCAGTGGAGGCCGAGACGCAGGCCGTGTCGCCAGGCCACGCCGGCGTCGGCCGGCAGCGTACGGTCGCGGCCGGGTGCGTCCCGACAGCAGGCAAGGTGACGCGCCTTCCACGCCGTGAGCTGGAGCGCGCCGGCGATCAGGACCACCACACCGACCGCCATTGGTACGGCGCGCGCCAGCGCCGGCTGCTGCATCTCGATCGCCGCCAGCGCGAGGCCCAGCGGAAACGCAGCCATGCCGACCACGGTCCAGACGAAGAAGTACCCGATGCCCACGAGCGCGGTCAGCAGAGCGAGGCGCGTCGCGCCTGTCCTGCCGACGACGGCCTGGCGATAGCGCCGCAGCATGGGGACCAGTGACGGCAGCATCATTGCCACCATCATCACGACCCACATGCCCAGGAACGACGCCGCGGCAGACGGCCACGTCTGTCCGGGCATCCGCATCCACACCATCGACATCGTCCAGCCGCCGGGCATTGGCATCCCGCCCATCGCCGACATGAATGTGCACCAGATGATCGCGACCGCCGCACTGCCGGCGAAGAACACCGCAGAGACGCCAAAGAACGCGTGCTGGGAGGCTCGATCGGAGGCCATACGTCGTAATCTCCGGTCCCGAAACGTGCGTCTCTCCGCGCTCTCCGCTTTCTCGGCGCGCGGCCGCAGAGCGAGGCGGGAGACCGCGGAGA
>DASYQZ010000111.1:0-23859 GCA_036004865.1 Vicinamibacterales bacterium
GTCGAAGGGCCCGTCGCCATCGGCGCCGAGCTGAATCGCGAGCGCGTTCATCGCCGACAGCGCGACCTGCGCGCGCGCCGCCTCGATTCGCGCCGGCGTGCCGGCAATGTAGTTCCGCTCGTAGGCGTTGCGCGGCTCGTAATCGCCCTTGCGCCCCTCGAAGCCGGCGATGGCGCTTCGCGCTGCATCGCGATCGGCGGTCAGATGAATCGCGAACAGCGAATCGAGCGGCTTCATCACGACGAGGAGGTCGGTGGGGCCAAGCGACTCGTCGACGAAGCGCGTCAGCGCCTCGCGGACGCGAGTGGTCGCGGCGCCGGCGCTGACGTGGTACTCGTCGAGAAAGATGGCGAAGCGCCGCGGTCCGTCGGCCGCGCGCGTGAACTGCGCGCCGTCGAGTGGACGCAGGGCGCCGTCCTCGCGCAGCTCGAAATCCTCGGGCTTCAGATTCTCGATGAGGCGACCGCGGCCATCGATCGCAATCGCGTCGATCCGGACGGTGTGCGTGGGAGGATCGGGAACGGAAGGTTGCTCGAACGCAGCCACGCCGCGCTCGTAGCGCAGCCCTTGAGGGCTGCCCCACGCGGCGACCGCCAAGAAGGCGACGGCCACGCGCGCGAGGCGCTTCATCCCGTCACGCGGAAGCCGACGAGCTCCTTGGCTTCTCCGCCATCGCCGGTGGTTTTGATTTCGAGCACGTACTCGCCTGGCGGAAGGTTGGCCACCGGCATCTCGATCTGCATCTGGTTCCCGGTCGTCGACGTCGTGGCCGGCGCGGCTTGCAATTCGTTCATCGCCTGGCCGGCGCGATTCAGAATGTGCACGCTCAGCCCCGGTGTCGTGCCGCCGGGACCGTACGCCGGCACGCGAACGAGCAATCGATCGGTGCGGCTGAACTCGCGCGCGGCCACGGGCACCGCGTCCGCATCGGCCTTGATGCGGTTGAATTCCGGAATCGTCCGCGCGCGGAAGATCGCGGGCGTGCCGAGCCGCGTCTCGGTCGACGTCAGGTCCGGCACCGTGATTTCTCGCATTTCGGTGTCGAGCACTTCCGCGCTCGCGCCCTCGACCGACACGCGCAGCTGTACTTTCCCGGGCGCCGCGTCGAAGGTGACGCGCGACGACCCGCGGCCCGGCGCCGCGCCCTGACTCGCGGCGGCCGCGCTGGCCGCAGACGTCGACGTGGATGCGACCGCGACGTCGGGCACGCGTCCGCGGAACACCGGCGAGCCGTCTGGCGCCACGGCCATCAGCGACACGCGCGCCGGATCGGCGCGGCGGCTCGCCGCGGATTCACCCGGCGTTCTCGGAATCGGCTCCCAGACGAACGTCACGCGCGTCTTGCCGTTTTCGCCGCGCGAGGTCCCGATCCAGGTACGCACGACCGCCGCGCGCGACGGCCGGTTCACCGACGCCAGCGCTTCGTCGACCGCCTTCGGCAGCGCCGGTTTCGGCGGCGCCAGCGCCCGAGTGGTTTGCTCGGCGGTCAGCGCCCAGTAGCCTTTGCGCGAGCGGACCTGAACGCCGGGCCGCTTCACGCGCACTTTGATCTCGTGGAACTTGCCGTCCGACGGGGCCTGCGACGAGTTGTAGCCGATCAGGTAGTACGCGCTGCTGTCTCTCGTAATCTGTTTCATGCCGACGTCGAGATCGTTGCGGTTCACGATCGCGCGGCCGTCCGTGTTGTCCGCCAGCACCCGCAGCGTGTCCATCGTCGATCGGAGATAGCTCGAGTCGGTCTGAATGTTCACGCCCTCGTTGATGTCGAACTCGAATCCCGGGAGCCCGCGCGGATCGACCGCGTAGATCGCGACGTTGTTGCGGTTGGCCGTGTCGTACACCTCGCGAAGATCGGTGTCGAGATCGACGTTCGCGAAGAACGCGGCGCGATCCTCGTTCGGATCGTTCACGCCCGCCATCGGGTTGAACGCGTTGGGATTGCCCGATCCCGGCAGCTGCGCGTTGCCGTTGCGCATCTGCGGCGGCAGCATGTTCGTGTAGCCCTCGCTGACGAGGATGAGCGACTTGCGTCCCTCCTTCAGCGAGCCCATGTGCACGATCAGCGATTTGATCGCCGAGAGCGACACCTGATTGCGGATCCGCTCGACGATTTCGGTCGGGTAGTACGCGTAGCGCTCCTCGAACTGATTCCTCGGCGTGTAGTCGTACTTGCGTCCCTGGAACTGCTGGATCGCGCGCATCACCGCGTCGTGATTGCGCGTCATCCGCACCGACGCGGTCGACTCGAGCGGATACATGACACCGACCATGTCCGACGGTCCGATCTGCGTCTGAATGAACCGCGAGATCGGATTGGCCGACGACATGCTGGCGCCGCGCCGGACGTGGTAGTCGTCGAGGAAGAACGCGAACAGCCGGACGTCGTCGCGCGCGGCTTCAGACTCTTCGTCGTAGTCCGTCCTGATCTGCCTGACGGGTTCCTTGGCGGCGTCCATGCGGCCGCCGTCCAGCTTTATCAGCTTGAACGTCTCGATCTTCTGCGGTTTGCCGTCTTCGGTGACGTCGAAGTCGGCGGGCTGGAGGTCGGCGATCTGATTCCCGTTCTTGTCGGTGATGATGACGTCGACGCGCACGAAGTTGATGCCCGTGCGGAACACCGGCTGCTGGGGATCGGCTGGCGGCGGCTGTTGCGCCGGCGGCGGCTGTTGAGCAGGCGGCTGTTGGGCATCGCCGGCCACGCCGAGAAACGCGAGCACTGCCGCGGCGGCGGTTATCGTTCGGAATCTACGAGCCATACACCTAATCTTAGACGCTCTGCTCGTCAGCGGAGCACCCGAAGTGCCGCGTATTGATCCGTGGATTGATCGGCGCGCGTCGCCGTCAACCAGACCACGTAGTCGCCGGGTGCGAACGCCGCCAGCACCAAGGGCACCTCGCATTGGCCGGCGGTCAGCGATACAGGTAGGTCAGAGAGCTTCTGTCCCAGGCGGCTGAGCAGTTGAGCCGTGACCACGGGCGGCGGGTCGCCCTCGAGCGCCGCGCGGATCGCGATGCGCTGCGCGCGTGTGAACTCCGGCCGGCTCGCAGGCTCGACGAGCGACCGCGGACGGACGGTCACGAACGCCGGCGGTCCAATCAGCCGGATCTCCGGCGCCGGCGGCTTCAATGCGTACCTCGACGCCGCGACCGGTTCATCGTCGTTCGGCCGTAGTGCCTCTGCCATCCGCTTGAACGCGTCCGCGATCGGTGCGGGCACACGAACCGGTTCGACCCGAGCCGACGCGAGCTCGGCCTCGCTGAGCGCCCAGTATCCGGCGCGCGCGTTCACGCTGACTTTCGGGCGAGTCGTTCGCACTTTGATCGAGTGGAACTTGCCATCGGACGGACGCGTCGAGACGAATCCGAGCAGATAGTAGGCCGTCGATTCCCGACCGACTTCGAGCAGCGCCGCCTTGAGATCGTTGCGATTCACCAGGGCGCGGCCGCCGGTCTCGTTCGCCAGCGTCCGCAGCGTGTCGATCTGGAACCCCGGCGTGTTCATCATCAGCCCGCGCGGATCGACCGGATAGATGGAGACGTTGTTGCGATTGGCAGCCTCGTACACCTCCTGCAGGTCGGTGTGCAGATCGAGCGCGCCGTAGTAGCCGGCCGGCGTGAAGCCGTTGCTGATCCAGACGAGCGTCTTTCGTCCGACCTTCAACGCACCGAGGCGCGACATCAGACTGACCGCGCCGGTCAGGACCACTTGCGTTCGGAGCCGTTCGATGTCGCGCGGATAGCGCATGTGCTCTTCTTCCACCGGGTGCTTCGGGAAGTATTCGCGCGCGCGCCCCTCGAACTTGCGGATGGCCGCGACCGCCGCCTGCCGGTCGTACGTCAGATGAACGTCGCGCGGCGAATCGAGCGGGTAGTACACGCCGACGAGATCGGTGGCCGGCAGCGAACGGACGAACGCGATCAGCGGCTCGACGAATCGCCGCGGCTCGAACCGGCCGACGTGATAGTCGTCGAGCAGAATCGCAACGAGACGCGTATCCTCGTTCGCTGCCTCACGCTCTTCGTCGTCTGCCGTGCGCACCGGATAGCGCTCGCGCGGCTCGCGATTCACGAAGGTCACGAACTTGAACGCCGCGATCGGCACGGCTCGCCCTTCGTCGAAGATCTGAAAATCGGCCGCCGACAGATCGTCGATGGGCTCGCCGTCATTGCCGGTGACGATCACGTCCACCTGGACGAGGTTCGTCCCGGTGCGGAACGTTGGCTGCTGCGGAGGCTGTTGTGTTTGCGCGGCGGCCGCCGCGACGAGGGCGAGAACTCCCGAGGCCACTAAGACACGCACGGCAACCCTTCCGGCCTGGCAGGCTGATGATAACATCGGCTGCGGAGCATCGATTGTGACGACGAAGACAGAGCTCACCAATCCGCCGCTGACGGCGCTCGCCGATGACGAGCGCCTCTTCCGCGACAGTGTCTACGAATTCGCCGATCGCGAAATCCGTCCGCTCGTGCGCGAGATGGACGAGCACGCGAAGATTCCGCGCGCGCTCGTCGACAAGCTGTTCGATCTGGGCGTGATGGGGATCGAGATTCCGGAGAGCTTCGGCGGCGGCGGCGCGAGCTTCTTCCACGCCGCGCTCGCCGTGGAGGCGCTGTCGCGCGTCGACCCGTCGATCGGCGTGCTCGTCGACGTGCAGAACACGCTCGTCATCAACGCGATTCTTCGCTGGGGCAGCGACGACATCAAGCGCCGCTATCTGCCGAAGCTCGCGTCGAACACGATCGGTGCGTATGCGCTGTCCGAAGCGGGCTCCGGCAGCGACGCCTTCGCGATGGCGACGCGCGCGGTCGAGCACCCTGGAAGCGATGTCGGCTACGCGATCACGGGCCGCAAGGTCTGGATCACCAACGCCAATGAAGCCGGCCTCTTCATCGTGTTCGCGAGCGTCAATCCCGACGCCGGCTATCGCGGCATCACCGCGTTTCTCGTCGAGCGCGGCTTCGAGGGGTTCACGGTCGGCAAGAAAGAAGACAAGCTCGGCATCCGTGCGAGCAGCACGTGCGAGCTGCTGTTCGATGAGTGCCGGGTGCCGCGCGCCAACGTGCTCGGCGAGGTCGGCAAGGGATACAAGGTCGCGATCGAGACGCTGAACGAAGGGCGCATCGGCATCGGCGCGCAGATGATCGGGCTCGCGAAGGGTGCCCTCGATCACACCATCGCGTACACGAAGGAGCGGAAGCAGTTCGGCAAAGCGATCGCGGAGTTCCAGGCGGTCCAGCATCAGCTCGCGCGTGCCGCGACCGAGCTCGAAGCGGCGCGCCTGATGGTCTACAACGCGGGGCGGCTGCGCGACGCCGGGCAGCCGTTTCTGACCGAAGCCGCGATGTGCAAGATCTTCTCGTCAGAAGTCGCCGAGCGCGTCACCTCGCTGGCGGTGAACCTCTTCGGCGGGTACGGCTTCGTGAAGGACTACCCCGTCGAAAAGCTGTACCGCGACGCGAAGATCGGCCAGATCTACGAGGGCACGTCGAACCTGCAGCTCCAGACGATCGCGAAGCAGATCCTTGGATAGCACCGCGTATCTTCGCGACGTCGTCCGCACCTTCAAGAACTACCAGACGCTCGGCGCCAAAGCGATCGCGCAGGTGCCCGCCGATCACGACCTTCACAAGCAGATCGATCCCGACTCGAACAGCATCGCGGTCATCGTCAAACACGTCGCGGGAAACCTGCGATCGCGGTTCACGGATTTCCTGACGACCGACGGCGAGAAGCCGGACCGGAACCGCGATGGTGAATTCGAGATGCCGGAGCGCGTCTCGCGAGACGAGGTGCTCGTGTGGTGGAATGAAGGATTCGGAGTCGCGCTGGCGTCGATCGAGGCCCTCACACCGGAAGCCCTCGATCGCACCGTGTTCGTCCGCGGCGAAGCGTTTCTCGTGCCGGAGGCGCTGAGCCGATCCGCGACGCACACCGCCTATCACGTCGGCCAGATCGTCTACGTCGCGCGCCACCTCGCCTCGCCGAACTGGAAGTCGCTGTCGATCCCGAAGGGTCAGTCAGCAGCCGCCGGCGGCGACTTCAAGTCGCGCGGAATCGCCCGCTGATCATCGTACTATTACAAATACCAATGCCTGCCAGGATTCCCGCGAGACCGGTTGACACGGCTCCAGACGCCGACGCCGTGCAAATCGCGTTGCTTCGCGCTGCGCCCGTCGGCCGGCGACTCCACATTGCTCTCGCGCTGTCGGCGACCGCGATCAGTGCCGCCCGCCGTGGTCTCGCACGCGCTCACCCTCGATCGACGGCTGGCGATCTGGATTTGCGCTTTGTCGAGTTGCATTACGGAGCCGATGCGGCCGCCGGCCTTCGGGCGGATTTGAGCCGGCGCGTCGCGGCGCAAATCCCGGTGCATGACTGAGTCAGATCTGGTCGCCGCGCTTCGGCCAGTCGCCGATGCGCTCGACGCATTGGGCATTGTTTACTATCTAGGCGGATCGTTGGCGAGTTCCGCGCATGGTGTGGCCCGGGCCAGCCTCGACGCGGACGTCGTCGCGGCTGTCGCCGCCGAGCACGTCGACCCGCTCACGATCCGTCTGCAGCCGGCTTATTACATTCCGGTCGATCGACTCAGACAGGCCGTGATCAAACGATCGTCGTGCAACTTCATTCATCTTGCGACGATGTTCAAGATCGACCTCTTCGTCTCGAAAGACAGGCCATTCGATCGCGAGGCTGCCGGACGAGCTCGCCTGCAGCCGATTGACGACAGCGCGGATGCGCGGACGTTTCCCATCGCCTCCGCAGAAGACACCGTGCTGGCAAAGCTCGAGTGGTTCCGCCTGGGCGGTGAATCGTCCGAGCGACAATGGTGGGACATCGTCGGCGTCTTGAAAGTCACCCGAGATGCCGATCTCACGTACCTCCGCGCTTGGGCCTCGTCGTTGGGCGTCGCGGATCTCTTGGATCGCGCGCTCGCCGATGCTCGACCATAGATCCTTGCCGATGAGCCGTCGGTCTGAGCGAGCCTGCGGAAAATCAATCAGTCTGTCGGTCTTCCTTCGTAGAGCGCATCGGTCTGCAGGGTCTGCGGACCGTTCTCCGTGCATACGGCGTAGGTCGACTGATACATCGCCACGCCCGCGTATTCGCCCTTCGCGTTCAGCACGTAGAAGCTGAGGCCGAAGTTCGGCTGGCCTTTGTCGTTCAGCAGCCGCTTCTCGATCGTGTTCTTCGCGACGCGCTTGAGCGCCGTCATCGCGGCGTCCTTCGGGTGCGCGCCGCGGCGCATCTCCTCGACGATCAGGAACGAGCTCAGGTTGTAGAGGTTGGCCTCGCCGCGCCCCGTCGATCCGGCGGCGCCGACCTCGGTGTCGACGTAGAGGCCCGCGCCGAGAATCGGCGAGTCGCCCGCGCGCCCCGGAATCTTCCAGGCCAGCCCGCTCGTCGTCGTCACGCCGCAGATCTCGCCTTTGGCGTTGATGCCGTCGCAGTTGATCGTGCCCCAGAAGTGCTCGCCGTCGATCAGGCCTTCGCGCACCATCTGAATGCCGGCGTCATACCACGCCTGGGCGCGCTTCTTGGGATCGAGGTAGTGCAGCGGATCGGTGCGGCGCTTCCACTCGAGCCACTGCTTGCGCGCCGTCTCGTTGATCAGGCCTTCCTCGATCTTGATCCCCATCCCGCGCGCGAAGTCCTGCGCGCCTTTGCCGACGAGCAGATGATGATCCGTTTCTTCGGCGACGAGCTGCGCCACCCGCGCCGGCGCGCGCACGCCTTCGATCCCGGCCACCGCGCCCGCGCGCCTTTTCGGACCGTGCATGCACGACGCGTCGAGCTGGACGACGCCGTCGGCGTTCGGCAGACCGCTCCAGCCGACGCCGGTCTGATTCGGATCGAGCTCGACGATCGTGACGCCGGCGACGAGCGCATCCAGGACGTCGGCGCCCTGCGTCATCATCTTGAAGGCCTTCTCGACGCACGTGACGCCGTCGGCGTCCTTGGATCGGTTGCCGTTCGACGAAGCGACGACGCACGGCTTGACGCTTTTCGGCGTCATGACGGTCGGCGCCTGCCCTGAGCTTGTCGAACGGGCTTGACCGAACAGGGTCGTCGGGACCGCAGCGGCGGCGACGCCTGCGGCCGTCGTGGTGCGGACGAATTCGCGGCGGTTGAGTTTTTTCATGATTGCCTACTTTTTTGCACTGGCGCCGGGGCCCCACCCCCGGCGCGAACTCACGCTGCCACCTCGCCGCGGATTCCCATGTCCGCGGCGAGGTGTGGCCGCAGGCGCTAGGCGCTCGCGAGGATCTGCGCGGCGATAATCATACGCTGCGCTTCCGACGTGCCCTGGTAAATTTCTGTCGCGCGCACGTCGCGGAACAGCCGCTCGACGACGGAGCCGCGGCGGTAGCCGGCCGACGCGAGCACCTGCATCGCCTTGTCGGCCGCCTTGTGCGCCGCCTCGGACGCGGCGAGCTTC
Source organism: Vicinamibacterales bacterium (assembly GCA_036004865.1). Classification (GTDB taxonomy): domain Bacteria; phylum Acidobacteriota; class Vicinamibacteria; order Vicinamibacterales; family CAVVIG01; genus QHWF01. Next base: position 8,442 of record DASYQZ010000111.1, read on the forward strand.
GCCATCGACGCTTCGAGCGTGCTCTTCTCCTGACGATCTTTCGCCGCCGCCGCCTTGAGCGTCAGCATCCGCGCGGCGTCGAGCTCGGTGGCCATGTCGGCGAGCATCCACTGGATGGCCTGGTAGTTCGCGATCGGCTGGCCGAACTGGTGGCGCTGTCTGGCGTACGTGAGTGCCTCGTCGAGCGCGGCGTCGCCGATGCCGAGCGCCTGGGCGGCAATGGCCACGCGGCCGCCCTGCAGCGCCCACATCGCGAGCCGGAATCCCTGGTCGACCTGGCCGAGCACCTGGTCGTCGCCGACGCTGATGTCGAGGTCGAGATCCATGCAGCCGAGTCCACGCACGCCGAGCGAATCGGCGCGCGCCGTGCGCGTGATACCGGGCGTGTCCATCGGCACGAGGAACGCGGTCACGCCCTGGCCACGCAGGCCCGGACGGGTGCACGCGAAGACGATCGCCACGGCGGCTTCTTCGGCGTTCGCCACCCACACTTTCCGTCCGCGGATGCGGTAGCCGCTGGCGGACCGCGTCGCCGTCGTTTGCTGATTCGCGGCGTCGGTGCCTGCTTCAGGCTCCGACAGCGCGAACGCGCCAATCGCCTGTCCCGTCGCGAGCCGGCGGAGCCACGTCTCGCGCTGCAGGTCGCGTCCCGCGTGCGCGATGACTTCGGCCACCAGCGAGTTCGTGACCGACAGCGACACCGCCACGGTCGCACTCGCCTTGGCGATCGCTTCAATCGCCAGCGCGTAGCTGACGTAATCACGCTCGAGTCCGCCCCAGGCGTTCGGAATCGTGACGCCGCACAGTCCCGCGTCCGCGGCGGCCTGCAGCACGTCGGTCGGGAACTCGCCCGACTTGTCGATGCTCGCGGCGCGCTGCGCGACGATCTCGCGCGCGAACCGCTCGGCGGATTCCTTGAAGGCCAGTTGTTCGGGCGTGAGCTCTAGGACCATCGCTTTACTTTAGCCACGAACGCACGAAACCACGAAACCGGATACACGCTGAACGCAGAACTCGCAGAAACCGCGGAACTCTTTGTTCTGCGTGTTCTGCGGGTTCCGCGTTGATCGTCGTGGTCGGGTATTCGTTTTCGTGGTTTCGTGGTTTCGTGGCCAGGCGGATTATCGTTCATCGCGCGAGAGCCGTTCGAAGATCGGTTGAAGGCGCTTCTTGGTCGCCCCGAGATCCTCGGGCAGCACGCGCACTTCGCCGACGACGGTCATGAAATTCGTGTCGCCGTTCCAGCGCGGCACGACGTGGACGTGCAGATGATCGACGACGCCGGCGCCGGCCGGGCGCCCGAGGTTGATCCCGATGTTCAGCCCCTGCGGTTTGTATGCCTCGTTCACGGCGATCTCCGCGAGGCGGGTGAAGCGCATCAGCTCGTCGCGCTCTTCCGGCGTCGTCGCTTCGAGCGTCGCGACGTGCCGGCTCGGCGCCACCATCAGGTGACCGTTGTTGTACGGGTAAAGATTGAGGACGACGTAGGAAACCCGGCCGCGGACGAGAATGAGGTCCTCACGGCCGGGTTGATGCGTATCGCAGAAAATGCAGCCGCTGCTGTTGCCGCCGCTGGCGCCCGTCACGTACGCCAGCCTCCACGGAGACCAGAGACGTTCCACCGACTACAGATCAGCGACCAACGACGAAAGACCAACGACCAACGACTACACAGCCATTGCGTCGGGTGGTGCCGAAGCCTCCGGCGTCGCATTCGGCGTCACCGGTTCCTTGTTGATCAGTTCCTTGAGCTCCTTGCCCGGCTTGAAGTACGGCACCTTCTTCGGCGGGACGTCGACCTTGTCGCCCGTCTTCGGATTGCGTCCCTTTCGCGGCTCGCGCTTTCGAAGGCGGAAGCTCCCGAACCCGCGCAGCTCGATCTTCTCGCCGCGATGCAGCGCATCGATGATGCTCTTGAACACCGTGTCGACGATCACTTCGGAGTGCTTCTTCGTCAGGTCCGAGACGCGCGACACTTCCTCGACCAGCTCCGCCTTCGTCATACTGCCGTTCGTCATGGGTAGCCCCTAGCCTCTTGCCGCGAGTCCCGATCGTTACCGGTTCCGAAAGTGCTCGCCCAGCGTCGCCGTGCCGTCGCCGGCGCTCTCCTGGTACGCTTCCCAGTCGGCCCGGAATTCGTCCGACTTGAGCGCGCGAATCGACAACCCGATCTTCCGCTCGGCCGGCGCGAGCTTGATGATCTTCATCGGATACGTTTCGCCGACGGTGAGTTCGATCTTCTCGGCCGACTTGCCGTGCTGATGCGATTCGTCGAACTCGGACACGTGGATGAGCCCTTCGATCCCTTCGTCGAGCTCGACGAACGCGCCGAAGTTCGTCATGCGGACGACCTTGCCCTCGACGGTGTCGCCGACGTGGTGCCGCGAGAAGAAGTCGTCCCAGATGTCCGTCGCGAGCTGCTTCAGACCGAGCGACAGCCGCTGATTCTCGGCGTCGATGTTCAGCACCATCGCCTCGACGACGTCGCCCTTCTTCAGCACTTCAGAAGGATGCTTGATCCGCTTGCTCCACGACATGTCGGAGATGTGGATGAGGCCGTCGATCTCCTCTTCCACCTCGACGAACGCACCGAACTCGGTGAGGTTGCGCACTTTGCCGGTGATCTTCGAGCCGACCGGATATTTGTCGGCGAGGTCGTGCCACGGATTGCTCTCGACCTGCTTGAGGCCGAGCGAGATGCGCCGCGCCGTCGGGTCGACGCCGAGTACCATCGCGTCGACCGTATCGCCGACGTTCAGAATCTTCGACGGGTGCTTGACGCGTTTGCTCCACGACATCTCGCTGACGTGGATCAGCCCTTCGACGCCTGCTTCGAGCTCCACGAAGGCGCCGTAATCGGTCAGGCTGACCACCTTGCCGCCGACGCGCGCACCGACCGGATACCGGTCCATCACGTTCGCCCATGGATCGGTGATGAGCTGCTTGTGGCCGAGCGAGACGCGCTCGGTCGCCGGATCGTACTTGAGCACGATCACGTCGATTTCGTCGTTCACCTTGAACAGCTCGGACGGATGTCCGACGCGGCCCCACGACATGTCGGTGATGTGCAGCAGGCCGTCGATGCCGCCCAGGTCGATGAACGCGCCGTAGTCGGTGATGTTCTTGACGACCCCCCTGAGCACCTTGCCTTCGGCGAGCGTCTCGAGCGTGTGCTTTTTCTTCTCGGCGTTCTCTTCTTCGAGGAGCGCCTTGCGCGACAGCACGATGTTGCCGCGCTTCTTGTTCACTTTGATCACGCGCATGCGCAGCTCCTGGCCGCGCAGCGCGTCGAGATTCCGGACGGGACGCACGTCGATCTGCGATCCGGGCAGGAACGCACGCACGCCGATGTCGACGGCGAGCCCGCCCTTGATGCGCTCGATGACGCGGCCGATGACGACCTTGCGTTCCGCATAGGCCTTCTCGACCTCGTCCCAGATTTTCATCTTCTCCGCTTTTTCGCGGGAGAGGACGACGTAGCCCTCGCGATCTTCGGTCCGCTCGAGGAGGACGTCGACGATGTCGCCGGGCTGGACCGTGACCTCGCCATTCTCGTCGAGGAATTCATCCACCTGGATGATGCCTTCGGATTTGTAGCCGACGTCGACGATGACTTCGGAAGGCGTGACTTTGAGAACCGTGCCCTTGACGACCTCGCCTTCCGCGATGTTGCGGAAGCTGTTATCGTAGCTGTCCAGGAGCTGCTTGAACTCGTCAGGGTTGATTTGGTCGTGGTCTTCGCGGGGCCGAACCTTGAGACCGCCGCGATCGGTCCGGGTATCGGCGAGGGCAGTGCCGCTCCTCCCGGAACCGGGAGTGTTCTGGTCTTCCACGTTCGCCATGCCTTGCGCGTCCTCCTGTCGTCCTTCGACTTGCGCTCAGGACGACCCTGAGCATAGTCGAATGGGTCGATCGATTTCCGGTGTTGGTGAGCGGATGCCGGCCCCCGCAAGGTATTCCTGAATTCCGATAAGCATCAGAGAGTACGACACTTATCGGCAAACTGTCAAGGTTCGAAAGGACGGCATCATGGCCAAACGGACGGCCTCGCGGCGCAAAAGATTCGGCACCGACGCCAGAAAACGCAGCGCTTCGCGGACCAGAGCCAAGCGGTCGACCGGCAAAGCCGCGACGAAGGCCACGAAACCAAAGCGATCGGCCACTCGTGCCGGCTCCACCCGCAAAGCCGCGGCCCGGACCTCAGCCGGACGTGCGTCGGGCCCGAAGGCGAAAGCAAAGCCGCGCGCGAAATCGCCGCGGCTCGACCGCGCGCGACGCACGCTCGACGAGACAGTCCCGACACCGCCGTCCTCACTCAACATGGATCGGCACAGCTCGGCAGCGCGATCGGGCCGCGCCGATCTGGCCGACACGATGTTCGAACGCCGGAACATGTCGCCCGAGATTGCCGGCGGCGACGTCGACGTCGATCTCGAGGACGCGTACTTCACCGGCGAAGAAGCGCCTGGCGGCGACAATCCCACGCCGGATCAGGACATCGTCGACGACATCGGCAAAGCGCTCGGGGTGGAATACAACGACGACGAGCCGCTGAAGGGCAGCGACAAGGTCGTCGAGCGCGACAAGCACCGTTGGGAACTGGACCCGGCGTCGTCGGAGGATTACAAGGACAGGAAGTAAAGTCTGAAGTTTGAAGTCTGAAGTCTGTGTGACAGGCTTCAGACTTCAGACTTCAGACTTTCGAGACCGCACAACCGCCAACACCTCTCTCACGACCTCGTCCACCGGCTTTCCAGTGGTGTCCACGACGATCGCGTCGGCCGCGGCGTAGAGCGGTGACGCAGTGCGTGTCCGATCGATCTGGTCGCGGGCGGTCAGCAGCGTCGCGACTTCCGAGACGGCGGCAGGCACGCCCGTGTGCGTCGGATCGTTGGCGCGCCGGCGCGCGCGTTCTTCCGGCGACGCGTCGAGATACACCTTGACGTCGGCGTTGGGGAAGACGACCGTGCCGATGTCGCGCCCTTCCATCACGATCCCACCGTTGGTGCCAAGCCGGCGCTGTCGATCGACGAGCTCCGCACGGACGCCCGGCAGCCGCGCCACCGCCGCCGCGGCGCGATCGATGTCAGGCGTGCGAATCGCGCGCGTCACGTCGCGGCCGTCAATCGTGACGGCCTCGTCCGTCACTTCGATCGGTGATCGCCTGGCAAGTGCCGCCACCGCCTGGTCGTCATCGAGCGGCACCCCCTCGCGGAGCGCCTTCCACCCCACAGCGCGATACATGGCGCCGCTGTCGACGTGTCGGTACCCGAGCTCCGCAGCGACGGCGCGCGCCACGGTGCCTTTCCCGGCGCCCGATGGACCATCGATCGCGATCACGAGGGGTTTCATAGATCTGGTGGGTCTGGTGGGTCTGGTAGGTCGGATGGGTCACGTGGGTCGGGTGGGTTGAGGATGTCTGATGGGTGTCGTACTCGACCCACGAGACGTACCCGACCTACCAGACCCACCCGACCCACCGGACCTACCCGACTGGCGCGAGCCAAGGTTACCATGCGCGCTGTGACGCGCCGGCGCGCCGTTGTCGTGATGTTCGTGCTCGTCGTGATCGCGGCGGCGTGGTTCGTGGCGCTTCCGTACGTCCACGGGCTGTCGTTCGTGATTCGCGGCGCCGACTTGCACGGCACGTTCCGTCGTCTTGCCGATTTCGATAGGCGAGCGATCCAGGACCGCGAGGTCACCATCCCGACCGATCGCGGACCGCTGCGTGCGCGCGTGTACGAACCGGTGCGATCGCATCGGCGCGCCGTGCTGCTCACCTCCGGGCTGCATCCGTCGGGCATCGACGAGCCGCGGCTGGTGAAACTCGGGCGCGAGCTTGCCGCCGGCGGCCTTGCGGTCGTGACCCCCGACATCCCGGAGCTGTCGCGATTCGAAATCACGCCGGCAATCCCCGACGCGATCGAGCGTGCCGCCGTCTGGATCGCCGCCGACTCCGGGCTCTCTCCCGATCGCAAGGTCGGCTTGATGGGCATCAGCTTCAGCGGCGGACTCTCGATCGTCGCCGCGGCGCGACCCTCGATCGCCGATCGCGTGACGTCGGTCTTCGCCCTGGGTGGCCACGACGATCTGCCGCGTGTCCTGAGATATCTGTGCACCGGCAGCGAGCCGTATCCGCCGCAACAGGTCGGCCGGCGCGCCGATCAGCCGTTCGTGCGCGCGCCGCACGACTACGGCGTCGCCGTGATCCTGCTGGGCGTCGCCGAGCGCGTCGTGCCGCGCGCCCAGGTCGAGCCGCTGCGCGCGGCGGTGCGCCGGTTTCTCCTCGCCTCGGCGCTCGACACCAACGTGGACAAGGAGCAGGCGGCGCGCGAATTCGCCGCGCTTCGCGAGCGCGCGAAGCGAATGCCCGAACCGTCGGCTACCCTCCTCCGCTACGTGAACGATCGCGACGTCGTGCACCTCGGCGCGCGGCTCGTGCCGTACGTCAGTTTGTACGGCGGCGACCCTGCGCTGTCGGTGTCGAAGTCGCCGAAGCCGTCGGTCCCGATCTTTCTGCTGCACGGCCTGGACGACAACGTGATTCCTTCGATCGAATCCGAGTACCTTGCCCACGATCTGCGCGGACATGCGCCGGTGCGGCTGCTGCTGAGCGGTCTGATCTCGCACGCCGAAGCCGATCGCCCGGCGCGTCTCGGCGACGTCCTGCAGCTCGCGGGATTCTGGGGGGATCTGCTCTTTCGCTGAAAGTCTGAAGTCTGAAATGGAGCGGCTACAAAAAATTCTGTCGCAGGCGGGCATCGCGTCCCGCCGCGCGGGCGAGCGGCTGATGCTCGAAGGACGCGTGACCGTCAACGGCGTCACCGTTCGCGAGCTCGGCACGAAGGCCGACCCGGCGCACGATGACATCCGCGTCGACGGCCGCCGCATCCGGATCGCCGAGCGCCATCGCTATCTGCTGCTGAACAAGCCGCGCGGCTACGTGACGACGCGATCGGATCCGCAGCGGCGGCCGACGGTCATCGATCTGCTGGGCGGTGTGCGCGAGTACGTCTATCCGGTCGGACGGCTCGACTTCGACTCGGAAGGGTTGCTGCTGCTGACCAACGACGGCGACCTCGCGGCGCGGCTGACGCATCCGCGCCACGGCGTGTCGCGCGTGTACGAAGCGCGCGTGCTCGGCGTTCCCGATGCCCACGATCTCGATCGTCTCGCTCGCGGCATCGTCATCGATGGACGGCGCACCGGGCCGGCCGATGTGAAGCGGCTGCCGATCGGCCGCGACGCGAACGAAGCGCGGTTGGCGATCACGGTGCGCGAGGGACGCAACCGGCAGGTGCGGAAGATGTGCGAGGCCATCGGCCATCCGGTCACGCACTTGACGCGCGTCGCGATTGGACCGCTGAGGGATGCGAAGCTGAAGCCCGGTCAGTGGCGGGAGCTCACCGAGGATGAAGTGAGGAAGTTGCGGAGCGCCGCCGATCAACCTCTCCACCACGGAGGACACGGAGGACACGGAGGAAAGAATCGTACGGCTTGACCTCCGTGTCCTCCGTGTCCTCCGTGGTGGAGAGGTTCAGTGCACCGATTCACTCGGCTCGTCGACTTCAGGCTCCGCAAGCGGCAAATCCTCTTCCCGCGTCGGCTGCTCGACGAGCAGCGGCGCCTCGAGCCCGAGCGCTTCGGCCATGTCTTCCACTTTCGGCAGATCGTTGAGGTCGTTCAACCCGAAGCGGATGAGGAACTCGCGCGTCGTCGCATACAGAAACGGACGGCCGACCACCTGTTTGCGTCCGGCGATCTTGATCAGCCCGCGCTCGAGCAGCGTGCTGAGCACACCCGACGCGTTGACGCCCCGGATTTCGGTGATTTCAACGGCCGTGATCGGTTGCCTGTACGCGATGACCGCGAGCGTTTCGAGCGACTGGACCGTCAGCCTCTGCGTCGACCGCTCCTGAAAGAGCCGGCGCACCCATTCGTGCAGATCGGGACGCGTCACGATCTGATAGCCGCCCGCGACCTCGACGAGCTGCAGTCCGGCCGGCCGTTCGTACTCCTGCTTCAGCTCTGCGAGCGCCGCCTGCACGTCTTCCTTCGGCTCGGTGTCGAGCAGCTTGAACATCTGTTTCGGCGTGAGCGGCTCAGGCGATGCGAAGATCAAGGCTTCGAGAATCGCTTTCAATCCACTATCAGCCACGATGCGTCTCCGGATCTCCGATGGGATGCGGCGCGTCGGCCGGCCGCGCGCGCTTGTAGACGCGGATCGGACCGAAGCTGCCCGATTGGAACACGCGAACGAGCTTCAGCCGAATCATCTCGAGCAGCGCGAGGAACGTCACGATGAGGGCGGCGCGATCGTGCGCATCCGAGAACAAGTCCTCGAACCCGCACGCCTCGCTCTCCGAGAGGCGCGCGAGCAGTTGATCGATCCGCGTCTCGACCGAAATCTGTTCCGGCGGGACCAGCACCTTCGGCCGCAGCTTCGCCCGCTGCACGACGGCCTGAAATGCCGCCAGCAGGCTGAAGAGGTCGACCTCCAGTTCCGGCTCGTAGTCGTCGCCGGCGATCTGGGCGATGCGCTCGTCGGGGCGCATCCATTGGGCTGCGCGCAGTTGCTCGCGCTCGTGCAGCAGGCCGGCCGCGGCCTTGAATTTCTGATGCTCCAGCAGCCGCCGAACCAGCGCGTCCCGCGGGTCTTCTTCCTCGCCCTCGACACCCGCCGCCGTCTCGGGCCGCGGCAGCAGCATCTTCGATTTGATGTGAATGAGCGTGGCCGCCATGACGAGGAAGTCGCCGGCGACGTCGAGGTTCAGCTCCTGCATCAGATCGATCGTGGCCAGGTACTGCGCGGTGATGAGCGCGATCGGAATGTCGTGGATGTTCAGCTCGTGCTTCTTGATCAGGTGAAGCAGCAAATCGAGAGGCCCCTCGAACTGTTCGAGCTTGACGGGAAACGCATCGGGCGCCGACTCGAAATCGGGATGCAGCTCGGTCATCTGTACGCAATCTTCACGGCGTCGCGCACGCGCCGCATGGTCTCTTCGGCGACGCCGCGCGCGCGCTTCGAGCCCTGGAAGAGAACTTCCTTCAGATAATCGGGATTGGCCAGCGCCTTCGCGCGCCGCTCGCGGATTGGATCGAGGTGGGCATTCAGCGCATTCGCCAGCTTCGTCTTCACCTCGACGTCGCCCACCTTGCCGGCGCGGTACCGGCTCTTGAGATCCTCGACTTCGTCTTTGTTCGGATTGAACGCGTCGTGATACGTGAACACCGGATTCCCCTCGACGGTGCCGGGGATATCGGCGCGGACCCGCTTCGGATCGGTGTACATCGACATCACTTTCTTCTTCACGTCGGCCGGCGAGTCCGACAGGTGAATCGTGTTGCCGACGCTCTTGCTCATTTTCTTGTCGCCCTCGAGACCGGGCAGCCGCGAAAACTTGCTGAGCAGCGGCTGCGGTTCGACGAGCACCTCGCCGTAAAAATTGTTGAACCGCCGCACCGCTTCTCGCGCCAGCTCGAGGTGCGCGACCTGATCGTCGCCGACCGGGACGAAGCGCGCATCGTACATCGCGACGTCGGCGGTCTGCAGCAGCGGGTAACCCAGAAAGCCGATCGTCGAGAGATCCTTGTCCTTCAGCGTCTCGCGCTGTTCCTTGTAGGTCGGCACGCGCTCGAGCCACGGCACCGCGATGACCATCGACAGCAGCAGATAGAGCTCGGCATGCTCGGGCACGAGCGACTGGACGAAGAAGGTGCTCTTCTGCGGATCGAGGCCGGCGCCAATCCAGTCGGCAACGTTGTCGTACGCGTTGCCGGTGATTGCGCTCGTGTCAGCGTACTCGCTCGTGAGCGCGTGCCAGTCCGCGACGAAATAGAAACAATCGTACTGATCCTGAAGCGGCACCCAGTTCCCGAGCGCGCCCACGAGATGGCCAAGGTGCAGCCGTCCCGTCGGACGCATGCCGCTGACGACGCGCGCTTTCATTTTTTACGTGCGGCGGGGCCCCACCCCCGCCGCCTGCCACCGCTCGCTCACGCTCGCGGCGCTGATGACAGGCCCTTTGCTGCTTGCAGAACGCTTCACTGGGTTGGCAGCAGGGACACGATCAGGCGATATGGCGGCACGACGATGTAGTTGAAGCCGCCCGTGAGAATGAGCGCGTAAAGCAGAAGAAAGCCGTACGGACGGATGCGATTGAACGCGATGGCCAGGTGATACGGCAGGAGACCGGCGAGCACGTTGCCGCCGTCGAGCGGCGGAATCGGAATCATGTTGAAGACGGCGAGCAGCACGTTGAGCGTGATCGCCTGAGTCAGGATGGCCGCGATCGGGACCGACACGTTGGACTCGCCGAGCGTGTACGGCGAAATTGGCAGCGCCGACAGCACGACGGCCGACACGACAGCAATCACGAGATTGCTCGCCGGTCCCGCTGCGGCCACGAGCACGTAGTCGCGGCGCGGGTGCTTCAGTTGGCGGATGTTCACGGGCACCGGCTTCGCCCAGCCGATGAGCGGAGCGCCCGTGATCATCGCGATGAGCGGAAACAGCACGGTGCCGATCAAATCGGCGTGCACGAGCGGATTCAACGACACGCGGCCGAGCAGACGCGCCGTCGGATCGCCGAGGCGATCCGCGGTCCATGCGTGCGCCATCTCGTGGACGGTCAGCGAGAACAGCAGGACGATGAAGGCGATGAAGATTTGCGCGACGTTGTTATCCACGGGAAGTTCACAGCTGACCGTCGACTGGTGGCTACAACCGACAGCCTACGGCCGACTTGCGAAAAACGCAAGAACGGCGTCGGCGGTTTTCGCGCCGACCACCGCCGCCAGCTCTTCGCGCGTCGCGCGCCTGACGCCCGCGAGACTTCCAAACGTCGTCAACAGCGTCCGGCGACGACGCGGTCCGATGCCCGGCACGCGATCGAGCTCCGAGCGCAGATCGCGCATCGCGCGCGCCCGCCGGTGGAACGTGACCGCGAAGCGATGCGCCTCGTCGCGAATTCGCTGCAGCAGCAGCAGCGCCGGGTCGGTCGGCGCCAGCGCGATCGGATCCTCGCGATCCCGCGTGTAGAGCAGCTCTTCCTTCTTCGCGATGCCGATTGCGACGAGATTCGCGAGACCCAGCTCCTCGAGCGCCGTGTACGCCGCGGTCAATTGCCCTTTGCCGCCGTCGATCAACACGAGATCGGGAAACGGCCCCCCAAGCTCGAGCAGCTTGCGATAGCGCCGCAGTACGACTTCGTGCATCGCCGCGAAGTCATCGTTCACGGACGGCGCTGCGGACTCTGCGGACAGGAACCTACTTTCTTCCACTGGCGCCGGGGCCCCACTGGCACCCCAACGCGGCTGCCGCGTTGGGGGCCCCGCCTCGTCGGCGCGAGCTGTCGCTGACATCGAGCCGCGGATTCCCATGTCCGCGGCTCGGGGTGGCCGCAGGCGCTGCTGTCCTCTAATTCGAAACTTCCGGTAGTCGCCACGCCGCATCCGGCCGTCCTCGCACACGACCATCGATGCGACCGTCTCGCTCCCCTGAATCGTCGAGATGTCGAAGCACTCGATGCGGCGTGGCAGCGCTGCCAGCGCGAGCACCTGCTGCAGGGTCTCGAGCGCGTCGTACTGTGCGGCCCTCGTCTGATTGAACCGCGTTTGATAGACGAGCGCGGCGTTGCGGTTCGCGAGATCGACGAAGCCGCGCTTCTCGCCCCGCTGCGGCACGAGAATCCGCACGCGGCGGCCGGCGCGATCGGACAGCCACGTCTCCAGCGCCTCGCGCTCGTCGGGCTCGGCTGGGGCATGAATCTCGGGCGGCGCCCCGCGCAGCTCGTAGAACTGCTGCATGGCGGCCGCCAGCACCTCGCCCTCGCGCGAGCCCCCGATAGCCTTGTCGGCGTCCTCGGTGCCGAGCTCCACGCGCTCGATGACGCGTCCGCTGCGCACCTGAAACACCTGAATCGCGACGCCGGCCGGTCCGAGCTTCAGCCCGAACACATCGCGATGGCCGAGCTCGGCGGTCGCCATCTTCTGCTGGCGATCCTGCAGCGTCTGCACCGTGCGCATCGCATCGCGGTGCTGCGCCGCCTCCTCGAAGCGCTCGCCTGCCGCGGCGTCGAGCATCCGCGTGCGGAGCGTCTTGATGAGCTCCTCGTTCTTCCCTTCCAGGAACATCTGCGTCATCGCCACGGCGCCCGCGTATTCGCCCGGCGTGCAGATCGAGTCGACGCACGGCGCGATGCACCGCTTGATGTCGTATTCGAGGCACGGCCGGCCGCGCTTGCCTGTAATCACCTCGTTGCACGATCGGATGCCGAACAGCTTGTGCGTCAGGCTCATCGTCCGGCGCGCGAAATGCGCGGGCAGAAATGGTCCGGCGTAGAAGCTGCCGTCCCGCTCGACGCGGCGGGCGACGAGCACGCGCGGAAATGCCTCGTTCGTCGTGAGCTGCAGATACGGGTAATTCTTGTCGTCGCGCAGCAGGATGTTGTATTTCGGGGTCCGCTGCTTGATCAGGTTGTTTTCGAGCGCGAGCGCCTCGACCACCGAGTCGGTGACGATGACCTCGAGCCGCGCGACTTCATCGAGCAGCGCGTCGCGCTTCACATCCGTTCCATATCCCCCGAGATAGTTGCGCACCCGGTCGCGCAGCGCGCGCGCCTTCCCGACATAGATCGTGTCGCCGTCCACGTTGAAGTACAGATACACCCCGGGCTGCTCGGGCAACCTGCCGATCTGCTCCTTGAGTTCGTGGATGGCCATACGCTACTATGTCGCGTCTTTCGTCTGTGCCTGAACCGTCCATTATAAGCCCTGCAGTCCCCGTCAGTTCGGTGACGAGCGTGAACGGTCGTGCTCCGCGTCCACGTCCGACGTTCACCGGGCTCATCGGCAGGATCTGCATGTTTCCATTGCGCGCGATCATCAACGCGTGCGTGAAGCTGCACATCCATCCGAACACGCTCACGCTCATCGGCGTCATCATCAACGTCGCCGCCGCCTGGGCGCTCGGCTTCGGGAAGTTCATGCTGGCGTTCGTCATCATGCTCGTCGCCAATATCTTCGATTTCATCGACGGCAAGGTCGCCCACCTGACCGACACGGTGTCGGAGTTCGGGGCGTTCTGGGATTCGACCCTCGATCGCTTTTCGGATCTCGCGCTCCTCACCGGCCTGATTTTTCTGTACTCGAAGCTGGGACGCAGCGACTATGTGATGGTCGCGGCGCTGGCGCTGATCTTCTCGATCATGACCAGCTACTCGCGCGCGCGCGCCGAGTCGCTCGTCCACAAGTGCAAGGTCGGCTTCATGGAGCGTCCCGAGCGCATCGTGCTGTTCATGATCGGCGCGGCCACCAATCGCATGGCCGGCGTGCTGTGGGTGATTCTGGTACTGTCGATTCTGGCGGTGGCCAACCGGATCTACTACACGTATCTGGCGCTGAACAATCACCCGATGCCGACGCGGGACGGCGCCGCCGGCTTCTTCAACCGCGCGTTCTTCTGGACCGACGAGCGCGCGACGTTGCCCTACGATCTCTGGGTCATCGCGATTCTCGCGTTCGTGTGGCTCGTGCCGCCGCAGTGGCTCGGCGATCCGATGGCGACCGATTCCGGCCTCGTCGCCTGGCTCGGATCGAAGTTCTAGGCGCGCTTTCTCTTCGGCGCAGCAGCCTTCTCGACTTTCGCGACAGCGACCTTCGCCGGCTTCTTCTTCGCGGCGCTCACGCGGTCGAGGCTCTTCTTGAGCGCTTCCATCAGATTGACGACGCGCGGCGGCGCTTCGGCGGCCGGCGCGACGATTTCCTCGCCGGCGATCTTCGCGTCGATGATGCGCTGCAGCCCTTCGCGATACTCGTCCTTGTAGTCCGAGAGGTTCAGCGGTCCTTCGAACGTTTCGATCACCTGCTTCGCCAGCTTGATCTCCTCTGGCTTCACCTTCGCGGGGACCGAGCTCAATTCCTCGACGGCGTCGATGCTGCGGATTTCCGCCGCGTGGTGCAGCGTGTACATGATGATGCCACGCTCGTGCGGCTTGACGGCGACGAGGTACTCGCGCCCGTACAGCGCGAGCTTGCCGACGCCGACCTTCCCTTTCATCCCGTCGCGCATCACGGCGAACGCGTCGGACGCGACGCCGCCGTCCGGCGCGAGGTAGTAGGTGCGATCGACGTACATCGGATCGATCGACGAGTCGTCGGCGAACTGCACCAGGTCGATGACGCGCGTCGATTCCGTCCGCACCTTGTCGAAGTCCTCCTCCGACATGATGACGTAGCGCCCCTTCTCGAACTCGTAGCCCTTGACGATCTCCGAGTTCGGCACCTCGCGGTTGCAGTGCGGGCACCAGCGTTTCTGCTGGATGCGCGTCTGGCACTCGCCGTGGAGCTGATTGAAGGAGATCGTCGCGCTCGATTCCGTCGCCGGGAACACCTTGATCGGGATGTTCACCAGGCTGATCTTCAGGAAACCTTTCCACGTTGCTCTGGCTGCCATAGCTCTCCAGTTATCGGCGCGACACGGGCAGCGCTAAAGGGCTGCGCTACGCCTCATCCCGTTCGTCGTGGGCGCCAAGGTCCAGTCCCGTGCCCATGAAGTGGATCTCGTGCTCGCCGATCTTGTCCCGCAGCAGGCGCCGCGCGGCGCCGTACTTGTCGCCCGGCACGATGAGACGGCGTGCAAGATTGCGCAGCCGCGAGATGACGATGAGCGCGACCTCGCGCTCGCCTTCGCGCCAGCTGATGCCGCCGATCTCGTGATACGGGATGAACGCGTTGTCCGCCCAGATCCCGTCCTCGTAGAACCCGCGGCCGATCCGCCGGCTCAACGGCGTCAGGTAGGCGTAGTAGGCGAACATCATGATTTCACCGAACGCCTGCTGCCGCAGGTACACCAGTTTGTAGAACACGAGCACGCCCATCATCACGCCGATCGCGAGGGCCACGCCGTAGTACGGCGGCTTCGGGCTGGGCCAGACGAGCAGCGCGCCCGGCCGGCGGCGCAGGAACCGGACGTATTCGAGGATGAGCCGTGCGTTCGCGACGAGGAAGCCGGCGCCGAGCAGGAGAAGGACGCCGCCCAGAAGCCTCTGAACGTTCACCCTCGAAATTGAATCACAAAGATCGGAGGGACGGCAAAGGGCCGCCCCTCCTCAACTGCCGCTCACGGGAGCGACGAATGCGCAGCCGTGCTCTGCATCCGGCCCTTTTCGGCGCCGGTGATGATGCCGGCATCGCGCAACGCATTCAGCAGATGCGCAAGCCCGCTCACGAACCCGCCGTGATTGCGCGCGCCTGCCGCCTCGGCGAGCACGAGATCGGCGATCGTGCAGCCGCTCGTGAACATGACGTTGGCGACGGCCGTGTTATCGCCATCGATGATCACGGTCGGACGCCGATCCGATGCCGGACACTGATCGAGATTGTCGGCGAGACCGTCGACGTCCGCGTCCGCGAACCA